>CAYUWV010000217.1:0-4304 GCA_964448385.1 uncultured Propionibacteriaceae bacterium | reverse complement strand
TCGATTTCGGGCACGAGGAACTCGTTGTTGATGGCTGCGACCAGATCCCGGCAGTAGTCGTCGACCTCGGGACGGGTGAGCAGGTAGAGCTGCTCCAGGGCCTCCTGCTGGGCCTGGTTGGCGGCGAGCAGCGCGGGATCGATGCCGAGCAGGTGGCCGATGTAGCGCCAGCGGGCGTAGTAGGCGGCCACCTCGTGAGGAAGGAACGCGGCCCCGATGGCTGCCATACCCCGCAGCGGGATCAGGCAGAACTCGACCAGCGTGTAGGCGAGGAACGCCTGGCAGATGGGAACCCCCCAGGCCGGTTCGTCCCAGCGCGGATCGTCGCGCAAGGCCTGCCGGACCAGCGCGTGGATGATCCGCACTCGAACCGTGAGTTCGAATCCCTTGCCGTAGCGCTCCAGACCGCCGGACGAGCTGGCTTCGACCAACCAGGACGCGACTTCGATCGTCCGCACACCGGCGCTCTCGACATACCTCCCGGTCATCTCCAGGGGACGGGAAGCGGCCGAGTTCGCGTACCCGCTGACCAGCGAGGCAGCACCCAACACGATCCCGCCCTGCCGCGTGAAACGCCCCACGTAGCGGCAGGCCCGGTCGATCGCAGCGAGATCGACCCACTCCGGTACGGTCTCCAACTCGGCGAACAGCGCGACCAGGGAGGCCGGCGCGTCCTCGACCGCCCCGATCCCTTCCCGGCAAGCGGTCCGCACCATCCGCATCGCGCGGCCCTTGCCCAACGCCGCGGCGTCAGCGACGAACGCGTCGGCCAACGGGTCGCCCTGCCACATGCCGGCGAAGTACGCGGGCGCAAGGACGGGAAACCGCTCGACGGCCTCCCGACAACGGCGAACGCTCGTCGGGATCCCCGGTCGCGGACCCGACCCGTTAGGGATCTCGCTCACTCGGACACCCTACGTCCGGGGGTGTCGGGCCTGTCACGCGCGTTTGTGTCAGTGCCGACTTCTAGAGTCCGATCATGCGCATCTTGCACACCTCGGACTGGCACGTTGGCCGCACCCTGCATGGGGTGGACCTCAGCTCAGCACATGCGGCGTACTTCGACCATCTCGTGGAGACGGTACGTCGGGAGCGGGTGGCGGCGGTGCTGGTCGCGGGTGACGTGTATGACCGGGCCCTGCCGTCGGTGGAGTCGGTGGAGCTGTTCGAAGACGTGCTGTTACGGCTGACCGCACTGACCCGGGTGGTGATCACCCCCGGCAATCACGATTCGGCAACCCGGTTGGGCTTCGGCTCGGCGCTGTTCCGTGACCGGCTGAGTATCCGTTCGAAGCCGCTGGACGGCTGGCGCCCAGTGGTCATTCCGGACGTGTCGGGTGACGGGTCGGTGTGGGTGTACGGGGTGCCGTACCTAGACCCGGACACCACGCGATACGCCTTGGGCGAGACCGACGAGAGCGGTGTCCGGCAGCCAGTGGCTCGTTCGCATGAGGCGGTGACGACGGCGGTGATGCATCGGGTGCGGCGCGACCTGGCTGAGCGGCGCCACGGTTCGGGGCGGCGGGTTCCGGCCGTGCTGATGGCGCATGGTTTCGTCGTGGGCGGTCTGGCGTGTGATTCCGAGCGTGACCTTCGGGTCGGCGGCGTCGACAGCGTGCCGCACGCGGTGTTCGGCGGGGACGGGGAGGCCTTGGACTACGTGGCGTTGGGGCATCTGCATGGGCCGCAGCGGGTTGGTCCGGAGGATGGACCCGGGCCGCGGCTGCGCTATTCGGGGTCGCCCGTGGCGTTCTCGTTCTCGGAGATGCATCACCGCAAGTCGTCAACGCTCGTGGCCTTCGGCGACGACGGTGCGGTGGTTTCGACCGAGTTGGTGGAGGCGCCGGTGACGCGCCGGCTGTCGGACGTGCGTGGTGACCTGACCGACGTGTTGGGGACGCGTTTCCAGTCCCAGCGGTGCGACTGGGTGCGCGTCGTCGTCACCGGGGATCATCGCCCGAACGATCTGGTCACCACCGTCAAGCGTGCATTCCCGCACGCCTTGGAGGTGCACTTCGAGGTGAACGGCGGCGTGGGCCGGCTATCCGGGCCACGGCGCGCTGTGGCCGATCCACTGCAAGTGATCGGCGAGTTCGTCGAGCAGGTGAGCAAACGGCCGGCTGATGAGCGCGAGCAGCTGGTGCTGCAACGCGCGTACGAGGCTGTCCTGGCGGGGGAACGGAGCCGGTAATGGAGATCATCAGGTTGGAGTTCCAGGGCATCGGCCCGTTTACCGATCATCACGTCATCGACTTCCGGGAGGTCGGCCAAGGGGGCTTGTTCCTGCTGGAGGGGCCGACGGGGTCGGGGAAGACCACCATTCTGGATGCGATCGTGTTTGCCTTGTACGGCGATGTGGCCGGCACCGATTCGAGCAAGGGGCGGATCGTGTCCACCATGCTCAAGCGCGACCACGAGCCGTACGTGGATCTGGTGATCGACTCCAGCCGTGGGCTGTTGCGGGTCCGCCGCACGCCGGAGTTCGAGCGTCCCAAGCTCCGCGGCGAGGGCACCACGACCAGCCGGGCCTCGATGAGGCTGTGGAAGCTGGCTTCCCTGGACGATCCGGAGGGAGCACCGGTCTCCACCAACATCGCCGAGGCCAGCGAAGAACTGCAGCAGGCGATCGGGCTGACCAAGAGCCAGTTCACGCAGACGGTGATGTTGCCTCAGGGGCACTTTGCGACGTTCTTGCGGGCCAAACCCGAGGACCGCCGCGATGTCCTGCAGGACATCTTCGGCACCGAGTTCTATGAGCGCTTCGCCCAGAAGTTGGCCGACCTGGCCCTCGAGCACCGCCGGAAGGAGGAGTTGGCCCGACAGAGTGTGTACGAGGTGGCCAGCAGCTACTGCCAGGTGGCGTGGGCCGACGACGCATCGCAAGCGTCAGAGCCGATCGCCGAGCAGGTGGCCTTCGACTCGGCCCGCGACACCATGGACCTCGACGCCCTACTCGACGGCGCCCGGCGTCGTTCCTCCGCCCTGGCTGCCCAGCTTGCCCGGGCGAGGGCGGCGGCGGACGCTGCGGGCACCGAGTACGCCGCTGCCGCCGAGACCTTGCGCAGGGGGGAGACCCGCAACCAGCTGATCACCGAAGTCGTCGCCCTCTGCGCTCGTCGCGGGGACTTGCAGGAACGCCAGAGCGTCGTGGAAGGCGACGAGGCCCGCCTCGCCGCGGCCGAACGAGCCGAGCATGTGCGGCGTCCGATCACCAACGCCGGTCGGGCCAGGGCCGCTGCGGAGGACGCATCCCTGGCCAGGGACGCTGCCCTCGCCGGTGTTCGGGCTGGGGCTGACGCCGACCTGGGCGAGGGCGAACCGACAGCGGATGAGCTGAATGTGCAGGCGGAGTCCGCTCGCCTGTCCGCTGGCCTGCTCGATCGCCTGGTCGCATTGGAGACGGGCTTGCCCGGACGGATCGCCGTCGCGGCCCGGGAGCGAGACGCCCTGCATCAGGAACAGGGCCGTATTGCGGAGGGCCTCGAACACGTCGAGGTGTCCCGAGCCCAAGCCGACACCCTGGCCGAGCGGCTGGCCGCCCGTGACGAGGTGGCAGCCACGGCGACGTCCGCCGTCGAGGCCCTGGCCGAGGCGAAGCGTCGTCACGACGCCGCTCGGCAGGTGGAGACGTTGACCGCGCAGCTCGCCGTCGCGCGGGCCACTGAACTCGCCGTCTCGCAGGCGCATCGGGACGCCGGGCTACGGCACAGCCAGGCGCGGAGTTCGTGGCTCGGGGGTCTGGCCGGTGAGCTGGCAGGGCAGCTTGTCGACGGCGAGCCGTGTCTGGTGTGCGGCTCAGCGGCCCACCCCGCTCCTGCGACCAAGCCCGACGGGTTTGTCGGCCGCGATCAGGTACAGGCCTTGGCCGACGCTCAGGATCAGGCTGCCCGCAAGGCCGAGGAATCCCGGTCCGCCAGCGACAAGATCGCCAACCAGTTGGCCGGCCAGGCCGTGCTGACAGAAGGGTTGGCTCTCACTGACGCTCTGGCCGGCCACAGCGCGGCCGCGAGACGCGCCGAGGAAGCCGAGCAGGCGACCCGGGACGTGGTCGCGCTCCGCCAACAGATTGCGTCGATCACCGAACGGGCAGATAGCGCCGAGCGTGCCCTGCACCAGACCGCAGCAACGCTCGCCGCCCGCACCGGAACCCTTGCGGAGGCTGAACGGCAACTAGCCGCCGACCAGGCCGAAGTCACGACGCAGGTGGACGGCTTCGCCTCGATGAGCCTGCGTCAGCAGGCGCTCGCCGTCCGGGCGGACACCGCCCAGCACCTCGCGAGCCGTGTACGTGCCGTCGGTACCGC
>CAYUWV010000216.1:2659-4307 GCA_964448385.1 uncultured Propionibacteriaceae bacterium | reverse complement strand
CTATTCATCCGGACGATTCTTGGTCACCTGCAGCTTTTCCCGCAGCAATCCGACGATCGCTGCGACGAATCCAATGTTGAAGGCAAGTTGCAGCGTGACCAGGGTCCGCGCCACTTGCCCGGCGGCACTGATATCTCCAAAGCCCACGGTCGACACCGTGGTCATCGAGAAGTAGAGCGCGTCCAAGCGGGTTTCGAGCCCGTTGAACTCCGCGGGGCTCTGCACCGCCAGCGCGTAGTAGATCCCCGAGAAGAGGACCACCGCCAGTTCGATCATCAGGAGCAGATGCACCGGCAGCAGCCGCTTCTCGGCCCGCCGGATCTCGTCGACGGCAACGTACGCCACCAGTCCTAGCCCTGCCACCGCCACGAGCGAGCCGACCAATGCCCCCAACGGAGCATTCTGCTCACTCAGCGGAACCACGAAGTAGGCGATGAGGACGCCTGCCGGCAGGATCAGCCGGTTGAACCAGGGGTGTCGCACGGCCAGGCCTAGCTCGCGGCCATCGCCACACCGGCGCCGGACTCGGCGCCGCGCGGTCCCGGGTTCTGCTTCTGCGTGACCAGCATCAGGCTTCCTCTCCCTGCACTGTCAGTGCAGCCTCCGCGACCGTGTTGACCACCTCTGCCGGAAAGCGCTCCACGGCAACCACGCGGGCGTCCGCGTCGTGGGCGGCCTTGGTGATCTTGCGTGCCCAGGTGTTCTCCATCAGCACGATCAGGCACGAGGTGCCGGGCGTGCAGTCGCTAGCCAACTCGGCGATATCGTCCATTCCGATCAGGCCGGTCGCGTTCGGCTTCACGCCCAACATGCCGAGTTCGTCCGAGAACTCGTCGAGCTCCACCAGCTCCGAGGAGCCATCCTCGCTCTTGCGAACCAAGGCAACGTCCAGCAGGGTGATGACCCCGGCGATGGCCACATCTCGCAGGATGGCGGTGACTGCGGCCGGCACCGAGCCGGGCGCGAACTCGACCATATACAGGTCCGCAGGTCCGTAGGTCATGGTCGGGACCATGGGGTCAGGCGAGGGCTTTGGCCTTGAGGCGGTCGAACTCGGCGGGCGAGATCGTCCCGCTGTCCAGCAGCGCCTTCGCCTTGGCGATGCTTTCGGCCGGATCAGCACTGCCGGCAACCGAGCGCACGTAGTCGGCGGTGGCCGCACGCGAGGCGGCCGCGGACTCATACTCACGCTCACCCATGCTCTTGCCGCGAATAATGATGTACACCAATGCCGTGATCGGCGGCGCGACGAACAACGCGACCAACCAAACCGTCTTCACGAGGCCGTTGATGCCCTGGTCGCGGAAAATGTCGACGATCACCTGGAAAATCACCATCAGGTAGGCGATGAAAAAGAAGCCCCAAATCATCAGCCACAAGAAATCCCAAAAGCCCACGGTCAGGTCCCTTCTTCGGCCACCGGCGCATTCACACCCAGCGGAAACCACATACCCCAACCGCCACCAGAGCGGGAGGTCACAACGATCATCTCCCCCACCGTCACGAACCGCATCACCCCCCCGGGGTGAACCGACACCACCAGGATCGACGCCCGACCGCCGGTTGCCGCAATAGAATCGAGTCATGCCAACTCGAAGTGGCGCCGGAACAGTCACGGCAGTGACACTCATTCCCCGGCCTTCGCCGT
>CAYUWV010000216.1:0-2559 GCA_964448385.1 uncultured Propionibacteriaceae bacterium | reverse complement strand
CGAAGTGGCGCCGGAACAGTCACGGCAGTGACACTCATTCCCCGGCCTTCGCCGTTGGCGCACGCGATCGACCGGCCCGCCCTTCAGTCAAGGCTGAACCACCTCGTCGAATCCAGACGGGTGGTGATCGTGATCGCACCTGCGGGATTCGGCAAGACCAGCGCCCTGAATGCCTGGGCTGGCGCCACGCCACGCCGAGTGACGTGGCTGTCGCTGACACCGTCCGATCGTTACCCCAAGCACTTGGCGCAGCGACTTTCGGCGGCGCTGGAGGAACTTCGGCTGGCTACCGACGAACGTGGCGTGGAGCGCGTCGGCGCGCCGGACCCGGAATCGGTTGACGAAGACATCGGTGTCCTCATCATCGACGATGTTCACCTGGCGGCTTCGGCGGAGTCGCGCGCCCTCCTCGTCCAACTCCTCGAACAGGCGCCGCGGCGACTGCACATCGTCTTGGCCGGTCGCCATTCACCACCGTTCGGCCTGACCAGGTTCCTGGCCAACGGCGAGCTGGATCGGCTGAGCCTGGATGACCTGGCCTTCTCGGCTGAGGAGGTGGCGTTGGCGGCGGCCGTCATGGGCCAACCGATGACCAGCGCTCGTGCAACGGATCTCCACGCCCTGACCAAGGGCTGGCCGGTGGCGGTGAGACTGGCGCTGATGACCTCGCCCGGCTTCGAGACGAGCCTCTCCGCGGCGCTGCGACTCGCCGGCGACGCCGACATTCCGCAGTTGGCCGACTACCTCGTAGAGAACGTGATCGCCCAACTCCCGGCCAGCCTGCGCGCTTTCGTGCCCAGGGCATGCACGTGCGACTGGCTCACCGGACGCATGGCCAATGAACTCGCCGGCACCTCCCGAGGACCCGAATCGCTCGAGCGCGCGTTGGCTCTTGGCCTGCCACTCGAACGGCGCGGGACATGGCGAGGTGAACCGGTCTATCGCTGGCACCCCATCATGGCCCAGGCTGGTCGAGCGATCCTCTTGCGTCGGGATCCCGAACTGGCCCTCGGCCTCCACCGGGCGGTGGCCCGTTTCCTGGCCACCATCGACCCACTGGAGGCAGCGCGTCACGCGCTCCGCGGTCACGATCCAGAACACGCCGCTCACCTGATCCGCTCCAGTTGGCTGGTCCCGCTGATGGGCGGTGATTCGGACGTCATCGAAGAGCTGTGCGCGCAGTTGCCGGCACGGTGGGCCGAGGACCCGCAGGTCCTGTCCATTCGGGCGGTGTGTCGCCGAAATGCGGGTGACCCGAAAGCAGCGGCCGAGTTGAGTCTTCGCGCGTCGCTGGCAGCCGAATCCCTCGGCCCGGAGGAGCAGCAGAGCTTCGAACTGACCACTCTGCTAAGCCGTCTGTTCTTGGCCGACGACGAACAGGAGATCGCGGCAGCTTCAGCGGCGGCGCGGGTGGCACTGACCCGACACTCTCGCGTCGGCGGGGATCAGAGGGCCTGCGGCACGTTGCTCATCGGCTGGATCGAACTGCGGTTGCGACACATGCACGATGCTGTGCAACTCTTGCGAGAGGCAGCACAGCTGTGCCAGGCCGAAGGGCTCGACGCCCTGGCCGAACGGGCCCGCGCCAACCACGCGCACGCCTTGGCGTTCGTGGGCGATTTCGTTGGGGCGAGCGCGCAGCTGGCAGCGGCCGGTTCCGACGAGAATGCGTCCAGATGGCGGCTCACCGACGGTGGCATTGAGGCCTATACCAGAGGCTTCATCCGCTTCTGGCAGGGTGACCACGATGGTGCGTTGGCCGCCTTCCAACAGGCGGTGGAGAAGATCGGCAGCCCCACCTCCTTCTCCCAACTGGCCAGGGTTGGGCTGGTGCAGGCAGCGCTCGATCAGGGCGACCGCCTTGAGATCGCCAGAGCCGAAGCCATGCTGGACGACCTGCCGAGGGTGACGGTTCAAGGCATGCCGTGGGGCCTGTGGCACGCGATTTCGCGGGCCGCGGTGCTGCTGTCCAGAGGTGATCGCGAAGCTGCCGTTCGCGTGCTGGACACCAGCTGCGCCGACGCTCCCTTTGCCCCGAACATGATGGCCCTGGCCGCTGAGTTGTACTGGAGGTGCGATCGTCCGGTGCAGGCGCGGGCTCAGGCCGAACTCATGTCGGCTGACTTCCCTGCCTACCTGCGTGCCAGCGGGCTGGTCATCACCGCGCTGTGCGACCGGCTCGCGGGATCAACCGACACCGCCCACGCCCGTCTCGAAGAGGCCCTGGAACTCGGCGCCTCGCTCGGCTTGGCCAGAGCCTTCCACCTGCGCGACCGACGGCTCGAGGACCTGCTGGCCGAACACGCCACCAGAGGCAGCCGGCACGCGGCCTTCCTCGCCACTCAGATCGCTTTTCACCGAAGCCGGGACCAGGAACTGGGCGACAACACGCTGAGCGGGCGCGAGAGCGAGATCCTCGGCTACCTCGCAACCACCCTCACCTCCGCCGAGATCTGCGGAATGCTCTTCATCTCCCCGAACACCCTCAAGTCGCACCTGCGCTCGATCTACCGCAAGCTCGGCGTCGACAACCGGCGAGACGCCGTCCGCATCGCCTGA
>CAYUWV010000215.1:0-4320 GCA_964448385.1 uncultured Propionibacteriaceae bacterium | reverse complement strand
GCGGCCACGACCAGCGCACGATGGGCGAGTTCGGCAAGCTCCTCCGCAAGGCCAGGCTCACCGGACGGCAAGTCAGCGCCGACGGCGGCGTGCGACCCACGCGACCATGGCCACAGCCAGGCCGCCGACCACCGCAGCCACAGCCCAGCCGCGTCCCGAGGGACCAACCTGCTCGGCTGCGGCCGCCTCGACCCCCGCCAACACCACCCGCCCGGCGCCACCGTCCACGGTGATCTCGTCGCCGGTGTGGATCCTCCGGGTAGCCGATCCGGTGCCCAGCACCGCGGGGATGCCGTACTCGCGGGCCACGATCGACCCATGGCTGAGCACCCCGCCGATGTCAGTGACCACCGCAGCCGCCATCGCGAACAGCGGCGTATAGGCAGGCGTGGTGATCGATGCCACGAGCACTTCCCCAGGCTGGAAGGCGGCGAAATCCCCTGGCCCGGCGAGCACCCGGGCGCGTCCGGTCACCACCCCACCGCTGCCGACGGTTCCGGTGATCACAGAGCCCGACTGGCCCTCACGGGCCGGGTACATCCACTCCATCGAGTCCATCAGCTGGTTCTTCGGCAGGTACTGCGGCGGCGTTGCCAACCGTTGGCCGCGGGCCGCCTGCTGGCGGCGGGCCACGTCGCTGCGAAGGTCGGCTGGCAGCGGGCTGTCAGCATCCAGCGCTGCCGCCACCGTCCGAAGCTGGGCCAGGGGCACCCAGCACACGTCCATCGGCTCGTCGAGCACTCCGGCGGCGACCAACCGCCCGCCCAGTTCGCGAAGCAGCCGGCGGGTGGTCGGCCAGGCTAGGCCCATGGCGCCCAACGCGTCCTCCCGCACCGGGCCCAGGTGCTGGGTCCAGCCGAGCAGTTGCTCGATTCGGCGCCGGCGCCGCTCAGGCAGCCGGGCCAACAGGGCAGCGGTCGCTGCCTCTCGCTCGGCGGCGAGTCGCCGCTGTCGGGCATGGGGATCCCCCGCGTCCGGACCCAGGTAGTAGCGCAGGGCTTGCAGCAGCGGGCCAGGGTCGTCGGCCGGCACCGGATTGACGAAGTCCAGGTTGTACAGCGTGTGGCCGTGGAGCGCGAGGTGGGCGTCGAACCGTCCGCGCCACTGCTCCCAGATGCCAGGCTCCACCCCGGACGGAGCGCTGGCTGCCAGCGGCGAAGCGCCCGGCCCGCTGAGCGCAGCGGCCAGTCCCGGCTGCTCCCGCACCCAGCCGGCCAGGTCGAACAGGGTCTTCTCAGCCAGGATCGGGTCGGAGTCGTAGCCCAGCAGGAAAGTGTCGGCGGGCGGGTCACCAGGACGCTTGAGCAGCCGTTCGTAGACGCCGGCCCAGGTCAGCTCCGCGGTGGCGGCGAGCGGAATGATGGTCTGCACCGAGGTGTAGTAGTACGCGACCTCGTCCACCAGCCGGGCTACGCCGGCCAGCAGCTCCGCAGCGCTCAGGGTCGCCGGCTCCTGCTCACCTTGGGCCTTCACGGCCGCCGCGTATTCGGCCAGCAACCCCCGCCAGCGGGTCTCGATCCAGCCACCGCCACCGGCGTACAGCATGCGCATCGCGCTCGGGGTGGCCAGCAGCATGGTGCCCATCGCCGAGTAGGCGTAGCGGTAGAAGGCGTAGCCGTTGATGGTCAGGAAGTCCACCTCCAACTCGGCGTCGCTGATCCACTCCTTGATCATCCGCTGCAACCCGCTGGGGACGGCAGTGGCCATCAGGTCGGCGAACAGCGTGGACAGCGGGTCGGGCAGCTGCTCGATGATGCTGGCTCGGAAGTACAGCCCCTTCGCCGGCATCGGCCACTGCGTGGGGACGGGTCCAACTGGCGGCGGCAGCGCGGTGATCGGCCGGGACTGGACGATGCTGAACTCCCCGGCGGCGAGCGCCCACTCGATGTCCTGTGGGGCACCGAAGTGGGCTTGGATCGCCGAGCCGATCGCGGCGAGGCGCAGCGCGGCCGCCTCATCGAGCACCCCAGCCCTTCTGGCCGCTTCCGGATTGGGACGTTGGGCGGTACCACCGGCCACCGGGTCGACGCGGACGGCCTTGTCGGCCACGACACTGCTGAGCACCGTCCCGGTCGCCGTGTCGACCACCACCGTGTCCGTGTCGACGGCGCCAGAGACCACCGCCTCGCCCAGCCCCCAGGCCGCGGTGATGACCGTCTCGTCCATCCGACCATTGGCAGGGTTGGCGGTGAACATCACCCCCGCTGCAGCTGCGGGCACCAGTCGCTGCACCACGACGGCCAGCGCCACCGAAGCCTGGTCGACGCCATGCTGGGCCCGGTACCAGATGGCCCGATCGGTCCACAGCGACGCCCAGCAGTCCCGGACGGCGGCCAGCAGCGCCTCGTCGCCCACGATGTTGAGATACGTGTCCTGCTGGCCGGCGAAACTCGCCTCGGCCAAGTCCTCCGCGGTTGCCGACGAACGGACGGCGACCGGCACGTGCTCGCCCAGCGCGGCGTAGGCCGAACGAATGCCTGCGACCAGTGGCTCCGGCAGCTCACCCGCGAACAGTTCGGCAACCCGCCCCGCCGACACCTCGGCGGATCCCCCCGCGACGACAGCGGCAGCCGCCGCGGCGATGGCTTCCGCCAGTCCGTGACGCGCCACGAAATCGGTGTAGGCCGACGTCGTGATCACGAAACCGTCCGGAACGTTGAAGCCGCCCCGAACGAGTTCGCCGAGGTTCGCACCCTTCCCTCCGGCGAGCTCGTGATCAGCCGACGTCAGATCGGCAAGCCACCTGATGGCGTCCATCACGCTTCCTCTCGAACGCCCCGTCGAGGCGGAACGGAGCAGATTCCCAGCGTAGCCCCGGTGGTCAGCCGAACCGGAGACGGGTGTAGGAGAGCACTTTGACAGTGAGCTTCACGGTCTTGGTGGTGTCGATGCGCAGCTTGCCGTCGTCTCCCAGCGGGACGGTCAGCGTCATGGTCGCGGTGCCCTTGGGCAGCGGGGCACTCACCCTGCCCAGGGTCCCGGACCGCGGCGCAACGCGCAGGGTGCCCGTACCCGGGCCGTTGGTCACCGTGATCGAGATGGTCACGGTGTCGAGCATCGGCAGGGCCCCCGTGGGGACCGCAGGGCCGAGCACGAGCGGGTAGCGCGGGGCGGAGGCGTAGTAGGTGGCGCTGCTCACCGTCACCGGCTTGGTCAACGTGGTGGTCGTCGGAATCGCCACCGGATTGAGGTTGATGGCGCCGCTCACGAGGTCTGCCTGCAGCTTGCCCGGCTTGTCGTCCAGGAACGACTGGTTCCTGCCGCCGAAGTGAATGGCGAACGCGCGCTGCTCGGCGCCGATGACTTCCCACGGCACCGCATCCATGCCCGTGGACTTCACATAGCGGGCCAAGAACGCCGACGTGTCGCGCATCCGGACGCCGTAGCCGTTCGCGGTCAGAGTATCCGCCAGCCTCACCCGGTCGAGGTCCAGCTTGGACGTGTCGTAGGCCAGCACGTAGATCGAGGTCGACGCCTTCCGGATCGTCGGCAGGATCGTGTCCCACTTGAAGGTCAGAATGCGGGTCTGGGCCGTGAGGCCGTACTTGGCCAACAGAGCCATGGCGCGACTGGCGTAGCTCCGCATACCGGCCGTGGACTGGCCGGAGTAGGTCTTGAGGTCAAGGGTCAGGCCCACCTCAGGATGCCCCTGCAGCACCGCGGCGAGTTGCGCGAAGGTCGGGATCGGCACCACCTTCTGGCCGGCGAGGTTCGCGCAACGCACTTTCGACACCTGGCTCCAGGTGAGCTGATGGATCTTCAGCCCGGTGCTGGTGCAGCGGGCCGGCAGCGTGTCGTAGTGGCTCATCACCGGCTGGCCATCCACAGTGAACAGCAGATCGGTCTCGATGCCGTCGTAACCCGCGGCGACGCTGTTGGTGAACGCCTCCAACGAGTTCTCCGGCCACTGGCCGGCACCACCGCGGTGGGCCACCACAGCGAAGGTCGCGCCGGCACTGTTGACGATCGGCCGGCCGTCCGCGCCGACGGTTGCGGCCCGGGCGGAGGGGGGCAGCACCACCAGCAACAGCAACGCGCTGGCCACAGCCACGGCGACGCGGAGGTGACTCACAGCAGACATCAGGGGACTCTCGGCTCGACGGTCACGGGCAGCCTACGCGTGACGCGAATCGGGCGTCATGTCGGAAGGGGTCTTCGGTCGCCAAAGCTTGACCATGGGTGGATGGGTCCCGCTTCGCCAAACCGCCAAGTCCAGCCCCCGGCGACCTTGACGTCCCCCCGGCCCGGTGCGAGTCTGAGGTCAACCGACGACGTCGCCGTGTCCAACCCGGGGAGGCAGACCAGCATGCCCAACCAAGA
>CAYUWV010000214.1:1499-4367 GCA_964448385.1 uncultured Propionibacteriaceae bacterium | reverse complement strand
GGTGTGGACGTCGTCACTGCTCGAGGTGCCGACATAGACGGTGAAGGCGCCCTTGGGCACGACGAACGCGCGCTCGGCGTCCGACCAGACCGACAGCGGGTGGTTCGTGGCCGAGGGGTCGACCGTGATGACCACGCGTTTCGTCTCGCCCGGTTCGACGAAGACCTTGGCGAATCCGACGAGGCGCTTCGGCGGCTGCTTCGGTGACGGGACACCGAGGTAGACCTGGACGACCTCGGCCCCGGCCACCTGGCCGGTATTGGCCACCGACGCCTCGACGACGATCGGCTGGGTGCCGTCGTTCGTGGTGCCGGTCACCTCGACGTCCGAGACCGAGAACGTGGTGTACGACAGGCCGTAACCGAACGGGAACAGCGCTTCGATGCCTTGGGCTTGGTGCCAGCGGTAGCCGATTTCGCGTCCCTCGGAGTACGTGATCGTGGGGAAGCCTTCGCCGGCGTCGACACCCGGGTAACGCTCGGGCCGGCCGGCGTAGATGGTGTCGTCGTCGCTGCGCGGGTAGGTCGTGGGCACCTTGCCCGACGGGTTGACGACACCGAACAGCAGGTCGGCGACGACGTGGCCATCCTCGGCGCCTTGGTTCCACGCCTCAAGGACGGCCGGCGCGCGGTCGAGCCAGGGCATGAGCACTGGGCTGGCGTCCTTGAGCACGACGACGGTCTTCTCGACCAGGCCGAGCAGCGCCGAGACCATGTCGTCCTGCCGGTCGAACATCGCGATCGAAGGCCGGTCGGCGCCCTCGGTCGCCACGACGCCGGCCATCAGGATCAGCGTGTCGGCGTCCTTCGCCGCTGCGACGGCCTGGTCGAGGTTGGACAGGTCGCGGGCGACGGTGAACTTCTCGACGGTCGCGCTCGAGCCGAGGCTGGCGAGGACGTCGCGCATGCCGTCGACCGGGGTCACCGTGTAGAGCGGGATCACCTTGGACGAGCCGCCGCCACCCTGGCAGGCGTCGTCGACGAAGTCCTTCTGGCCGACGATCAGGATCCGGCCGGCGGACGTGGCCTCCAGCGGCAGCAGCGCGCCGTCGTTCTTGAGCAGGACCGCGCACCGCTCGCCGATCCGCCGCGAACGCGCGCCGTTTCCGGCGGCGTCGATCTCGACCGGCGCGTAGGGGCGCTCGAACTGCCCGAACCGGAACATCTGCGTGAAGCGGCGCACGAGGGCGCGGTCGACGGTTTGGATCTCCAGGCTGGTGTCATGCAACGCGGCCTCCACGTTGGTGGCGTTCAGCCACTTCGCGTCGGGCATCTCGTGATCCATGCCCGCGTTCAGCGAGGCAGCGCAGGATCGGCAGGACCAGAAGTCGCTCTGGACGTAGCCCTCGAAGCCCCATTCGCGGCGCAGCACATCGTGGAGGGTGTAGCGGTTCTCGGTGGCGTACACGCCCCGCACGCGGTTGTAGGAACTCATGACGGCGGCGATGTCGGCGTCCTTGACCAACATCTCGAACGGAAGCAGGTAGAGCTCGCGCAGCACGTCCTCGTCGATCTCGACGTTGGTGCGGAACCGCTCGTACTCCTGGTCGTTGACGACGTAGTGCTTGGCCATCGCGATGACGTCGTGCGCCTGGATCGCCTGGGTGACCGCCACACCCATCACGCCTGACAGGTACGGGTCTTCGGAGAAGTACTCGAAGTTGCGGCCGGCGATCGCGGTGCGGTGCAGGCAGACACCCGGGCCCTCCAGCACATGCTGGCCCAGCGCCGTGGTCTCGTCGCCGATGATGTCGCCGTACTCCGCGGCGAGTCCCACGTCGAAGCCCGCGGCCAGCGCAATCGTCATCGGCAACGCGGTGGCCGGGGGCGACGGCGTCCCATCCCCCATGCCGACCCCGACCGGGCCGTTCGTGATCCGGAACCGCGGGATGCCGAGTTCGTCGTTCGCAACCACGTGGCGCTCGACCCTGATCTGGGCGGCGAGTTGCTCCATCTCTTCCGCCGTCGACGCCTGGGCGGACAGGCCGTAGATGTCGATGGTCTCCATCGCCCCGTGCAACTGCTCGATCTTCTGCGCCAACGTCATCGCGGCGACGAGTTTCTCGGCGCGTTCGCGGGGGGACAAGGTCGGGTCGAGCCAGGGACGGTTCGCGTCGGTCATGGGTGACTCCTGTGTCGAGAGAACTGGTGCCAGCCTCGCGCATTCGTCCCTGGATCCCGACAAGTTGCCGCCTGTTGCCCCATCGGGCGCGGCGTCTCCCGGCAAGCGCTCAGCCGAGCCACGTGGCCTTCGCCGCGGAGAACCAGGCCTCGCTGGGCTCACGGCGTCCTCAGCCTCATTTTGCCGGGTGATGCCCGCCACACCAGACTGGGACGCGTGGCTGCAGCCACCGGATTCTCCAGGAGCGTGGATGGCTGACGATACCGATGGCCGAGTGGCTGTCTACATCGATTTCGACAACATCGTGATTTCGAGGTACAACCAGTTGCACGGCCGTGGCGCGTTCCAGGCCGACCGGGTGCGCCAGATCGACCCGAGTGATGCCGCGGCGGATCCGGTGGTGGTCGATCGAATTCGGCAGGCCACCGTCGACATCGGCGCCATCGTCGATTACGCGTCCTCGTTCGGGCAGATCGTGAGTAGCTGCGCCTACGCGGACTGGTCCCTACCGGTGAACGCCGCCTACCGCAGACAGCTGATCGATCGTGCGATCGACCTGACGCAGATGTTTCCCCTGTCGGCCACGAAGAACGGGGCCGACATCAGGCTCGCCGTCGACGTCGTGGAGGACCTGTTCCGCCTGAGCAACGTCACGCACGTCGTCCTGGTTGCCGGGGACTCCGACTACGTTGCGCTCGCCCAGCGCGTCAAACGACTGGGCCGGTTCATTGTCGCTGTGGGGGTGGC
>CAYUWV010000214.1:0-1399 GCA_964448385.1 uncultured Propionibacteriaceae bacterium | reverse complement strand
CTCCAGATCAAGCGGATGGACCCGGCCTTCCATGAGAAGTCGCTCGGCTACAGCTCCTTCAGCGACTTCGTGAAGTCACGCTCGAGTATCGCTGAACTCGACAAGTCCTCCCAGGGGCAGCGGGTTCGGCTGCGCCCCGCGAAGAGCTGACCCTCACGCGGATCTGAGGCGGTCGACGGTCGGCTCAGGCCTGGTTCACCAACGATGGGCGACGTCGATCACCAGCCGCGATCTTCCCCCGGGTCCGTCCAAGGTGAAGGTGCGGAACGGCAGCCGGGCCCGGGTGCCGAGCCCGAAGCTGGTCTGCCCCTCGTAACTGCCCAGGAACGCCACCTGCTTGAAGGTTCGGAAGCCCGAGACGCTGACCGCGCGAGTTCGGCTGTCAGGGTGATAGGTGGCGTCACCGTCGGAGTCGTAGGCGGGCGCCTTGACGATGATCCTGAGGTCGGCATCTCCGGACAGTGGGACCCGACGGCCCTGGCCCTCGGTGTAGACCGCCTTGACGTAGCGGACGTCGTAGCCCTTGACCTTGCCCTTGAGTTCGATCACCAGGCGGTCGTAGCAGCTGTGCCTGCCTGCCCGGATATCGGTGACCGTTGCCTTGGAGGTATGGGACCTGGATTCGGGGAGGGACCCCCAGTCCAAGTCACAATAGGACGCCGGCGCGAGAGCTGGAGTGGCGGCGGCGGTGACAGCCGGGGAGGCAGGTGTGAGGCCGAGCCCGGCGACGAGCAACGCGGTGGCGAGCCCGGTGCGAAGGGTTCTCATCTCGAACTCCTTCAGGTGTAGAACGCTGGTAATTCTCATGGTGGCTCTGTGGCCATGCGAACACCAGTAGGGATTTCCTGAGAAATCCCGGTCACACCGCTGCGTGGTGCGTCAACGCTTCTTCCGGCCCCGGCAGAAATAGGCGATGGGGCCAACGAAGCTCACGAGCGAGGCCGCGACCCAGAGGCCCTTCTTGCCGTTGATCTGTGCCGCAGGCCGCCGGGACAGGTCCCACAGGGCTGCGGCGAGAAGTCCCAGCTGAGCCGTGGCGCCTCCGATCACCAGTGCCTTCTGGGTCAGTGTGAACTCGCGCCAGCGCTTCTGCTTGCTCTTCATCGGTAGCTCCTTCGCCATGACAACGCTAGCGCGGCCACCGCGTCCACGATGAGCCTCAGGAGATCGGACTGTGACCACCGCCGGAGCGAGACTTCTCGTTGGATAAGGTCGACGCGTGAACGACGAACTGACGAAGGGCCTGGGGTCCTACGTCCGGCCGCCCTGGGATCGGCCGTTCGGTGATGTCGAGGCGGACTCCCGGCGGAGGCGGCAGGTGACCAGCGAGGCCTACGCCGACGGGGCAGACAACCTGCTGACCAAGGCCCGGCGGGTGTGGCGCGATGACCGGCCTCGC
>CAYUWV010000213.1:2339-4455 GCA_964448385.1 uncultured Propionibacteriaceae bacterium | reverse complement strand
AACCCTGACCGGTCAGCACCTCGCGGCCTACGTGGGGAGCTGACTGAGGCCGAGGCGGAGGACGGTCAAGTCGTCGTTGGCCATCTCCCCTGACCGGCGCGCCGCGGTGAGCGCAGCATCCAGTTCTGCGTTGGTGGCGTCGAGGAGCAGTGACCACACCGGCTTGCCGCTTTCGCTGCGCCGCAAGGCCCAGGCTGCCACCTCGTCAGTGAGCAGCAGCCACCGGTCCGTCACGAGCCCGGTGCCGCTGGCGATGCGGACGGCAGGCAGGCGCCCCTCCTGAGACGGCGCCGATCCCACCAGGCTGGGGGAACCCGCGAACCCAACGCTCGTCTCCAAAGGGAAACCTTCGATCATCCGTGGGCCGGAAGCCTCACGCCGCAGATGGACGACGATCGAGTCGCCGATGGCGGCCGCCTCCCAGGCCACGCCGTCGTTCGTCCGCAGCGCACGAAAACCCAGGAAGGTGGCAAAGGCGCCGGTCAGAAGCGCGTCCTCGCCCCACCAGTTGGCCCCGGAGTCGACGGGTCGCGACGCGAACGCAGCCGCTGCATTCTGCAGGAAAGCGCGGACGCCGTCGCCGGTGATGGGCGGACGGACGGACACAAAGGCGGTGGTGAGCAGCTGAGACCACTCCCGGGCACCGATTGAACTGGACGCGCCGTCGCTGATTGCTGCGAAGCCGTGATCGGGGGCCGTCGAGAAGCTGTCCTCGTTGTCACCGACGGCGTTGCCGTCCTTGGGACGGGTGAACCCGGTGACCGTCAACGGGGCCACCGAGAGCGAGGTAGAGGCGACCTCCAGATTCGGTGCCGGTAACCCCACAAGGGCAGGAGTTGTCGACCACGCGTCAGCCGGGGTTTCCGGTATCGGGCGGTCGGCCCGTTGGTCGCCGACCCGCAGGGCGGTGCGTCGGGGAGCTAGCGTCCAATCGACTCCGATAGCGACGGCAAACGCGGCCAGCGCCAAACCCGCGACGAGCAGGCGGTGCCCGGCTGGGGTGAACCAGACCGCGGCACCGATCACGGCCAGCGCCACAGCGGTGACGATCAGCCCGCTGGTCAACGCCAACCCCGGACGAGGGTCCCTCTGCTGTGGCAGCTGGGTCATCGCTGCGCCCTCCCGATGCTCGTGCCGACATTAAGGAACGCCGCCAGGGTCCGCAGATCGGCGTTGTAGGCGAAGCCCCGGGAGTTGGGCCGTACGGACAGCCCCAAGGACAAGGCGCTCGCGAGCATCGACTCGGGCAGGGGTGAGGACATCTCGTACAACATCGCTGCGCTCGCCCCGGGGAGCCCGCCCGGCTCCCAAGGGAACAGCAGCGGCGTGCTGGGACGCTCGGATAGGTTGATGTTGAAGAGAAGCGTCCCTCCGTCGCCGGACGCCAAGCTCTTCAATCGGCGTGCCCACACGGCTGGGTCGCCGTCGGTCGCGTCACCGTCGGTGAGGTTGACCACAACCGGTGGGAAGGCGTCCGGATACTGCGTCACCCACCACGCGCAGATGGAACCGGCGACGTTGAAGGCGCTACACATCGGCGTCCCACCGCGGGCGACCGGCTCAAGCCACACGGGGGCGTTGATGGTCTGGCCGGGGGCCGGTCCCGCGACACGGTCGATTCGCAGTGGACTCGCCGCGAGGTCGGTCGTGGAGTGCAACCCGAGAGGATGGCTGGTCGGCCCGGTGAGGCAATGCCCGACGATCGGCTCGCCGTCGGGGCCCGTAGAGTAGCCGATGACGGCGACGAAGAAATAGGCCCGCGGTGGTTCCCGGGGGGTCTTGACGGATCTCAGGATCAGTTCATAGACCAGCCGATTGAGTTGTTCCGCCACGGCTTGGGCTTTTGAGAGGGAGGATCCGGGCAACAACTCGCTCATCGACTCGGACTGGTCGACGAGGAAGAGGATCAGTCCTGGGCTGAGCCTGTCGATGCGTCGCTCGTGGCTCATGGCGCGAACTCCACCACTCGACCCGCGTCGTTGACGAGGACGTACGACGTGGACCCCTTGACCGACGCGAGGAGACGGGGATCAACGGCGATCGACGCCCGGCCGTCGAACCAACAACGGTGCGCGGGGCCCCCCTGACGGCTCATGGCAATGACCAGTGAGTCGCA
>CAYUWV010000213.1:0-2239 GCA_964448385.1 uncultured Propionibacteriaceae bacterium | reverse complement strand
CCGCTATTGACCACCGCCCCTGACCCGGGCAGGGCGACCGTCACGGCGATCGCTCCGGCTACCGCCACCAGAGCGGAGGTGATCAGAGCCCGCACCACCATCGGGACTCGGCTCAGCCACGCGTGCCCACTCATCCGGCTCGCCCGAGGCGGCTCTCGAACCGGATATAGGAGCCGCCGACCCGCAAGACATCGCCGGACTCCAGGACGATGTCAGTGGCTTTGGCAACCAGCGTTCCGTTGCGCTCAACCGGGCCGTGCGCCCGCATGACAGGCGCCGCGCCCACCGTGAGGCCGACGTGCTCGGCCAGGACTCCGGGCGACGGCAAGCACAACGTGCTCGCCGGGTGGGAACCGATCGTCGCCCGGGCCTGGTCGAGGATGAGTTCCAGGCCGCGGCCTCGACCCTCGATGATCGTGAGCCAGTGTTGGCGAAGCAGGCGGTCGGCTGTTCCGATCGCGCCCCCGATGCAGAGACAAGCCAAGAGGACCGGTACCAGGGTCCCCGGGTCAAGGGGGTCGATGACGAGTGCCGCCACGTTGTCACCGTACTGTTCGACGATGGGCCTTGAACTGCTGTGAAGAACGGCCCCAATGAACCCCCCGACGGCACCCCCGCAGATTCCGGCCCAGACTGCGCGCCCAGATCGACGGATCACGCCGGCGGCGATCCCCACAGCCACGGCGACCAGAACCCAGCCCCCAAGCAAGAACCCGAACGGGACCGGGCCTGCGACGAGGTCGATGCTCTTGCTCACGAACACCTGGAACAGGCCTAGACCAACGAGGGACATGCCCCCGCCCACTGCGAACCCCGCCGTCGCCCTTCCCGAGGCTCGTCCCCAAGCGCCCATGGCACCGCTGGCCAGCCCGGCGAGAACTGCGGTGATCAAGCCGCCGACCAGCGTGAGGAAGAGCACGACCTGGAACTGCATCGGCAGCGAGCCACCGAGCATCGCCTGCAGGATCGAAGCCGTCAGGCCCGCAACCAGACCAGCCATGACGCCATTCATGACCGCATTGCGACCGAAGTAGCCCGCCGGGGTCTCGTCTGATGAGTCAAAGAGGCTGCCAGAAGGGGGTGGCTGGTCGCTGGCGGTGTGCGACTTCTCGGCGGTCCTCTCCGCATCGACCGCATCGCTCCACCACTGCGTTGCGACCGTGACTCCCGCAGCTGGGACCACCCCTGACACGAGGCCTGAGCTAGGCGCGGGGCGCCTGATCGTAGGGTCGTACTCCCGAGCACGGGCCACCGTCTTGTCGTCGTCCTCCACAGGGTGTGCCGCGGCGACAGCCCCGTTCGGAACAACCGAGTCGCCGCGTCCGCGGACGACCGTCCGCAGCATTTCAGCTGTCGGCTCCGACACCGCCTTGGCGAGCTTGCTGACTGGCGTCGGGAGCCCGAGCACCCCCAGGACGTCCGCCAAGGGGGGCGGCTGGAACTGGATGCAGGCGACGCGGAGTTCCTTGGCAAGGCGCACGACCTCGGCGCTCGGGCTCGCAGCGAGTTCTTGCCAGACCGGAGAAAACCCCGGCCTGAGGAAGTCCTCCCTGGTCAGGATCAGGTTCTCACCGTTGTGGTAGCGCCACAGCCGAGGGTTGACAGCGAGCGCCTCGAGACTCAACGCCATGACGAGGAAGCTGAAGGCGTCGGCCTCCGGCCCCCAATGTGACTGGTCACGGCGCGGATGTTGGAAGTTGGGGTGGCCAACTTCGCTCGGGGCGTCCGTCATCCCGGGGGCATAGACGCCATCCAGGTCCACGAGGTTGAGGTTGAGCTCTAGGTCAACCAACACGTTGCCGCACTGGATGTCACCGTGAGCGACTCGCGCCTCGACGAGGGAAGCGACGACGGACCTCCAGCGACTGGCGAGCTCGGTCAGGGTCGCCGGCCGGTCGAGCATGTCCTCGACCGCGAGGTTGAGGGGCACCCCGTCCACCCAAGGCATGACCACGACCGGCCACCGCCTGTTGTCGTCGGCGAGCACGTCCGACACCCACACGGACGGGACGATGGCCCCCACGTTGCGCCGCGCCAGGAATTGGCCCAGCTCACGATAGCGGGCCGCAGCTCCGACTGGCGGTCTCGTGAAACACCTCAGGGCGATCGGGCCGCCTCGGTGCGAGAACTCGAACACGATGGCGTTCTGGCCACTTGCGGACATCGGCATTCCGAGCGAGTCCCTGACCACTGTGGCACCAGCGAACGGCGACGTGTCCAGCAGCCCATGTTGGGCTTG
>CAYUWV010000212.1:0-4470 GCA_964448385.1 uncultured Propionibacteriaceae bacterium | reverse complement strand
GCTCAGGTAGGCTCCGGACGTGACCGACTCCCAACCTCACCAGGCTGACGACGCCGCCGGCCCACCCGAGGCTGAGGCGGAGTGGTGGGACGACCCTTCGCTGCCGTGGCGCCACAAGCCGACGCGGAGTGACATCGCCTGCTTCAGTTGGCTGGGGGTCGTGGCTGTCTATTCGCTGGTGATGATGGTCGCGCGGCCCACCTTGCTCGGGTTCGCTCCGCACGTGCTCGCGTCGCTGGGTTCCTGGTCGGGGCTCGTCATGGTCGGTGCCCGGGCGGCGGTGGGCGACCCGTGGTGGCCACTGGTGTGGCTGGTCGCCACCTTCGGCTTCATCAAGTTCGACTGGGTGTACTGGTGGGCGGGCAAATTGTGGGGCCGCAACCTGATCGAGGCTTGGTCGGGGCGATCGGAGCGTGCGCGGCGAACGAACCTGATGGCAGAGAAGTTCGCTCGCCGTTACGAGACCCTGGCGATCATGGTCACCTTCCTCCCGCTCCCGCTGCCGCGGGCGGTGATCTTCGCCGTTCTCGGCGAGGCGGGCACCAGCTTGCGGAAGTTCCTGAGCGTCTCGGTGCTGGCGTCCTTCGTCTCGGCAGGGTGCTACCTGGCTGTCGGGTACTGGATCGGGGAGCCCGCCGTCGCGGCGATGGACGCCTACGGCCGGTACCTGTTCTATCTTTCGCTCGCCATCCTCGCGGTGCTCGTGGGGAGCTATTGGTGGAAGAACCGACAAGCCCCTGCGGCCTGACCGGTGTGGAGCCTCCGACCGGATTCGAACCGGTGACCGTCCGCTTACAAGGCGGGAGCTCTGCCAGCTGAGCTACGGAGGCCTGAGGATCACATTGTCGGCCAGGAGTCCGGCTGTTGTCGAAGCGAAGGTGCCACCGGGGTCGGCTCTGGCTCACCGTCGACCCGCAGCGCCAGGTCGGCGAGCTCCCACGGCCGGTGGCTGTGCCAGTGCTCTGCCTCCTCGGCGGCCCACTCGTCCCAGTGCTGGGCGAACACTGCTCCGTCGCGGGTGAGGGCCCGTGCCTTGCGGGTGGCCTCGTCCAGTTCGCACCAGATGCCCAGTCCAGCCAGCGCTCGTGACCTCGGGGTGAGAGCCCCGCAACCTTCAACGATGAGCGGCAATGCCGGGTCCAGCGCGACCCATCCGGCGACACGGCCGGCCGTCCAGTCCCAGCGTTCGTAGCCCGGATCCCGCGGACGCAGGACTGTCTCGGCCACCATCGCGGCGGCGGCGGCCAGCCCCGTCCAGCCTGGGTAGAGATCGTCGAGGCTCACCACCTGCACTGGACCCGGCCAGGCGGCGGCGAGCCGCTCGGCGAGCGTGGTTTTCCCCGATCCGGCGGGACCGTCGATCAGGACGACGGCTCGTGTCGGCGACGCCCGCAGGCGGGTGAGGTGCTCGGCAAGGGTGGCAGGGCCCGGGTTCACCGCAGTCCGGAGGCAGAGACGAAAGCGATGCCCTGTCCGCTGAGGACCGTGGGATCCTCGTCAGCGCCCAGCAGGGCAGCTTCGCCCCGCGCCAGATCCAGTGATGTGCCGTCGGTGGTGACCTGCAGGGCGCCGTCCACCACCAGCAGGATGCGGGCGGATCGCTTGCCTGGCACGACGACCTCGGCCGTAGCCGAGGGGCAGACCCGCCACACGTCGAACTCCGGGCAGGGAGTCGGGTACCGTTCGACCCCGGCGCGGACCCGCTTGGGTAGCAGGATCTGGGGTTCCGCGGGTTCGAATTCGACGACCCGGACCAACTCGCTGACATCGACGTGTTTCGGGGTGAGTCCACCGCGTATCACGTTGTCGGAACTCCCCATCACCTCGATGCCGGTGCCTCGCAGGTGGGCGTGCATGTGGCCGGCGGGAACGTACAGTGCCTCGCCGGGCTGCAGGACGACGCGGTTCATCAGCAGTCCCGCCAGGATGGCCCGATCGCCGGGGAACACCTCGTCCAACTCCACGGCGGTGCGGGCGAAGTCGCCCACGGGGCCCGGGTCGCTGGCGTGGCGCATCGCTGCGGCCACGGTGACGTCGATGAGGTGCGCCCGCTCGCCGGCCAGGCTGAGGGCGTCCAGGAACACCTCGGCGAGGGCGGCGGCTCCCTTGCGTTCGGTGAGCGGTCCGATGACGGACGCGAGGTCGTCCGCCAGGCCCAACCCCGAGAACAGGGCCGCGGTCGTCAGCGGATCGCGAAACCCGCTCAGGGTCTCGAACTCGTCGAGCGCGATCAGGACTTCAGGCTTGGGCCAGTCGTCGGAATACACCCGCTCGGGCGAGTCCACCGGGATGCGTGCTGCATTCTCGCGGGCGAACCCCTCCTGGGCTTGTTCGCGGGAGGGATGTGCCTGGATCGAGAGGGCGTGGCGGGCGGACAGGACCTTCATCAGGAACGGGAGGGTGGGACCGAAGGCGCCGTGGACGCGTTCGCCGAGCAGTGACGGGTCGTTGCGGATCATCGTGTCCAGCGCGGCGGCGTCGGTCCTTGACGGTGACGCGGGATGTGCTCCCAGCCAGTATTCGGCGTGCGGCCGCCCGTCGGGCGCGCGGCCCAGGAGACTGGGGATGGCGTCATGAGTGCCCCATGCGTAGTGCTGGATTGTGCCGTGCAGTTGCTGCATCAGGAATCCTTTGCGGGTGTCGGCGAGGGCGGCGGGGACGAGTGAAACACCAGGAGGAGTCTACCTGTTGGCTCGAATCTGGTTCCCGCGAGGGGCCGCGGAGGGAATGACATGGTTGTGATTTGCGCCTACCATGGGCCTATGCCCGAACCACTCGCCGCCTCACCAGCCCCCCGGCTCAGCGAGTTCCAGACGGCCCTGCTGGACTTCGAGAAGGGGTGGTGGGCGCTACCCGGCTCCAAGGAAACTGAGATCCGGGAACGTTTCGACATTTCGACCACGCGCTACTACCAGTTGCTCAATGCGCTGATCGACACGGAGGCCGCGATCGCCTACGACCCCCTGCTGGTCAAGCGGTTGCGGCGGCTGCGCGCCGCGCGCCAGAAGGATCGCACCGCTCGACGGCTCGGGGTGACCATCCGCGTCTAGTCCCCGGTGGCCGTCACGAGGTCGCCGCGCGGTTTCGACTCAGCAGCGTGCGGATCGACTTCCAGCCCGTCCAATCGGCGGGGTTCTCGTGGTAGCCGCCGCTCACGAGGCCCGCGTGGCGCTCGAAGATGTTGCGCGAGGCCCGATCGCCCGTCCTCAGCCATGACCAGCCGCTGGCCGCGGCGTAGAGCGGCAGGAACGGTAGCCCGGCCAGCACCAGGTACTGCCAGGCGTGGACGTCCTCGTGGTCCAGGGTGCCCGGGTGAGCCGACTCCAAGGTGTCCAGGCGCCCGTGGCTCACGACCACGTTGCCGACGGTGAACGCGCCCGCTGGCAGTTTGACCCGAAACCCTTCGGCGTAGATCAAGCCACGTTCGCCCCGGGACAGCCGTGCCCGTCCGAGCGCCGCGATCCCCAGCCCGAGCAGCGTGGACAGGTTCACCGCGTTACCGGCGGCGCGCAGCCGATGCGGCCAGCTGAGCCCGATGGGCTGGGAGGGGTGGTGCGACGGCATGCGTCCATTGTGGGGCCACCCACCGAACACCGGGCGGCGCGGGTCGCGCGTCAGGTCCACACAGCCGCCCGCAACAGGCCGCACGGCAGACCGGAGTGTTTGCACTCCCCGGGCGAGAGTGCTAAACATTGGTATTAGCACTCTCGGGCTGAGAGTGCCATCAGTCTGACTCGATGAGATCGTCACGATCGTCCGTCGCGGGCATCGACCAGAGCATTGACCAAGTCCAACCACGTGGGGCTACCGGCCCCCGAAGACGCTGAAGGATTGCCGACGAACCATGGCAAAACTGATTGAATTCAATGTCGAGGCGCGCCGCGGCCTGGAGCGGGGAATGAACACCCTCGCCGACGCCGTCCGTGTCACGCTTGGCCCCAAGGGCCGCAACGTCGTGCTCGAGAAGAAGTGGGGTGCCCCCACGATCACCAATGACGGCGTTTCCATCGCCAAGGAGATCGAGCTCGAGGACCCCTTCGAGAAGATCGGCGCGGAGCTGGTCAAAGAGGTTGCCAAGAAGACCGACGACGTGGCCGGTGACGGCACCACGACCGCGACCGTCATCGCTCAGGCGATGGTTCGCGAGGGGCTTCGCAACGTGACCGCCGGCGCCAACCCGATGGACCTCAAGAAGGGTATCGAGAAGGCCGTCGTCGCCATCGTCGAGCAGTTGGCCCTGATGGCCATCGACGTGGAGACCAAGGAACAGATCGCGGCCACCGCGTCTATCTCTGCCGCTGACACCACCGTTGGCGAGATCATCGCCGAGGCGATGGACAAGGTCGGCAAAGAGGGTGTCATCACCGTCGAGGAGTCGAACACCTTCGGGCTCGACCTCGAGCTCACCGAGGGCATGCGCTTCGACAAGGGCTTCATCTCGCCGTACTTCGTGACCGACGCCGAGCGCAT
>CAYUWV010000211.1:0-4471 GCA_964448385.1 uncultured Propionibacteriaceae bacterium | reverse complement strand
ACCGCGGCTCAACTAGAGTCACTGCGTGAAGCTGCTACGCGACCTCGTCATCGACCTCGTCCTGGTAACCGCCTTCGCCACCATCGGCCGGGCCAGCCACGCCGAGGGCCTGTCGCTGGGCGGGATCGCGCAGACCGCCTGGCCGTTCCTCGTGGCGGTCGTGGTGGGCTCGCTCCTCGGCCAGCGCGTGGCCGGCTCGTCTTGGTGGCAAGAGGGAATGGTGGTGTGGGCAGTCACCGTGACCGGCGGGATCGCGCTGCGCATGGCGGCCGGGCAGAGCGCCGCCGCCGGGTTCGTCGTCGTGACCACGCTGGTGCTGGGCGCGCTACTCCTTGGGTGGCGGGCGCTGACGCGGCCCCGTGCAGCTGCCCGCAGCTGAGCTACGCTCGCCGCTGCCTCGCGGCCGGGAAGACCCGGATCAACCGGTGATCTGGCGACCGTAGCAGGAGCCTCCCACGTCCCGCCCCACGAGCGAACAAGCATCCCGCGCCTCAGCGCCGGTACCGAAACCAGTCATCACCACGGCCCAATAGCCGCCATTGAGCCCCATGGTCTGGTCCGTGTCGAGGACGGACACTTCCACATCCCACTCTGTGGCGATCTCATCCGCCTGCTGGCGCGCGACACCCAGCGGCTCGTCCTTCGAGACCGACGCCAGCACGGTCACCCAGGAGCCTGGCTCCAGATCGGGGGCATCAGCCTGGTCGTCACCCGGCGGCTCCTCGGTCTCGTCGACCGGCCCACTCTGGGTGGAATCCTCGGTGGCTTGACCGGCCGGCTCGGACGCCACCACAGTCCGGGTCACCACCGGCTGTCTCCCGGAGTTCGCGGACTGCTGGGACGAGGCATGCCCGAAGGACGTGATCAGCCCCCACAACAGCAGCACTGGAATCAGGATGCTGGCGGCAAGGGCTCCCGCGAACGCTCCCCAGTAGCGACCACTGGGGTAGCCAAGCTCCGCGGCTCGACGAGAGTGCCGGGCAGCCGGGATGAGTCCGAATACGCCGAAGAAGAACGAGACCAGAATCGTCGCGGCCAGCGAGGGAGGAGCCGGGCGGGTCGCTGGGACGGGGACGCCCCCAGGGATCGGGGGCGTCGTCGGTGGCGGCGGGTAACCGCCCCAGCCTCCAGCGCCAGGGGGCGGTTGCCAGGTTGGCTGGTCGACTGGCCGAATGACCGTCCACTCCCGGATCACCGTGTCGTGGTCGTTCGTCCGAAAGATCGAGGGGTCCATCGACTCGTCCGACCCAGGGAGGGGTGGGAGCCCGCCCTGCCGACCCGCATCCCCTGGCTGAGGGCTTGCCATGCTGCCTCCATTCACGCTCGGTGATCCATTGTCGCCGCACGGCGCCCCCGGCGGCGTCGGCATGGCCGCCGACACCACAGCGGGCCGCCACCTGTCGGTGGAGGCCCGCTGGGGTCGATCAGGAGACCACTCAGTGGGAGTGGCTGTGTCCGTGCTGTTCTTCTTCCTCGGCCGGCTTCTCAACCACAGAAGTCTCGGTGGTGAGCAGCAGGGACGCGATCGACGCGGC
Source organism: uncultured Propionibacteriaceae bacterium (assembly GCA_964448385.1). Classification (GTDB taxonomy): domain Bacteria; phylum Actinomycetota; class Actinomycetes; order Propionibacteriales; family Propionibacteriaceae; genus Propionicimonas. The sequence continues at coordinate 2,936 of CAYUWV010000211.1, read as the reverse complement.
ATTCGCCAACGCAGACCGGGTCACCTTGACGGGGTCGATGACGCCCTGAGCGATCAGATCGCCGTACTCCCCGGTGGCGGCGTTGTAGCCGTGGCCCGGAGTCAACTCGGCAACCTTGGAGACGATGAGGTAGCCGGGCTCCCCACCGTTCTCTGCGATCCAGCGCAGCGGTTCGGCGACCGCCTTGGCCACGATCCGGACCCCCGACTTCTCGTCGCCGGTCTTGCCGAGGCCATCGGCCAGCACCCTGGCAGCGTGGAGCAGGGCCGAGCCGCCGCCGGCGACGATGCCCTCCTCGATGGCTGCGCGGGTGGCGGAGACAGCGTCCTCGATGCGGTGCTTCTTCTCCTTGAGCTCCACCTCGGTGGCAGCACCGACCTTGATCACGCAGACGCCACCAGCGAGCTTGGCGACTCGCTCCTGGAGCTTCTCACGGTCCCAGTCCGAGTCGGTGCGCTCGATCTCGGCACGCAACTGCGCGACGCGACCGGTGACCTCTTCGACCAGCCCTGCGCCGTCCACGATCGTGGTGTTGTCCTTGGTCACCACGACGCGACGGGCCCGGCCCAGCACGTCCAAGCCGACCTGGTCGAGCTTCAGCCCGACCTCCGGCGCGACGACCTTGGCACCGGTCAGGATGGCGATGTCCTCAAGCATGGCCTTGCGACGGTCACCGAAGGCAGGAGCCTTGATGGCAACCGAGCTGAAGGTGCCCTTGATCTTGTTCACGACGAGCGTGCTGAGCGCCTCACCGTCAACGTCCTCAGCGATGATGACCAGCGCGCCGCCGGCGCCGATGACCTTCTCCAAGAGCGGCAGCAGGTCGTTCATCGACGAGATCTTGCCCTGGTTGATCAGGATGTAGGGATCCTCAAGGATCGCCTCCATCCGCTCGGGGTCGGAGACGAAGTACGGCGAGAGGTAGCCCTTGTCGAACTGCATCCCCTCGGTGAACTCCAACTCGGTGCCGAAGGTGTTGGACTCGTCGACGGTGATGACACCGTCCTTGCCCACCTTGTCGAAGGCGTCGGCGATGAGTTGGCCGATGACCTCGTCACGAGCGGAGATCGTGGCCACATGGGCCATGTCGTCGCTGGTCTCGACGTCGCGAGCCAGGCGGCGCAGCTCGGCCTCGACCGCGATGACGGCCGCGTCGATGCCACGCTTGAGCTCGATCGGGTTGGCGCCGGCCGCGACGGCCCGCAGGCCCTCGTGCACCAGAGCCTGGGCCAGCACGGTCGCCGTGGTGGTGCCGTCACCGGCCACGTCGTTGGTCTTGGTGGCGACCTCCTTGGCCAGTTGGGCGCCGAGGTTCTCGAACGGGTCGCTCAGTTCGACCTCTTTGGCGACGGTGACGCCGTCGTTGGTGATGGTCGGCGCGCCCCACTTCTTGTCCAGGACGACGTAGCGTCCCTTGGGGCCGAGCGTCACCTTCACGGCGTTGGCAAGGGCGTCGACGCCCCGCTCCAGCGAGCGGCGAGCCTCCTCGTCAAACTGAAGGATCTTTGGCATTGAGTACGTCCTTACTTGGTGACGACGGCGAGGATGTCGCGCGCGTTCAGGAGCAGGTACTCCTGGCCGCCGTACTTGACCTCGGTGCCGCCGTACTTGCTGAAGATCACAACGTCACCCTCGGCGACGTCGAGCGGAACGCGGTTGCCGTTGTCGTCGATGCGACCGGGGCCGGTGGCGAGCACCCGTCCCTCTTGCGGCTTCTCCTTGGCGGTATCGGGGATGACCAGCCCGGAAGCGGTGGTCTGCTCGGCCTCCAGCGGCTGGACGAGGATGCGATCCTCGAGCGGCTTGATCGTGACTGCCACGTCAAAACCCTTTCGTTCGTGTGGGCCTTCGGCCCTGAGTGGTCAGGTGTTCACCAAGCCTCGGTGCCGTCGCGGTGCCACCGTGGCTATTGGCACACTCCACAGGAGAGTGCTAGGGCTGAATCTATACCCCGCTTAGCACTCGTTCAAGCCGAGTGCTAGGCGACTTGACCGGCGCCGCCGAGCACCCTGCCCTAGAGTGATGCCGACAAGGAGGGGCGGAATGGACTGGCCGGCCTCGGTGATCTGGTGGCACGTGTACCCACTCGGTTTCGTTGATGCCGAGCGTCACAGGGTGCCGGAGGTGAACCATCGGCTCCCCAAGCTCGTCAACTGGCTCGACTACCTGGTCGAACTCGGCGCCAACGGTCTGCTGCTCGCCCCCATCTTCGACTCCGGCACCCATGGCTACGACACCCTCGACCACTTCCGGATCGACCCCCGCCTCGGCGACGACGGCGACTTCCAGACCCTGCTCGACGAGGCCACCCGACGCGGCATCCGGGTCTGCTTGGACGGGGTCTTCAACCACCTCAGCCGAAACCACGAACTCATCCAGCGGGCGATCGCAGCCGGCCCCGACACCGCGGACGGCGACTGGGTCAAGTGGCACGAGGGCTACCCGTGGGCCTTCGAGGGCCACGAGCGCCTGGTCGAGTTGAACCTCAGCAACGCACACGTTCAGGACTACGTCGTCGAGGTCATGAACCACTGGCTCAGTCGGGGCATCGACGGCTGGCGCCTCGACGCGGCCTACGCGCCGGGGGCCGCAGCCTGGCGTCCCATCCTCGAACGCGTGAAGCGCGACCATCCCGAAGCCTGGATCCTGGCCGAGGTCATCCACGGCGACTATTCCGGCTTCGTCACCGAATCCGGCGTGGACACGGTGACCCAGTACGAGTTGTGGCACGCCATCTGGGATTCGCTGGCAGACCGCAACTTCTTCTCACTGCAGTGGACACTGGGACGGCATCGCACCTTCTGCGAGACCTACCGGCCCCAGACCTTCATCAGCAACCACGACGTGACCAGGATCGCCAGCAAGCTCAGCGATGCCAGGGACGTCGAGATCGCGGCCACGTTGCTGATGCTGCTGCCGGGGATCCCGTCCATCTA
>CAYUWV010000210.1:1362-4504 GCA_964448385.1 uncultured Propionibacteriaceae bacterium | reverse complement strand
GGGCGGGACGACCGTAGGCTGACCGCGTGAGCGATCCCGCACGCGGTCAGGGGATACCCGCCGATCGGCGACCCGGGTGGGTGTTCTATGCCCTGCTGATCGGCTTCGCTGCCGCGTGTGCCGCCGGCTTCCTCCTGCCGCTGAGCGCCGCGGACCTGCGACAGCCGCCGGTCGCCATCAAGGCGGCCGCGCTCGGCATCGTGATCCTGGGCACGCTGGTGGGCGTCTCGCTGCACGAGTGGGCACACGCGGCCGTGGCCTACCGCGGCGGCGACACGTCGGTGGCCGGCAAGGGCTACCTGACGCTCGACTTCCGGCGCTACTCCGATCCGCTGCTGTCCATCGGCATGCCGGTGTTGTTCCTCCTCTTGGGTGCCCTGCCGCTGCCGGGCGGAGCGGTGTGGATCAACCAGAGCGCGCTGCGTTCGCCGTGGTGGCGCACCGCGGTGTCGCTGGCGGGTTCGACGATGAACCTCCTGGTCGGGCTCGTTGCGGCCCTGGTGGTGAGCAGCGGCGTCCTGGGCCGGGAACACCTGGTGCTGGCAGGTGCCTTGGCCTACCTGGCGCTGATCATGTTCGGGGTCGCGATCCTGAACCTGCTGCCCATCCCCGGGCTCGACGGCTACGCCGCCCTGGAGCCGCACCTGCCGCGCGGCGTCCGGCAGGCCTTGGACACCGTTCGACCTTTCGGCCTGTGGATCATCCTCGGCCTGATGCTCTTCGGGTCCTTCGGGTTCATCTGGGACGCCGCCCAGGCCATCACGGACGCGCTGGGTGTCGACCCCCGCTGGATCGCGGTGGGTGCGATCCTCGCCAGCGTCCGCGGATGAGTCGGACGGTCCGGACGATGTCGCCCCGGAACGACTCGGAGCGTCGCCGTCAAGGTCCGCAGCAACAACGCGCGTCTACGACGTGACGAGCCAGAAGCCGGGCACGATCGAGCGGGAATGATGTCTGAGCCCGGCCGACCCGATCAGCGAACGAACTGATAGCCGATCCACACTTGGACCCAGGTGACGCCGCTCAGATCGAGCAGCGAGTTGGTGAACTGATCGTCGCGGATGGAGAGTTCCCAGGTGCCGCCGATGCCGCGTCCCCAATAGGCGAGCGACCGCGGGGCGGTGAGCGGAGGGTCCTCGCCCAGTCCCTCGTCGGGCTCCAACGGCTCCAGCTTGGCGGGACGGGTGGCGATGCGGGGTTCGAGCCGCTGCGTCGCGATGGTGCCATCGCGCCGCCGCTGCTGGTAGAGCCCGCCATGGCGCACCTCGCAGGAAATCTCCCCATTGGGGTGCGAGGCACCGACGATGGCCAGTCGGATGCTCCTGATCTTGGCGTCGAAATGGTGCGGGGGCAGATCGGACGGATCGATGTAGAACGAGAACCGGTGGTGGGTCCGCAGGGAGTCGAGTTCTCGGTCGCCCCGGAACGACAACCGATGCGTGTCGGGGTCGTGCTGCTGCGAGAAGTACTCAAGGTAATCCTCTTGCAGGCCGATCGGATCGAGGAGCTTCCCTACTGATGGAAGGAGATGGGAGACCAGCATCGCTTCGGTCAGCTCGCCGTCGTAGTAGCGGCGGTCGATCTCGGGACTTATCTGCCCCGCATCGAGATGCACGTTCTGGCTCTCGTCCTCGAGGGTGTAGATCTCGACCGATCGCTGCGCCCAGAAGGCGAAGCGGGCCGCGGCGTCGGTCCTCGACCGTGCGGTGCTGATGGCGAGCTGGCCAACCGCTCTGATCGAATCGACCGTCAGACCGATCGACGAGAGAACCCCGTTCGCCTCCGCCACCACGCCCTCGGCCCGCGCCAGCTTTGACTGTGTTGCTCGCAGCTTCTGGTCTGCCAGCGCTGCACGATGCTCCGCCATGAGTAGTTCGTGGGTGATGGCGGCGCCTTGCTTGACGAGGGCGACTTGCTCGGCGTTCTCAGGCGTCGTGCCAACACCGAGCTTCTGCACGACAGAGACGAAGTTGACGATCGTCTTGCCGCTCTTGATGACCGCCGCCGCCTTCTTGTCGAGCTTGTCGTAGGCCTCCTCGATGGCCTTCGTGTCGGCTTCGTTGCCGGACAGCACCGCCTCGACCAACGGCGTGGCCCCATCGAGGACGGTGTTCGACAGCGTCACCAGCGTCGGCACGAGACCCACGAGGCTCGCGCCGCCGCTCGGTATGGCGGCGATGACGCCGACGACGGCGGCACCGATTTCCGCGACCTTGCCGAGGGCGTCTCCGAGGCTGAAGTCAGCATCCTTCATCGCGGCGAGTTCGCCCTCAATCTGGATCCGGACCTGATCGAGCTGCCTTCGCAGATACTCGACATCCGTCTCCGCAGCGGACTTTTCACTTTCGGCGATGGACACGTCCTCGCCAAGGTTGTTGCGCGTTGCCTCGGCCTCGGCCAAGCTCACCTGGGCCAAACCGATCAACTGCGCCGTAGCCTGCGTTGAGATGAGCCCTTGGATACCCATGGCGAAGAAGGCGAGCAGCTGGGATACGGTCGCGTTATAGGGGCCCTGATAGGCGTCGAACTGGGGCAGGATGTCGAGCTCGCGCGGCAGGCCCAGCGCGTTGCTGCCGCCGCCCACCCACCTGCCCTGGTCGTCGAGGTGACCCGCCAACTGGCCCTGCAGACGCAATGCCTCGGCATTGTCGGGTTGCAGTTCGAGCGCGCGGCTGAACTCGAGAGCCGCCCTGGCCGCATGGTCAGCGGCGGCGCCGGGGTTTGGTTGGCCCAGGGGTGCATTGTGCTGGCGAAAGAAGTGGTCGCCCATGGCCACGCGGAACGGCGCCCAGTGGTTGGCAAAGAGGTGCCCAATGGTCGGGCGGATCAACTGAGCGAAGGCGTCGTCGTCGCTGATCCATTCGGCCGTGAGGCTGCCGTCCGCGCCGTTGACCCCGCTCGTGCCGGGCGTGCCGTCGACCGCGAGGTCCTCGCCCCTTGCCCCGGGCGCGCCCTTGGCGCCAGCGGCGGCGCCCCACCCGGCCTGACCGCCAGTCAACTCGAAGACGGGCGTGCCGGCTTCGGTCATGCGGGTGAACGTGATCGAGCCGGCGTTGCCACCGTTGCCGCCGCTGCCGCCATCACCGCCACTGCCGCCGCTGGTGCCGTACACGTCCACGGGGTCGTGGTACACCTCCTGAAA
>CAYUWV010000210.1:0-1262 GCA_964448385.1 uncultured Propionibacteriaceae bacterium | reverse complement strand
GGAGAGGTAGCCGGCCCACGCGCCGTTGGTGCCGGACTGGGCAGTGACGGAGGCGTCCACACCGCGTGCGTCGATCAGGTGGCCGTTGCCCTCAAACGTGTCGGCGACAATGACCAGCGGCCAGTTGGTGACCGAAAGATCTGTCTCGAGCCGCACGACCCGGCCCAGCAGGACCACGGCTCCCGGGCCCGCGTAGCTGTCGTAGAAGGCTTGGACGCTGTTGTCGACGATCAGTTCGTCGCGGACATACGGGTAGTCGTAGTTCGGCATGCGATACCTCCCCGAAAGTCGTGCCGACGCCCGGGCCGGGCGCGCCACTCAAGCAGAATAGGGTCGCCGACTGCCGGCCCGACAGATCGAGGACACCCGAACTGCCGCGCGGGGCGTGGTGAATTGTGCCCATGTGGGATCGGATCGTCTCGAGGCTGCTGGCAGGTGAGCGCCCCGACGGTGGCGGGTTACGCCAACAGGCCGAGCTGCTCGAAAGCCCGCAGGAGGCCATCGTCGTTGACGTCGGAGGTCACGAGGTCTGCGACCGCGAGGACGTCCGGGCTGCTGTTGCCCATCGCGACCGCGACGGCGCAGTACTCCAGCATCGGGATGTCCACGGCGGCGTCCCCGAAAGCGATGGTGTCGCTGCGGTCGGCGCCGAGGTGCGTCAGCAGGACGTCCACGGCGTGTGCCTTGGTGATGCCCGCCACGCCAAGATCCCCGAAGAGGGCCTCCGCGCCGCGACCGCCCCAGGTGCCGGGCTGCAACTCGGGGAACTCCGCCGTCGCGTCGTGGTGGTCGGTGATGCTGCCCAGGAGGTAGCTCACCTTGTTCACGTCGTCGCGGTAGAGCTCGCCGCCGAAGATCATCTCGGGGAACGCTTCGCGCACCGTGATCGTGGCCGCCTGGGGGTCGCCCTTGCCGCCGACGTAGCGCCGCATCACCGGTTCACCGGCGGTTTCGAAGTTCTCGCTGGCGAACAGTCCGGCGTTCGACTCGAGGTAGAACTCAAGCCCACGCTCGTGCAACCAGTCGACCACGCGCCGGCACTGCTCGGCGGTCAGGTGCTGGTGCAGCACGACCTCACCGGCGTCCTCGACGTAGCCCCCGTTGGCGCCGATCAGTCCGTCCAGGCCGATGTCCCACAGTTCGTCGTACACCTCGGCACGGCTGCGACCGGTGCTGAGATAGACGCGGTGGCCCGCCGCCCGGGCGCGGCGGATCGCGTCGATCGCGGTGGCCGGAATGCGTCCCTCGTAGTCGACCAGGGT
>CAYUWV010000209.1:0-4523 GCA_964448385.1 uncultured Propionibacteriaceae bacterium | reverse complement strand
GACGAAGGATGGCCGCCATGACTGTGTCGCCGTGGATGATGATGCGCTCCCTGTCACGCGACTCCTCCGTCGCGGAGAAGAGGCTGGCGCCGGGCACGTACCGACGTGTGATGGCCTATGCCGGGCGGTACCGCGCGTCGATCGCAGCATTCTTGCTGCTCGTGGTGGTCGACGCCGTGCTCGTCGTCGCCGTGCCGCTGCTGTTCCGCGAGATCGTCGATCAGGGTGTCATCCCGGGGGACGCGGCCGTCGTGGTCCGGCTCGCCCTCGTCGTCGCCGGGATTGCGCTGTTCGACGCTGTTCTCACCGTGGTGCTGCGGTGGTTCTCCGCACGCATCGGTGAGGGCCTGATCCTCGACCTGCGCAGTGAGGTGTTCGGGCACGTGCTCCGGCAGCCCATTGCCTTCTTCACCCGCGCGCAGACGGGTTCGCTGGTCTCGCGGCTCAACAGCGACGTCATCGGGGCACAGCAGGCCTTCACGTCCGTGCTGTCGAACGTCGTGAGCAACATCGTGTCGGTCGCCCTGGTCATCGGCACCATGTTCGCGCTCTCCTGGCAGCTCACCCTCGGCGCGCTGCTGTTGGTGCCGGTGTTCCTGTTCCCGGCCAAGTTCATGGGCCGGCGCCTCGCTGGCTTGGCCCATCGGCAGATGACGCTGAACGCCGACATGGGCTCCCGGATGACCGAGCGTTTCAACGTGGCCGGAGCTCTGCTGGTGAAGCTGTTCGGGACGCCCGAGCGCGAGGAGGCGGAGTACGCCGAGCGTGCCGCACGGGTGCGCGACGTCGGCATCAGCATCGCGCTCAACCGGTCGGTGTTCATGGCGTCACTGACGCTCGTCGCGGCACTGGCAACCGCGATGGTGTACGGCTTCGGGGGGCTGATGGCGGCTGGCGGGTCGATCACGGTCGGCACGCTCCTGGCCCTCGCCGCCCTACTGGCCCGCCTGTACGGGCCGCTGACCGCGCTGTCCAACGTGCGCGTGGACATCATGACGGCGCTGATCTCGTTCGAGCGCGTCTTCGAGGTGCTCGATCTCCAACCGCTCATCCAGGAACGGCGCGGAGCCGTCCCGTTACCCGCCGGGCCCCTCGACCTCGTCGTCGACGGCGTCTCGTTCCGCTATCCGTCCGCCGACGAGGTCTCGCTGGCTTCGCTGGAGTCCACGGCGTCCGGCGACCGTCGCGCGGGTGACCTGGTGCTCCACGACGTCTCCGTGACCTCCCGGGCGGGACAACTCGTGGCGCTGGTGGGCCCCTCAGGAGCTGGCAAGACGACGCTGAGCTCGCTCGTCGCCAGACTCTACGACCCCACCTCCGGGGCCGTGCGCATCGGCGGTGTCGACCTTCGGGACGTCACCCTCGCATCGCTGCGCCAGCGCGTCGGCGTCGTCACGCAGGAAGCGCACCTGTTCCACGACACGATCCGGGCCAACCTGCTCTACGCCCGCCCCAACGCCACCGAGGCCGAGCTCGACCGCGCCTTGCGGTCGGCCCAGATCGCGGACCTCATCGACGACCTGCCAGAAGGGCTCGACACGGTCGTCGGCGACCGGGGGCACCGCCTCTCGGGCGGCGAGAAGCAGCGCCTCGCGATCGCCCGGCTGCTCCTCAAGGCCCCGGACGTCGTCATCCTCGACGAGGCCACCGCGCACCTCGACTCAGAATCCGAGGTCGCCGTCAAGACCGCTCTCGACAGGGCACTGACCGGCCGAACGGCGCTGGTCATCGCCCACCGCCTCTCCACCATCCGCCAAGCCGACCTCATCGTCGTGCTCGACCACGGCCGCGTCGTCGAGACCGGGCGCCACGATGACCTGCTCGCGCGTCGTGGGCTGTACGCCGAGCTCTACACCACCCAGTTCAACACCAGCCCGACCGATCTCGTGGGTGCCCCCGCCTGAACGCCTTTCCCAGCCACCCGGACGGCAGGGGCGCGCTCGACACACGGTCTGCCCGGCCGGGCCGTCGGAAGCCCCTGCGCCCAGACGTCCGAGCCTCGACGCAGTAACGTAACGCCATGTCGAGCATCAGCTTCCCGGACGGCTTTCTGTGGGGCGGGGCGACCGCCGCCAATCAGTTGGAGGGGGCTCACCTCGCTGACGGCAAGGGGCCGTCCATTCAGGACGTGATGCCCCAGGGCATCCTCGGCCCGCCGAGCGAAGGCGACCTCCCGCTGAACCTCAAGCACGAGGGCATCGACTTCTACCACCGCTACGCCGACGACATCGCCCTGTTCGCCGAGCTGGGTTTCACGATGTTCCGGTTCTCGATCGCGTGGAGCCGGATCTTCCCCAACGGTGACGACGAGACCCCGAACGAGGCGGGGCTCGCTTTCTACGACCGGGTGCTCGACGAACTCGAGCGGCACGGGATCGAGCCGCTCGTCACCCTCAGCCATTACGAGACGCCTCTCCACCTGGCCAAGACGTACGACGGGTGGACCGACCGAAGGCTGATCGGGTTTTTCGAGCGCTACTGCCGAGTCGTCTTCGACCGGTACGGGCGGCGCGTCAAGTATTGGCTGACGTTCAACGAGATCAACTCGGTGCTGCACGCCCCGTTGATGTCGGGTGGCATCTGGACGCCTAAGGAGCAGCTCAGCGCGCAGGATCTCCACCAAGCCATCCACCACGAACTGGTCGCCTCGGCGCTCGCCACGAAGCTGGCCCGGGAACTGGTGCCCGGCGCGCAGGTCGGCTGCATGATCCTTGCCATGCCGACGTACCCGCTCACGCCGTCCCCGGTCGACGTGCTGGCGGCCCGCCGGCTGGAGCACGAGAACTACGCGTTCGGGGACATCCATTGCCGCGGCGAATACCCCGGCTACCACCTGCGCGCGCTGCGCGAGCAGGGCGTCGAGCTCGCTATCACCGACGAAGACCGCGAACTCCTGCGTCACACCGTCGATTTCGTGTCCTTCAGCTACTACGTCAGCCAGTGCGCGACTGCCGATCCTGAGCGAGCGGAATCGGGTGTCGACCTGTTCGCGGGCGTCAAGAACCCCCACCTGGCCGAGACGGAGTGGGGGTGGCAGATCGACCCGGTCGGGCTGCGGATCGTCCTCAACGACTACTGGGAACGATGGGGCAAGCCGCTGTTCATCGTCGAGAACGGACTCGGCGCCAAAGACGTCCTCGTTGAGGTCGACGGCGTCCCGACAGTCGAGGACGACTACCGCATCGACTACCTCAACGACCACCTCATCCAAGTTCGCGAGGCGATCAACGATGGCGTCCACCTGCTCGGCTACGCGTGGTGGGGGCCGATCGACCTCGTCAGCGCCGCGTCAGCGCAGCTCTCCAAGCGGTACGGGTTCATCTACGTCGACCGCAACGATGACGGCACGGGCAGCTTGGCACGGTACAAGAAGAAGTCGTTCGGCTTCTACCGCGACGTCATCGCCAGCAACGGCGCTGCCCTCCGCGGCTGACCCCACCAAGGCCCACCCAGCCGCCCTTCTCTCGAAGCACCCGATCGCTATTCGGTGTTGCCACCTACCGGTACTCAGTGTTACCGTCTACTGGTCGTCAGTGTCGCAGGGCAGATCGAGGGGGTCAGCGGTGGCTAATCAGATGACGGAATTGCTCAAGGGCTCGCTCGAGGGCATCGTGCTCGCGATCCTCGCCGCACGTCCTGCGTATGGCTACGAGATCACAGCGCGGCTGCGGGAGGAGGGCTTCGGCGATCTCGTCGAGGGCACCGTCTACGCCTTGCTCATTCGCATCGAGCAGCGGGGCTTCGTGGATGTGGAGCGGGTCCCCTCCGAGAAGGGCCCGCCGCGAAAGGTGTATTCCATCAACGCCAGAGGACGCGAACAACTTGACGAGTTCTGGAGGGCGTGGAGCTTCCTTGTGGAACGTATCGGTCAGCTCCACCGGGGAGTGAAGTAGCCCTGACGGACTGGCCCTCCGGACAGGCAACGCGAAGAACTCCGCGGTCCGCCGAGCCTGGATGTAAGTGTGACGAGGAGCGACGTGGCGGCCACAAGGCTCAGGAGTGTCTCGTACGTGAACGAACACTGTGCGTACGCAGAACTCCCCAGACCAGATCGGCATGCCCTGAGAGACGTACTGAGCATGGCATTTCCTATCGGAAAATCGTCGCACCGGCTGTGGAGTGATTTTCGCGACACGACGGCGTTCGTGAGGAGGATTCAAGACGCCACCGATGGCGACCCCGCGGAAGGAATCCTGGGCGGCGCGATCGTCATGAGCTACCCGGAGGATCAGTACGACTATCTGGCGTACCTCGCGATTCATCCGGAATATCGATATCAACGGAGGCTGTTTCCCAGGGGTGGCGCGCCGCTGCACCACGGCACCGAGTTGCTGCGCTACGTGTACGACGTCATGCGCAGTCGAGTGAGCACCTCGAGGTTGCAGCGCTACCTGATGATCGAACCGGCCGGGGAAGCAGCCCTGAGGTTCTATTTCCGCGCCCTGCCGTCACAGGAGTATCCGCTGAAGTTCTTCGAAGACGACCGCGTTATCTCCGTCGGCTATGACGGCTTCACGTTGTGA
>CAYUWV010000208.1:0-4525 GCA_964448385.1 uncultured Propionibacteriaceae bacterium | reverse complement strand
GTCCCGTCCGCCGCAGCTGCCACACCGTCCGCAGCCCGAACGCGGCCAGCAGACCAGCCGCATACAGCACCAACGCCGCCGTCTGCATCAAATACCACCCTCCTCAGTACATGATTGCCTGAATACAGACATCACTGTACTGTCTCGGGAAGTCGGAGCACATCCCCATCACCCGAAAGGCCCAGGTCGCGGCATGCACAGCACTCATCACCCGGATGGCACGTCTTGAGCGGGCACGACCATGACCACGCCGTGGCGGTCACCACCCACCGGGGCCGGATCCTGCTCGTACTGGTCCTGACCAGCACGGTGCTGGTCGTCGAGGTGATCGGCGCGATCATCACCGGCAGCCTGGCCCTGCTGGCCGACGCCGGGCACATGTTGACCGACGTCGCCGGCCTGGTCATGGCGCTGATCACCGCGACCCTGATGACCCGCCCGGCCAGCGCCACCCGTACCTGGGGGTGGCGGCGGGCGGAGATCCTCGGCGCCACGGCGCAGGCGGCCGCCCTGTTCGCGGTCGGGGTGTTCGTGCTGGTCGAGGGCGTCCGCCGGCTGTTCGAGCCGCCGGACGTCGCGTCCGGCCTGATGGTCGTGTTCGGCGTGGTCGGCCTGGTCGCCAACGCGGTCGGCATCCTGATCCTGATCGGCAACCGCAACGCGAACATGAACATGCGGGCGGCGTTCCTCGAGGTGCTCAACGACACCCTGGGTTCGGTCGCGGTGATCGTGGCCGCGGTGACCATCGCGCTCACCGGTTGGGAGCAGGCCGACGCCCTCGCCTCCATCCTGATCGCTCTGCTCATCCTGCCGCGGGCGTTCCGGCTGCTGCGTGAGGCGGTGGACATCCTGCTCGAGAAGACGCCGGCCGACCTGGACCTGGACGAGGTCCGGCGGCACATCCTGGACCTGCCGCACGTGCAGGCAGTGCACGACCTGCACGCCTCCCAGATCGCGACCGGGCTGCCCGTGCTCAGCGCCCACGTGATCGTCGACGACGAGTGCTTCACCGACGGGCACGCCGCCCGCCTGCTGACCGACCTACAGGATTGCGTGGCCACGCATTTCCCGGTCAGCATCGAACATTCGACGTTCCAGATCGAACCGGCCGGGCACCGCACGACCGAGCACACCCTGCACCCCTGACCCGGGCGACCGACCCGTTCACGGACATGGAGAACCGAACCCGAATGAGCCGATCCGCATCGTCCCCACGCCTGTTTAGCCGCTCGGTGACCGTTCTCGGCCTCGCTTTGCTGGCGCTGGGCGGGTTCGCGCTCCCGGCCAGTGCGCACACCGAACTCACCGGCAGCGACCCCGCCGACGGCGCCACCGTGATCACTGCGCCGGCCTCGGTGACGCTGTCCTTCAACGAGGGGGTGCAGGACTTCGCCCTGTCCGTGGTGGTAACCGGCCCCGACGGAACCCAGTACGCGGCCGGAGAGCCGGTCGCGGACGGCACCAGCGTGACAACGACGGTGAACCCGCTTGGCTCGGCGGGGATCTACACGGTCGCGTACCGGATCGTCTCCGCGGACGACCACCCGGTCACCGGCCAGGTCACCTTCGCCTACGCACCACCGCCGGTGGCCACCACCTCACCGGCGGGCAGTGCCGCATCAACCGCCCCGGCCTCGAGCAGCCTGTCGTCGAGCGCTTCGCCGGTGACGACCGCGGCCGACCGCAGTCCGACCATCTCGCCGGTCCCCACGAGTACCGCCACCGCAGCGACGGCCGCCTCGTCCGACACCGGAACTCCCTTCTGGATGTGGGTTCTCGTCGTGGTCGTGACCGCGCTGCTGCTGGCCGGCGGGTGGTTCGCGTGGCGCTCCCGCTCGGGGAAGGGGTCGGCTTAGCAGCGGAGCGATTCCAGGTGTTTCGTGATCATGTGACCGGCGCAGTGGGCTCGGCGTGATTGGCTGCGGTGGTTGATCTTGGTCAGCTCGCGGGCACTCGGCGGGAGCGGGTCTGTTTCGGCTTGCCCTTCGCCGGCGGCGACGTGTGCGCATCGGCGCGTGCGAGTCGATCGAGTTTGGTGACGACAAGCGTGTCGCCGCGGCGGCAGGCGGCGAGGGCTTGGCGCAGTCCGGGTCGGTCGCGGTTGGTGCCGGTCAGGCCGTGGTCGACGTAGATGCGTTCGCGTCGACATCCAACGCGACGAGCGCGTCGTCTGTGCGGTGAGGTCTTGATCGACGGTGGAGACTCGGGCTTTCCTCGCGCGGGACGCGCGCGGAGGGTCCGTTGATGTGAGGGATGTTCTTGCCGCGCGAGTCCTCGCTGTTCGGTGCGACGCACGGCTCATCTCGACGATCGACTCGGGCGGCCGGGTCTCTCGACTTCCGCCCTTCTTCGCGTTGCCGGCAATCGTGGCCGGCGCGATCCGGATAGCTCCGGCCAGGCCAGGCACACAAGCGCGACTCTCGCGATCCCGAACAGCCAGGGAATGGGAAGCGCAAAGCCGATCCAGAAGACTGCCTCCATCGGCATTAGCCCCAGGTTCAGCACCGCGCCTGTCTTGCGCTGCTTCCACAGCAGCCACCCTGAGATGACCGCAACCAGGACCAGGCCGGCATAGATCAGAAGTAGCGCGATCACGCGGTCGCCGGCGAACCGTGATGACCAGGGGCCGGCGTACATGTCGAACAGGCCCCAGAGCGATGGAAGTCTGCCGTTTTCGGCAATGAACATGGCGACGGGTACGGCCGGGACGCCGAACATGGCGGCATAGGCCCAGGTCGCCAACGCCGCTGTCCGTGATCGGTTCATCGAGACGCCCTTCCGATCGCTGGTCATTACCCCAGACGCGTTGTCGGCTTTGGTGACCCGGTCGGACGACGCCCGGGTTGCCGAATCTCGTCCGGGAGGGCAGCGGCGAGGAGAGCTACGACCGGGGCGATCCGGCCACTGCTTGGTCATGGCCGCGGGTAGTGATTGCGTTCTCGATGATCGCGATGGGGTCGTAGGCCAGGAGCTCCGCTCTGAGTGCGGCGACGCTTGCTGCATAGCTTGGGTCCTGGACCAGCCTGTGGACCGCCTTGCGGATCGCCGCCGGCTTCGGCCGCTCCTTGCGCAGGTCGATTCCGAGGCCGTTGTGGCCGATTCGGGCGTTGATGTCGTTCTTTCCCTCGCGCTTGCCCGCACCCACGACCGCGACGCCGTTTAGGAACGCAGCGAGGTTGCTTCCGAAGCCACCGCTGGTGACGAAGACGTCGACGTGCGGGAACAGGTCGTCGTAGTCGATGAAGTCTGCGATCACGACGTTCGACTGAGGGAACCGCGTGCGAAGCGCCTCCGTGTGAGCTCCCGCGGTGGTCGCCACGACGACGTACTCGGAGTCCTTGAATGCCTCGATGGTGGGAACGATCAGCTTGTCCGGCTCGGCGTTGTCCACTGTGCCTTGCGAGACGGCGACCACCTTGCTCGTGGGGTCGGTGACGGAGCCTGGCAGCGGGGTGGAGGTCAGCGCTCGGCGGGCCGGGACGAGGGGGCCGACGTACTCCGCGTTGTGGAGCGGTCGGTAGCCCGGGAACTCCAGCCCAGGGGAGCCGTGCAGAAAGACCCGGCGCGTCCTGAGCATCGGTTCGTGCGGGAAGCCACCGGGTCGAATGGGTGCGATCTCGTGCCTGGCCAGTATCTCGTTGTAGTGAGTCGTGCCGGCCCTCATGGCACTCGCGAGCATCCTGCGGACGATCGCGTGATGCACCCGGCCCACGGGCGTGCGCGCGGGACGCAGTCCGAAGAACGGTAGGAGGTCCCTTCCCGTCAGGCATCACCATGGTCATCCCCACGGCAAACACCGGCACACGCAGTGACTCAGCGACGAGCTGCTCGGCGTAGACAGCGCCGTCGCACAGCAGCGCCTCAAACGGCCACTCGTCCCTGATCGCGACGATGTCCAGGAAGTGGTTCTCGACCTGGCTCACGAAGAACTTGTCCAGGTCGAACGAGATCAGCCGGGGACCCGTGAGCCGCGCCCGCTCGGGAAACAGATCACCCAGGTTGCTGGCCATCACCTCGGTGGCCGCCCGGTAGGCAAACCACCGCATCCCCAGCCGGTCGAGCCTGGCGCCGTACGTCGGCCCGGCATACCACCGCACGTCATGGCCCCGCTCCGCAAGCCCGACCGCGATCCCCGTCAACGGGTTGAAATGCCCGTCAGCAGGCATCGACGCGAACAGGATCCTCATCCGCTCACCCTTCACTATAGTACGACTATAGTGAGCTATCATCGGGCAGGTGTCTATAGCTCCCTCGACGAGAGCCGACAAAGCGCTGGTCACTCGCCGCCGCATGGTCCGCGCCGCCTACGACCTGTTCTGCGCCAACGGGTATCTCGGCACCACCATCTCCGCGGTCGCCAAGAACGCCGGTGTCGCGGTCCCGACCATCTACTACACCTTCGGGACCAAGGCGGCACTGCTCGACGAGGCGCTGGGGGCCGCGATCGTAGGCTTCGATCGATGGCGCCAACCGCCCCCGGACCCGCAGACCGCCGAGCTTCTGTCCTCGCACCACTGGTGGGACG
>CAYUWV010000207.1:0-4551 GCA_964448385.1 uncultured Propionibacteriaceae bacterium | reverse complement strand
TGCTCATCCCGACCCGGCGCAAGTCGTCTTCTTCGTCGTTCTCGAAATGCAGCGTGTCGGGTCGGCGCGGGGCGCGGTGCCGGGATTGCTCCAGGTCCGTTTCCCCGTGCCGCCCGCCGAACCCGCCGTGCGCCTTTCAACGCAACGGGCTCTCCACGAGGTGGTGCCGGTCAGGTGGTCGTGGCTACCGGGTCGTAGGGGTTGGGGATGCGTGTCCCGCGGTACCAGTAGCGTTCGATCCGTACTTTCGTCGGGTCGAACAGGGCCGCGCCCGTGGTGATGATGGTTCTCCAACTACCGTCGGGGAGGCGGAGCCATCGTTTCACCCGGGTCCAATTCCAGCGGTGCTGTTCGCGTTGCCAGGCTACGAATCGTCGCCAGGTAAAGTACCTGAGGAACGAGAAGCGTCGCCCGGCTATCGCGTGGCGGAAGTAGTACGTCCAGCCACGCAGCGCCGCGTTGACCTCGTTGATCACGTCCGCCAAGGGCCGTGGGGACCGGCGCGGGATCAGGTTTCGGATGGTCTGCTTGATCTTGACGAACGCCTTATCGGCGATGAAGACCATGCAATACCACTTGCCGCCCCCCCGGCGCTTCTTCCACTGGATGTGGAAGCCGAGGAAATCGATCCCTTCGCTCAGATGCCGTATGCGGGTCTTGGCCTCGGAGAACTTCAGCCCAAGCCCGCCCAGCACCGTGGCGGCTTGTTCTTTCAACGCGACAACATCGTCTTGGCTGCCGTTGGTCATGATGACGAAATCGTCGGCGTACCGCACGATCCGCCAGTTACCCATCCCATGGAGCACCCGACGGCGACGGTTCCACTGGGTGGATTGGTCACCGCCACTTTGCCATGGGCCCATGATCGCCTCGTCCAACACGGACAACGCGATGTTGGCCAGCAGCGGCGAGATGATGCCGCCTTGGGGTGTTCCTGTCGCTGACGCGGCCTCCAACCCGAGGTCGGTGAGGACCCCGGCCTTGAGGAACGCCCGCACCAGCGCCACGGTCTGTTTGTCCTTGATCCGTGCTGTCGATGCCGCCTGAATACTGACCCCGTGGCGCCGAGTGAATGTTGACCCCCCTCGGACAGAGTGAGGGAGTGATCAGCGTGGAGGATTGGGCCGAGATTAGACGGTTGCACAAGTCGGAGGGCATGGGGGTCAAGGCGATCGTCCGCCGGTTGGGGGTGGCCCGGAACACGGTTCGGGCTGCGTTGGCGTCGGACGAGCCACCCCGGTACGAACGCGGACCGTCGGGTTCGTTGCTGGATGGTTTCGAGCCGCAGATCCGGGCGTTGCTGGCGGCGACCCCGACGATGCCGGCCACGGTGATCGGTGAGCGGATCGGCTGGGAGCATTCGGCGTCGGTGCTGCGGGCGCGGGTCGCGCTCCTGCGGCCGTTGTACGCGCCGTCGGACCCGGCCGACCGCACCGAGTACCGGCCTGGGGACATCGTGCAGTGCGACCTGTGGTTCCCGCCGAAGGTGGTGCCGGTCGCGGCGGAGGTGCTCGTCGGGCCGCCGGTGTTGACGATGGTGGCGGCCTGGTCGGGGTTCATCGCTGCGGTGTTGTTGCCGACCCGGCAGTCCGGGGACTTGTTGGCCGGGATGTGGCAGTTGCTGGCGGGTAGCTTCGGCGCGGTCCCGCGGATGTTGGTGTGGGACAACGAGGCCGGTATCGGGCAGCATCAGCGGCTGACCGTCGGGGCGCGGGCGTTCGCGGGCACCCTGGGGACCAGGATCTATCAGACCCGTCCCCGCGACCCGGAAGCCAAGGGGGTGGTGGAACGCGCGAACGGGTTTCTGCAGACGTCGTTCATGCCGGGTCGTGAGTTCATGTCGCCGGCGGACTTCAACACCCAGCTGGACGGGTGGCTGCCGCGAGCGAACGAGCGCCTGCTGCGACGCACGGGCGCCCGCCCGGTTGATCGGCTGGCCGCCGACCGGGCCGGGATGACGAGTTTGCCGCCGGTGCCGCCGCGGGTGGAGTGGACCGACCGGGTCCGGTTGGGCCGCGACTACTACGTGCGGGTCGCCGGGAACGACTACTCGGTCGACCCGACGGTGATCGGCCGGTTCGTCGACGTCCGCTGCGGTCTGACCCTGGTGACGGTGGCCTGCGCCGGCCAGCCGGTCGCCGCCCACCCGCGGTGTTGGGACCAGCGGCGCACCATCAGCGACCCGGCACACGTCGCGACCGCGCACACGCTCCGCACCCTGTACCGGAGCCAGCGGGCGAAGGTGCCGGCCACAGCCCACACGGCGGGTGAGGAGGTCGGCGTGCGGCCCCTGAGTGACTACGACGAGCTGTTCAACCTGCCTGGTGCGCCGGCCGGTACCGGCGCTGGGGCGGTGGCCTGATGACCGCCACCCTGAAGGACCTCACCGGCGAGATCGCGTTCCTGGCGCGGGAGTTGAAGACCCCCGTGATCGCCGACACGTTCACCACCCTGGGCGACCAGGCCCGCACCGAGGGCTGGTCCCATGAGGAGTACCTCGCCGCCGTGCTGGGCCGCCAGGTCGCCTCCAGGACCGCGAACGGCACCCGGCTGCGGATCGCCGCCGCCCACTTCCCGGCGGTCAAGACCATCGAGGACTTCGTGTTCGACCACGTCCCCGCCGCGACCCGGGACGTCATCGCCCACCTGGCGACCACCACGTTCGTCCCGAAACGCGACAACGTGGTCCTCCTCGGCCCGCCGGGCACCGGCAAGACCCACCTGGCGATCGCCCTGGGCAGGAAAGCCGCCGAAGCGTCCCATCCGGTCTTGTTCGACTCCGCGACCGGCTGGATCAACCGGCTCGCCCACGCGCACGCCGCCGGCAGCCTGGAACGCGAGCTCCGCCGGCTCAAACGCTACCGAGCACTCATCATCGACGAGGTGGGCTACCTACCGTTCGACACGACCGCCGCCGCCCTGTTCTTCCAGCTGATCGCGTCTCGGTATGAGACCGGTTCGGTCATCGTCACCTCGAACCTCCCGTTCAGCCGGTGGGGCGAGACCCTCGGCGACGACGTGGTCGCCGCCGCAACCATCGACCGCCTCGTCCACCACGCCCACGTCATCGCCCTCGACGGCGACTCCTACCGCACCCGCGGACACCGCAAACCAACCAAGTAGAACAACAACAAACCAGCGAAGGGGGTCAATATTCGGTCGGCAGTAGGGGGTCAATTTTCAGTCGGCGTTGACACGTGCCCGCACCCGGTCCAGAACAACCCGGTGGTCGATGTTGTCGAAACATCCCTCGATGTCGGCATCCAACACCCACCGGTAACCGCGTGTGGCGTAATAGTGGATCTCAGCGACCGCGTCATGAGCCCGCCGCTTGGGCCGGAACCCGTAGGAGACCGGCAGAAAGTCGGCCTCGAAGATTGGCTCCAGCACCATCCGCAACGACTGCTGCACCACCCTGTCGGCAACGGTCGGTATCCCCAACGGGCGCGACTTGCCGCCCGGCTTGGGAATCATCACCCGCCGCACCGGCGAGGGCTGATACGAACCGTCCTTGAGGCTGGCGGCGATCCCCTTCAGGAACGCCCCTACCTCGCCCCGCTGGACGATCTGACGCACGGTCACACCATCGACCCCAGCAGTGCGAGCCCCTTTGTTGCGTGCCACATGCTCCCAAGCCACCAACAGGTAGCTGGAATGGCACACCAGGTTGAACAAGTCCCCGAACCGCGCCTCGCGGTCAGTCTTGGCCCACCGGTGATATTTGACCTGCGTCCGCGCTACCCGCTCAAAGACCGTCACGGCTTCGGGCGGAGTGTCGGAGTTCACCAACACGTCTTGCGTCATCGCAGCACCTCCTATCCATCCTCGCTGCCGCCCTTCCCGATGTGCCCGGCTCTCCCGTGCTCGCAGTACTACGGCGGCTCCGCCAGCCCCGGACCGGATCAGTCGACAACGAACCCAGCCCCACCCCGTGCGTCGGATACGCACAGGCCGGGCACGACCCGGGACCTTCCCATGTTCACTTGCTGTTCACTCGTCGAAGGAGGCACCCGGCTATCTGCCTGCGGCCCCGTCGGTGACTACTCCGTAGTCATTCACCACCGACCCCGCCCCGGAGTTGTGACTCGACCCCGGAGCAGGCCATCCGCTCGCCACTCCAGCAGATGGCGCACCGCGCCCGCCCCATATCCAGCTGGGTTTGAGGCGGTAGTACGTCAAGACAGGTGATAACGCCGGTTCCTCACGTATACCTCTTCGACCACGCTCACCGGACCCACGCCATCCAGCGGTACTGACGCGTCACGGCTTTGTCAGGGCTGCTCCCACCCAACCGGGCGTTTCCCCGGCCAGGCTGCCCCCAGCTTCCAGGCCCCTGCTACGGCAGGAACCCACAGTGCAGGTCTCTCACCCCCACTCGAACAACAAGCGCCTCATGGCGCACCGTGGTGTCATAGAGCACCAGCGCCCCGGTGTCCCTGGCCTGGGCCGAGAACCTCATACACGCCCTAGCCAGCACGTCACGGTAGTCACGATCACGGCAGCGGCCCAACGCGCGGAACAGGGTCCGCAGGCTCGGACACCCCACCCCGA
>CAYUWV010000206.1:0-4584 GCA_964448385.1 uncultured Propionibacteriaceae bacterium | reverse complement strand
CTCCCACAACCCCGCCGGCGCCTGACCGAGCAAAAGTTGCGGCTGGGGTGGCCGCGCCACCTCGGGGGTGACCTGGCTGGCGTCGAACACGTTGACCGGCTTCACCCCGACCAGCTGCCGACGGAACCGCGGCTCGCCATGGTCGTCCAGCACCGGGTTGCCCGCGGCGTCGGTCAGCGGGATCTTGTGGAGGATCGGTGCCAGGATCTTGATGGCCTTCTCGCCCTTGCGGACCCAGCGGCCGCGCTGCTTCCAGGTGTTGAATCCGGCCACCATCGTCGCGTCCGGCCGCTGCGCAGCGATCAGGAGCGTGTTCGAGAACGAGTAGGAGTGGAGACTGCGCACCAAACCCAGCCACTGCTGCCACGCCCCGAGGCTGTCCAGCTTCGAGACCTGCTCAGCCAACTGCGCGTGCAGTTGCTCAACTGTGTTCCGGCGCGCCTCAACCCGCTCCTGCGACGTCCAGTCCCGACCGGCCACGACACTCACCAGCTTTGCAGCTGGCGTAGCTCGGCAACCAGTTCGGCCAGTTCGGCGTCCGTGGCGCCGGCGGCCTGGCGCACGTCGAGGAGTTCGAGTTGCTCCTGCAGCACCAGTGGGAGATCAGCCGGACGGAGACGAATCCCGGCTCCTGCGTCAGCGAACGCGTCCATCAGCGGCACCTCCAGGCTCTGCAGCGAGGAAGGGGCGAAGGCCCTTCACTCATACAGGCAGATGACCAAGGCTTCGGTGGCCACCATCAGCGCGAGAGGCACACACGCGCCACGGCGGCAGCGGCGTTCGGCACCACGACGGTCAGCGGCTCACTGGACTACCTTCCTCCCGTTGGCAGGTACAGATGGCCTGCTGATGCACCCCTGGTCCCCACCGGACCATCGCCATGGCGGCTCGACCCTTGAGGTCCAGCATGAGTTCTGCGAGGTCCGGTGGCCCAGGACCCTCGGACCGGCTACAGGGCCGTGCGCCAGCGAGCGCCGATCAGTGAGCGACCGGCTGCGGGGTCCCGGGACCACCGGGTGGCTCCCCACTGCTGCAACAGCGAGGAATCCACAATGAGTGTCACCGTTGAGGGCACCCCGGCGCGAGTCTGCGCGGGTGTCGATTGGGCCAAGGACGACCATGCGGTCTGCGTCGTCGACACCGACGGCGAGATCCTGGACCGGTTCGCCGTCGACCACACCGCACCCGGACTGAAGCAACTCGTCCGCCGCCTGCTGGACGCGGGTGTACTCGAGGTCGGCATCGAGCGTGGAGATGGCCCGGTCGTCGAGGCACTGCTGGCCGCCGACCTGGTCGTGCTGGTGATCGCGCCGAACCAACTGAAGAACCTGCGGTCCCGCTACGGGTCGGCCGGCAACAAGGACGACCGGTACGACGCCTACGTACTGGCCGACGTGGTCCGCACCGACCGTCGACGTCTCACACCCCTGACCCGGTCGACGCCCGCCACGATCGCGATGCGCTCCACGGTCCGTGCCCGCAGGGACCTGGTCGAACACCGCGTCGCCGCGGCCAACCAGCTCCGCGCGCACCTGCAGATCGTGCTGCCCGGCGTCGTGGGCCTGTTCAACGACCTCGACTCCCAAGTCAGCCTGGCGTTCCTGGAGCGGTTCACCACGCAGGCCAAGGCCGACTGGCTCACCCCGGCCCGGCTCGGCACCTGGCTGTCCAAGGTCGGCTACTCCGGCAAGGTCGCACCCGAGGTGCTGCACCAGCGTCTGCTCGCCGCCCCCCGCGGAACCACCGACACCGAGGCCGAGGCCCACGCGACCACCACCCTTGCCTTCGTCGCGTTGCTGCGCACGCTGAACACTCAGATCGCCGCCCTGGCCGACTCGATCGCCGAGCAGCTCGCTGTCCATCCCGACGCTCACATCGTGAAGTCTCTGCCCCGCGCCGGCACCCTGCGTGCGGCCCGCCTGCTCGCCGAGATCGGTGACGCCCGCGGTCGGTTCCCCACCGCCGACGCACTGGCCTGCCTGGCCGGCGTCGCGCCCTCGACCCGCCAGTCCGGCAAGGTCAAAACCGTCACCTTCCGCTGGTCCGCCGACAAAGAACTCCGCGACGCCCTGTGCGACTTCGCCGGCGACTGCCGACGAGCCAACCCCTGGGCCGAAGACCTCTACCAACAAGCCCGAGCCCGCGGCCACGACCATCCCCACGCCGTCCGCATCCTCGGCAGAGCCTGGACGAACATCATCTGGCGCTGCTGGCAAGACGGCCTCGCCTACGACCCCGACAAGCACGGCGCGCTCCAACGCGTCCTCAACGAACACACCCCCAACGCCGCCTGACACGACCAACGTTGACACAGGGCAACTCATGCGAAGATGACATCCATGAGGACATGATCGCGCAGAGAGCTCAAACCATAGCCCCGGTCCGTCCTTCACCGAGGGATCGCGGGCCGGGGCTCCTGAGCCCTCGGAGGCCCACTGTGTCTCGTACCGACGCCCACGCACCGTTCCACGTTCGTCTTGTCCGTGGCGATATCCCGCGCGTTGAAGTCCACGACCACGCCGACGGCGTGTGCGACCTGCCCACCCCGTACTCCTTGGCCGCCCTCGGGCATAGAGGTGGCCACTGCCACTGGGACTGGCTGTGGGACGGCCGCGGACTGTGCTCGTGCGAGATGTGCCACTGCGGCGATCTCCACCGTCGCGAGCGGCCTGCGGATCGCCAGCAGACCCGTCGCGAACTGCGCGACGCGGTGCTGCGCTGGAAGACCACCGGAGAACTCTGAGTCACCCGCCGACACCGAGACCATCGAAGCTGCTAGCCGGCATCGTCAGTCCAGCGGCTCGCAACAGGACGACCTCACAATCGCGATCCACTGGCCCCAGCCCTCGTACTCAGCCGAGAACGCCAACCAGTCGCCCATCCGGCTGGTCACAACACCCTCGACAACCACAACCTCCCCACCGTATGACCGAGCCGTGCAACGAGCCGGTCGCGGCGAGTTCAGCGGCACCCCCCTCGGGGGCACCCCCACCGACTGGTGGGCAATGAGCTTCGAGTAGTCGCGGATGTCGGGTATGAGCATGACGGCAGTCTCCCAGCGGAGACTGACACGCTCAGCCCACCGGAACTACAAGGTCGGATGGTCCGGAACCGGGACTCAACCGACTCCGGAAGCATCGAGTCTCACCGAGCTAACCGGCACCATGACCCTGAGTGCGGTAGCCCTGGCGAGAGATCGCCGCCTGCGCATCGTCGAGCAGCGGCCCCACGCGCTGCAGCAGGTCCGCGGCGTCGGTCAGGGCGTTGACGGCGTGCGCGACCGAGTCGGCCGGATCACGGCCGTCGTCCTCACAGACGTCGTAGGTGGACAGTGACCGCTCAAGGCCTCGGGCGAGTTGTCCGAGTGCCTGTGCCATTCCGTAGCCGCCGGCGCTCTGCAAGAACCCGAGCACCCGATACACCACCGGTGCGGGGATGCCGTCGCCGGTGAAGACCGTGGCGTGGTTGATGCTGCGGATCGCTTCGTAGGCGTCCTGCGCGTCCAGTTCGATACCAGTCCGGTCACTCATGAGGCACCTTCAGATCGACGACGGCGTGATGGCCTTGCGGATAGCGCGGGCTGAGCGGCGTCGCTGCGGGTACCAGTTCTGGACCCTCGTCGGCGACGCGGCGGTTGCCCATCTCGGTCAACTTGCGTCGCCAGGCTCGGTTGAGTGGTCCGGTCGTGTAGGTCAGGACCGCAAGGACGAGCAGCGGGACGGCGGCCTGCCACCGGGCGTGCTGGACGGCATCCACCAGACCGAGACCGAACACCAGCGGACGTATCCGCCATGACAGCGACATCAGCCGGACCCGCGCCAGTCGGCGCGCGACCCTTCGCGCTACGTCCTCGACGATCGCCCACGGCAGGCAGTAGACGGCGACCGCCAGCGTGAGCCGAGATCCGACCGCCGGCAGTTGACCGAGGGCAAACGCGACCCGGACACTCGCCCCGACATCGGAGACCTGACCCTCTCTGATCCGGCCCAGGAGGGACTCGCTCACCAGAAGAGAACTCCGGCACGGAGCCAGGACGTCCCAGCCGCACGCCCTGAACCCTCGGCCCACGAACACCTCGGGCTGGCCTCGTCCGCGCAGCGAGCGGACTGGGACGATCGCGCGCAACAGAGCGTCCCGATCGCCTCCGACAGCCGGTCGTGCTCCGAACACCAGCCACAGCAGTGGGCGGGTCCGGAACGCGGCGACCAGAACGACACCGCCCAGCAGCACGGCTATCACCACTTCGGGCGTGGCAGCCATGATCACGATCCAGACCGCCGTGCTGAATAGCACCCCCGTGATCTGCGCGAGCGCCCAACTTTCCCGCCAGCGCACCGGCTGCCCGCTCACGATGCCACCACCTTCGGTTCGATCCTGGACAGCCTGGTGACCTCACGGACCTCCAGCCCGCCGCACCAGTCGGCGACCTCGGCCAGGTTCAGCCCTTCGGCCACCATCGCCGCGATCGAGGTCGCGGCAGCCTGCTCAGCCACAGCAATCGCAGCGTCGCGTTCTGCTAGGGCGGTCAGCACCGCCACCGCCGAAGCCTGGAGCCGGCGCTCCTGGGCCTCGCGTTCCTTCTGC
>CAYUWV010000205.1:0-4593 GCA_964448385.1 uncultured Propionibacteriaceae bacterium | reverse complement strand
GCGCCGGTGCTCGCGCTCGCCAGCGTGAACGTCCCGCTCTCAAGCGTGCTGGTCAGCGTCGTCTGACGAGACGCTCCGGATTGGAAGTCGTAGCCGTCGCCGGCGTCCTCGTACCAGCGGCTGGTTCCGGCGCCCTCGTGGGCCCACAGCTCGAGCGTGCGGGGGAGGCCGCCGGACGTCGACTGCCGGACGGGCCACAGCGGGATCGTCTGCCCGGCCCGGACGAACAGCGGCAGGCGGTCGAGAGGTGCCGCCACGGTGATCTGACGGTTGCCGGGGTGCGCTTCGCCGCTGTGGAAGTCGTACCAGGTGCCGCGCGGGAGGTGCACGACACGCTGCCTGGCGCCCTGCTCGACCACAGGGGCGACCAGCAGCGCGTCCCCCACCAGGAACTGGTCCTCGATCGAGCGAAGAGCCTTGTCGGACGGGTCATCGAAGAACAGCGGACGGACCATCGGCACGCCGCTGCTGGATGCTTCCTGGGCGACGCTGTAGAAGTAGGGGAGCAGCCGGTAGCGCCACTCGATGGCGCTGCGCACCCGGGCCTCACAGAGCGTCCCGAAACTCCAGGGCTCGCGCGTCGGCGACGACGAGGACGAATGGGTCCGGAAGTAGGGCATCATGCTCGAGACTTGGATCCAGCGCGTGTAGAGCTCTGCGTCGGGAGCTCCCTTGAACCCTCCGGTGTCCGATCCGCTGAAGCCGATCCCGCTCAGGCCTTGGTTCATGACCATCGTGATCGACAACCTCAGGTGATCCCAGGTGCTCCGGTTGTCGCCGGTCCAGGTCGTGGCGTACCGCTGCACCCCGGCGTGTCCCGCCCGGGTCATGGTGAACGGACGCTTGTCCGCCGACGCCGCGGTCTGGCCGTCGCGGCTGGCCTGCGCCATCTGCATGCCGTACACGTTGTGGCCCGCAGCCGGGTGACTCTCCAACCGTCCGTCGGCCTGGTGAACCACGTCGTCCGGCAGGGTCTTGCTGGCGGGCGGGGAGAACAGGGACGGTTCGTTCATGTCGTTCCAGATGCCGTCGAACCCATCGGTGACCAGGGCTCTGATCCGACCGGCCCACCAGGTGCGCGTGGCTGGATTGCTGAAGTCGGGGAAGCGGCACAGGCCGGGCCACACCGTTCCGGTGGCGGGTGCGCCGTCGGCGGTGGTCAGGAACAGCTTCTGGTCTTTGAGTTCCTGATAGGCCGCGTAGCGAGGGTCGACCTTGATCCCCGGGTCGACGATGGCGACGGTCTTGAAGCCTTTGTCGTGGAGCTGTTTCAGCAGTCCCGGCGGGTCAGGGAAGGCCAACCGATCCCAGGTGAACAGCCGGAAGCCGTCCATGTAGTCGATGTCGAAGTAGAGCGCGTCGCAGGGGATCTGACGCGTGCGGAACTGCTCTGCCAATCGGGTGAACTCCGCCGCGGACTTGTACCCCCACCGGGACTGGTGGTAACCGAGTGCCCACAGCGGGGGGAGCGGCATCAGTCCGGTCAGTGAGCCATAGCTGCGCAGGACCTCCTGCGGGTCGTCCCCGGCGATGACGTACAGCCGCAATTCGCCGGTTTCGGCAGCGAAGGTGACCCGGTCGCGGCGGGCCGCGCCGACGTCCACCCAGCCCCTGGCCGGGTTGTCCCACAGCACCCCGTAGCTGGAGCGGTTCCGGACCCCCAGCAGGAACGGGATGCTGTGGTACAGCGGGTCCGTGCCGCGGAGGTAGGCGTAGGAGTCGTAGTTCCACAGCTGGTAGCGGTGGCCCCGCAGATCGAGCCCGAACGCCCGGGAACCCAGGCCGTGGTTCGACTCGTCGCCGGTCAGCTTGTGGCTCCAGCGGAGACTGCCGTTGTCGCGCACCGCGAAGCTGCCGCCCGCGCAGACGGCCCGCCCGTCCGCGTCCGTCACGGTGATGGCGGACGACTCACTGTCGACGCTCACACGCAACCGGTCGGTGCTGAAGGTGGTCAGGCTGCCGTTTTGGGTGCGTTCCACCTGTGGGCCCGCGTCCGGCTGGTCGATGACGGCGTAGGAGTGGAACTCACCGAGGCCTGCGGGGCCCGCGATCCGGATGGAGGCGACGTTGGCCGCCCGGAACTCGATTCGGACGCTTCCCGCCGGGGTCACGACGTCCGGCGAGACGGACCGGCTGGCGCTGGCTGTGGGGTCCGTCGCTGTCGGCGTGGGAAGGGCGGGCAGGCAGCCCGTCAGGGTGAGGGCACCGGCCATCGTCCCCGACAGCAGGGTGCGCCTGGGTAACGGCTGGTGAACCTCGGGCATGGGCGGCAGTCTAGGTCCAGCCGGCAGACCGGCTGGACCCCGTCTGGGGGCTGGCGGGCAGGTGCTGGAGCACGTCGCGCGCTAGGCTCTGGGACCGTGATCGACCCGAAGCTGCTGCGCACCGACCCTGACCGCGTCCGACGTTCGCAGGAGGCCCGCGGGGAGTCGGTCTCGCTGGTCGACGACCTGGTGGCCGCGGACGTGGCTAGGCGCGCGGCGATCGCGACCTTCGAAGCCCTGCGCGCCGAACAGAAGAGCGCCGGGAAGCAGGTGGCGAAGGCCCAGGGTGACGCCCGGCAGGCGCTGCTGGCTCAGACCAAGCGCCTCGCGGTCGACGTCAAGGCCGCCGAAGCCGCCGCGACCGAGGCGACGGCCCGCTTCGACGAGCTGATGGCGGCGTTGCCGAACCTGGTGTTCGAGGACGTGCCGCGGGGTGGCGAAGACGACTTCGTCGTCCTCGAAACCGTCGGGACGCCCCGCGACTTCGCCGCTGAGGGCTTCACCCCCCGCGACCATCTCGAGCTCGGCGAAATGCTGGGCGCGATCGACATGGAGCGCGGCGCCAAGGTGTCGGGTTCCCGCTTCTACTTCCTCACCGGGCCCGGCGCTCAGCTGGAGTTGGCGCTGATCAACCTGGCGATGAGCAAGGCGATGGGCTGGGGGTTCACGCCGGTCCTGCCGCCCGCGCTGGTCAAACCGTCCGCGATGGAGGGGACCGGCTTCCTCGGCCAGGCCGCCGAGAACGTGTACCACCTGCCCGACGACGACCTCTACCTCGTCGGCACCTCCGAAGTGGCCCTGGCGGCGTACCACTCCGACGAGATCCTTGAGGCCTCGACCCTGCCCCGCTACTACGCGGGCTACAGCCCGTGCTTCCGGCGGGAGGCCGGCTCGTACGGCAAGGACACGCGCGGCATCTTCCGGGTGCACTGGTTCGACAAGGTCGAGATGTTCGTCTACTGCGAGCCCGAGCAAGCCGAAGCCGAGCACGCCCGGCTGCTGGGCTTCGAGAAGGAGTTCCTGGAGGCGCTTGAGCTGCCCTACCAGGTGCTGGACGTGGCCGCCGGCGACCTGGGCCTGAGCGCGGCCCGCAAGTTCGACTGCTACTGCTGGTTGCCTACCCAGAACCGCTACCGCGAAGTGACGTCGACGTCGAACTGCACCGAGTTCCAGGCCCGCCGGTTGAACATCCGGATCCGCGACGAGCAGACCGTGCGGTCGGCGGCGACGCTGAACGGCACCCTGTGCGCGATGACCCGGATCATCATCATGCTGCTCGAGAACCACCAGCAGGCTGACGGTTCGATCTACCTGCCGGCCGCCCTGCGTCCCTATCTGGGTGGGCTGGAAGCCCTCGTCCCGCAGCGCTGAACCCGCGCGCCGCGGCCTCCGCCGGTCACGCAGGCGGGCACCGGGGCGTCTCGGGCGTGGGCTAGCCTGGGTGGCCAGATGAGAGAACAGAACCTGGCCTGGCGGCCACGGGCGGTGGCACTCGATATCGACGGGACGATCGTCGATCACGCGGGAGTGCTGCCCGCGAGCGTCCAACACGCTGTCGCGCGCGTCGTGGCGGCTGGCGTGCCCGTCATCCTGACCACGGGCCGCAGTTGGCACGCCACCCGCCCGATCTTCGAGGAACTGGAGTTGCCACCCGGCCCGGCGGTCTCGTCCAACGGTGCCGTGGTGGTGCGATTCCCGCCGCTGCACCTGCAACAGGTGACGACGTTCGACCCGTCCGACGTGATCGAGAAGGTGCTGCGCGAGCACCCGTCGGCTTCGCTGGCGGCCGAGGTGATCGGGCAGGGCTACCGGGTCACCCGACGGTTCCCCGACGGCGACCTCCACGGCGACATCGAGGTGGTCTCGGTGGAAGACCTCGCCGGGAGCGACGTCACCCGCATCGTGGTGCGTGACCCGAACGCGTCCGACGGCGAGTTCATCGCGCTGGCCGAGCGCCTGGGCCTGCACGGGGTGAGCTACTTCGTCGGCTGGAGCGCCTGGCTCGACATCGCCCCGGCCGGTGTGAACAAGGCGACCGCCCTCGCGGGGGTGACCGCCTCGCTGGGCGTGGCGGCCGCCGACGTGCTGGCCCTGGGTGACGGTCGCAACGACATCGAGATGCTGCAGTGGGCCGGCCGCGGGGTTGCCCTCGGCGATGCGGGTCCGGAGGTCCTGGCCGCTGCGCGGTACGTCACGGGCACCTTCGACGAGGGCGGCACCGTCACCGAACTGAAGCGCTGGTTCGGCTGAGCCGGCGTTCACCCTGCCGACCCAGGGTCTGGTCGCACCCCTCCTCACGGCATACCCTAAGGCTGGGGCATCGTGAACA
>CAYUWV010000204.1:0-4615 GCA_964448385.1 uncultured Propionibacteriaceae bacterium | reverse complement strand
TCAGTCGTCGGTGAGGACGGCGTAGGAGGCGCGGATATGGGCCTCCATCAACTCGGCCGCCTCGTCGGCGTCGCCAGCGACAATGGCCTGCAGGATTCGGGCGTGGTCGTTGATCAACCGCACCCGGAAGCCGGGCCAGTCCGGCATCTCCAGGGACGCGGCGCGGATCGGTTCGCGGACGGTCTGCCGGATCGCCACCGTCAGGTCGGCGACCAGATCATTGCGGCCCGCCCGGGCGATGAGCACATGGAACTGCGTGTCGAGGTCGGTGAAAGTGTCCACGGAACCGGCAGCAGTCATGGCGTCCACCACGCCGGTGAGCTGGGTGAGCGTCTCGGCGCTCGCCCGGCGGGCCGCCATCGCCGCGGACGCCCGCTCCAGGGCCACGCGGGTTTCCGTCAAGTCCGTCATGCCCGAGCCGGCGATGGCTAGGTGCAGCCGGAAGATGCGTGCCAGTGCGTCTCCCTGCGTGGGAGTCAGGCGCGTCCCGCCTCCCCGTCCGGTGCTCGCGGTGATGAGCCCCTGCGTCTGCAGCACGCGCATGGCTTCCCGCACCGCAGAACGTCCCACGTTCAGCTGTGCTGCGAGGTCACGCTCGGGCGGAAGTTGGTCACCCTTGCGGTACGTGCCGTCAAGGATGCCGGACTCGATATGGTGCAGCACCACCTCGTAGGTGCGGACGCCGTCGCGCTCCAGTGCTGTCGCCATGGGCACATTCTCCTCCTCCCACGCACTCCCGGTGCCACACTGATGATGAGGGCGGATCAGGCGCTTCCCTTGACTCTCAGGCTCGTTGCCTCTACCGTCCTCTTATGGTCTGACCAATAATGTTCAGGCTGTTGCACAGGTTCGACCCCTATGGCAGTGGTTGAACCAGCGTCCCTGGAAGGGGGGTTTCGGCTGTGCCAGTCCCAGCAGACGGCCTTCGGGTGGCGCTCTTCGCCACCTGTATCAACGACATGATGTTCCCGAGCACACCCAAGGCGGTGGTTTCGGTGCTGGAGCGGCTCGGCTGCACGGTGGAGTTCCCGATGGAGCAAACGTGCTGCGGGCAGATGTTCACCAACACCGGCTACTTCGACGCCGCAGTTCCCACCGTCCGCTCTTACGTGAAGGCGTTCTCCGGCTACGACTACATCGTGACGCCGTCAGGATCGTGCACCGGCGCGGTACGCCACCAGCACCCGATGCTGGCGCGCCACGCCAAGGACGATGCCCTGATCGCTGCCGTCGACGACATCGTCACCAAGACGTACGACTTCAGCGAGTTCCTGGTGGACGTGTTGGGCGTGACGGACGTGGGCGGCTACTTCCCGCACCGGGTCACCTACCACCCGACCTGTCATTCCGTCCGGGTCGCGAAGGTCGGCGACAAGCCATACCAGCTGCTCAGGGCGGTTAAGGGCATTGACTTGGTGCCGCTGCCCGACGCTGACCAGTGCTGTGGCTTCGGCGGCACCTTCTCGATCAAGAACCCCGACGTCTCGGTGGCGATGGGTGCCGACAAGGCGAGGCACGTCCGAGAGACCGGCGCCGAGTACCTGATCACTGGGGACAACTCGTGCCTGATGCACATCGGAGGCCTGTTGCACCGCGAGAACTCCGGTGTGAAGCCGATCCACTTGGCCGAGGTGCTGGCCCACACCGAAGGAGGTGCACTGTGACTACCACCGAACCCGTCCGCCGCACTCCGGCGCCGCCGAGCGGCACGTTCCTGGGGATGCCCAAGTTCCAGACGAACGCGAAGCTCCAACTCAACAACTCCCAGATGCGCAAGAACCTGCGCAGTGCCACCACCACGATCCGCGGCAAGCGGGTCGCCAGGGTCGAAGAGGTCGAGAACTGGGAAGAGCTCCGGCTGGCCGGCGCGGCGATCAAGGACCGAACCCTGCGCCATCTCGACAGCTACCTGGCGCAGCTCGAGGAGTCGCTGACCAAGGCCGGTGCGTCGGTCCACTGGGCCCGGGACGCCGCTGAAGCGAACCAGATCGTGATCGGACTGGTCAAGGCCAAGGGAGTCGACGAGGTCGTCAAGGTCAAGTCGATGGCCACCCAGGAGATCGAGCTCAACGAGGCTCTCGAAGAGGCCGGTGTGGCCGCCTGGGAGACCGATCTCGCCGAACTGATCGTCCAGTTGGGCCATGATCGCCCCAGCCACATCCTGGTGCCGGCGATCCACCGCAACCGCGCCGAGGTGCGAGAGATCTTCCTCCGCGAGATGCACCTGTACGGCGCCGGCGCGCCCGAAGGCATGACCGACGATCCCGCCGTCCTCGCCGGAGCCGCCCGCAGCCACCTGAGGGAGAAGTTCCTACGGGCCAAGGTCGCCGTCTCGGGTGCGAACTTCGCCATTGCCGAGACCGGGACGCTGGTCGTCGTCGAGTCCGAAGGCAACGGACGGATGTGTCTCACCCTTCCCGAGACATTGATCTCCGTCGTCGGGA
Organism: uncultured Propionibacteriaceae bacterium; assembly: GCA_964448385.1. Classification (GTDB taxonomy): domain Bacteria; phylum Actinomycetota; class Actinomycetes; order Propionibacteriales; family Propionibacteriaceae; genus Propionicimonas. Next base: position 2,171 of record CAYUWV010000204.1, on the reverse strand, counting down.
TCGAGAAGGTGTTGCCGACGGTCGCTGATCTCGAAGTGTTCATGCGGCTGCTGCCGCGTTCGTCCACCGGTGAGCGGATGAACCCCTACACCTCGATGTGGACGGGCGTCACTCCGGGCGACGGGCCCCAGGAGGTCCACGTTGTGCTCATCGACAACGGCCGCACCAAGGTGCTGGCAGACCCGGACGGACGCTTCGCGCTGCGCTGCATCCGGTGCTCGGCCTGCCTCAACATCTGCCCGGTCTACGAGCGCACCGGCGGCCACGCCTACGGCTCGGTCTACCCCGGTCCGATCGGCGCCATCCTGAACCCGCAGTTGCGGGGCATCGAGTCGGACATCGACAAGTCGCTGCCGTTCGCCTCGAGTCTGTGTGGTGCGTGCTTCGACGTGTGTCCGGTACGGATCCCGATCCCGGACATCCTGGTTCACCTGCGCTCCAAAGTGGCCGAGAAGAAGATGCACGGGGTGCACATGGAACCGATGATCATGGCCGGCGGCAAGTGGGCTTTCAGTGACAGCAAGCACTTCGAGCTGATTGAGGGTATGGCTGCCATGGCGGCCAAGGTGATCAAGAAGGACTATCTCGGCCCGATGCCGTGGCCCGCCTCGCCGTGGACGCGAGCCCGCGACATTCCCATGCCACCGACGGAATCGTTCCGCAGTTGGTGGAAGCGCACCCGAGGGGAGGACAAGTGATGAACGCCCGCGACGAGATCCTGTCCAGGATCCGCAACTCACTCGCCGACATCGTGCAGCCCGATCCGGCGCTGGACGTCCCAAATCCGTGGGCGTACGGTCAGCCCACCGCGATGCCGGACATCCTGGAGCGCTTCGTCGAGATGACGGTGGACTACAAGGCCGACGTCCGACGGGTCCCCTCGGCCGACGTCGCCGGCCTGATCAAGGACATGCTGCTGGGTGTCGGGGTCGGCTCGGTCGTGCTCCCTTCGGGGTTGGACGCCGGCTGGCGCCAGGCCATCGCCGAGGCCGGGATCACCATCCACGATGACGATCCCCAGTTGACGCGCCAGGAACTGAACAGCATCGACGGTGTCGTCACCGCCTCGGCGGTCAGCATCGCCGAGACCGGGACGATCGTGCTCGACCACGCCGCAGACCAGGGCCGTCGCGCGCTGACGCTGGTGCCGGACACCCACCTCTGCGTGGTTCGTGCCGACCAGGTCGTCTCGGACGTCCCCGAAGCTGTCGGACGGTTGGCGGACGCGGTCACCCGTGGTAACCCGCTGACCTGGATCAGCGGGCCGTCCGCAACCAGTGACATCGAGCTGAGCCGGGTGGAGGGCGTCCACGGCCCGCGGACGCTGCTGGTGATCCTGGCTGAGTGAACCGCCGGGCAGGGTGGCGGTGAGAGCAGGCCCAATAGGGCCGGCCGACTCACCGCTGCCCTGCGTTGGGGTCCGGGGAGTAGGGACGTCTCGCGGCTAGGGTGATGGGGTGCCCCTGCCCACTCTCCCTAGGCTGCGCCCGCCGCACTGGCTGACCACGCGGTTGGCGCTGGCGATTGCGGCGGGTGTTGTCGTGTTGTTGGTGCTCGTGGTGTGGGCGAGTGCGCTGTCGGCACCGGTCCAGCGAGCCGGGAAACCGACCGGGAGTGTCTCGCGACCGCCTGCCCTGGCCGCGACGGCCAGTCCGTCCGCCTCGGAATCCGGCAGTCCTGCGTCCGCGACCCCCGTGCCAACGAGCACTGTGTCAACGAGTTCTGGGCCCACGACGTCCGCTTCGCCGACCGCCACATCGCCCACCATGAAGGCGTCTGGGACGTTCGACACCTCGAGCATCTCGGTTCCGGCGGTCAGTTCGGAGGGCAAGCTGCGCCGCTATGTCGTTGTCGTCGAGACCTCCAGCAAGCTGTCCGCCAACGGCGTCGCCAGGCAGGTCGCGGCGATCCTCAACGATCCGCGCAGCTGGGCCGGCGACGGTCAGGTGCGGTTCGCGCTGGTGGCCGACCCGAAGCAGGCCGACTTCAAGGTGTTTCTGAGTGCGCCGAAGACCGCGGCCTCCCAGTGCCAGGCCATGACTGACTGGGCCTGCGCCGCCAGCTCCCGGCTGGTCATCAATGCGGCGCGCTGGAGGACTCCGCCCGGCACCTATGCCGGGGCCACCGAGGACTTCCAGCGGTACTTGGTCAATCACGCCGTGGGGCTCTAC
>CAYUWV010000203.1:2077-4618 GCA_964448385.1 uncultured Propionibacteriaceae bacterium | reverse complement strand
GTCGACCGCGTGACCCATCCGGTCGCGCACCACCGCCTCAAGGGCCTGCCGCTCACCCGGGGCCACCTCGAAGACGAGTTCATCGTGAACCTGCAACAGCATCCGGCTCGCCATCCCCTCACGCAGGAGCGCTGACTCGACGTCCAGCATGGCGACCTTGATGATGTCGGCCGCCGACCCCTGGATCGGGGCGTTGAGGGCCATCCGCTCGGCCATCTCGCGCCGCTGTCGATTGGACGAGGTGAGGTCAGGCAGGTAGCGCCGCCGCCCCAGGATCGTCTCCGTAAAGCCGGTGCGACGCGCGAGGTCCACCACTTCGTGCAGGTAGTCGCGCACATGCCCGAAGCGTTCGAAGTATTCCGCCATCAGGCCTTTGGCCTCGGAGACGTCGATCTTGAGCTGCTGGCTGAGACCGAACGCGCTCAACCCGTAGGCCAGCCCGTAGTTCATCGCCTTGATCTTGGCCCGCTGGGCGCCGCTCACCTCATCGGCCGGGACGCCGAACACCCGCGCGGCCATCACCGTGTGGAAGTCCTCCCCCGAGTTGAAGGCTTCGATCAGTCCGGCGTCCTCGCTCGCGTCGGCCATGATGCGCATCTCGATCTGGGAATAGTCGGCGGTGAGCAACCTCTCGTAGCCGGGCCCAACCACGAAGGCCTCCCGAATCCTTCGGCCAGCCTCGGTGCGGATCGGGATGTTCTGCAGATTCGGATCGGTGCTGGAGAGCCGCCCGGTCGCGGCGATGGTCTGCACGTAGGTGGTGTGGATCCGTCCATCGTCGGCTACAGCCTTCAGGAGGCCCTCCACCGTCTGCCGCAGCCGGATCTGATCCCTGTGCCGCAACAGGTGCGCCAGGAACGGGTGCTCGGTGCGCGCATACAACCCTTCGAGCGCTTCCGCGTCGGTGGTGTACCCGGTCTGGGTGCGTCGGGTCTTGGGCATGCCCAGCTCGTCGAACAGCACGGCCTGCAACTGCTTGGGCGAGCCGAGGTTGATGCCGTGACCGAGCACCGCGAAGGCGTCGGCCTCAGCAGCGGCGACGGCGGTGTCGAAGTCGGTGTGCAGACGCTCCAGGTGGTCGACATCGATGGCCACACCGACTCGTTCCATGGTTGCCAAGGTGCGAGCCAGAGGCAGTTCCACGTCCCGCAGCAGTGCCGCACCGCCCCGCTCGGCCAGGTCGGCCTCGAGGGCCGTGGCGAGGTCGATGACGGCCCTGGCTCGGATCATGGCGTCCGTCCCGACGGTCTCGTCGAAGGCGAACGCCAACTGGTCGGAGCCGGAGGCCCCGGTCGCCTCCACGGCCAACTCACGCTTCAGGTGCCGTGCGGTCAAGTCGCCGAGGTCGTAGACCCGTTGGTCGGGACGCAACAGGTAGGCAGCGAGTTGGGTGTCGCTGGCCAACCCTGCCAAGTCCCACCCTCGTGCCCAGATCGCCAGCAGCGGCCCCTTGGAATCGTGCATGGCCTTGGCTGCTGCCGGATCGGCCAGCCAGGCTGCCAGGGCGGCGTCGTCGGCGGGGCTGAGCTCCGCGGTATCGATCCAGCAGGCAGCACCGTCCGCGGCGGCCAACGCCAAGCCGGTGAGGTCCCCCGTGCCCGCGCGCCAGACCCCGGTCGGGTCGATGCCGACCACGCCGGCAGCCGCGTGGTCGGCCAGCCACGCCGCGACCTCGTCCGGACCGAGCGCAACGCCGGCGACCTCGAAGCCGCCGGACGTTGCCGCTTGCTCGGCAGGCAACGTCTCCATCAACCGGTCGCGCAGCACCCGGAACTCCAGGCCATCGAAGACGGTATGGACCGCTTCGCGGTTCCAGTCCCGGCGTTTCAGGTCGGCCACGCTCACCGACAAGTCGAGATCGCGGACAAGGGCATTCAACTCACGGTTCCGGATCACGTCGGACTTGTGAGCCCGCAGCGAATCGCCAACCTTGCCCCCGATCTCGTCGATCCGCCGGATGACGTTCTCGAGACCGTCGTACGTCGTGATCCACTTCGCAGCCGTCTTCGGGCCCACCCCGGGAACCCCGGGCAGGTTGTCACTGCTCTCTCCCACCAGGGCTGCGAGATCGGGATACCGCTCAGGGGGCACTAGGTACTTGTCCATGACTGCCTGCGGCGTCAGGCGTGCCAGGTCGGAAACCCCCTTTCGGGGGTACAGGACGGTGGTCGCCGGGTTCACCAACTGCAGGGTGTCCCGATCACCCGTGCAGATCAACACCCTCAGCCCAGCCTGGTTGGCCTGCAACGACAGGGTCGCGATGATGTCGTCAGCCTCGAACCCCTCCAGTTCGAGGTGGACGATGTTCAGCGCGTCCAGGACCTCCTTGATGAGCGCCACCTGACCGGCGAACTCCGCCGGCGAGGCCGAGCGATTCGCCTTGTAGTCGCCATACAGCGCACTGCGGAAGGTCTGCCGCGAGACGTCGAACGCCACCGCCAGATGGGTCGGCTGCTCGTCGCGCAGGACGTTGATCAGCATCGAGGTGAAGCCGTACACGGCGTTGGTGTGCTGGCCGGTGGAGGTGGAGAAGTTGTCCAC
>CAYUWV010000203.1:0-1977 GCA_964448385.1 uncultured Propionibacteriaceae bacterium | reverse complement strand
GGAGCTGTGCCAAGGTGGTCGGCATGACGACGCCATCGTGGTTCGACAGCCTGCGTAGCCCCTTGGACATCAAGATGGGCATGATCCTGGACGAGGTGACTCCCACCCGCGCGGTGGGCCGGTATCCCGTCGAGGGCAACACCCAGCCCTTTGGCCTGTGGCACGGTGGAGCTTCCTGCGTGGTCGCCGAGAGCCTCGCCTCGCTGGCGGCGGCCGCCGAGGTTGGCCCGGACGGTGCAGTGACCGGCGTGGACATCAACGCCACGCACCTGCGTCCGGCACGAGCCGGCTGGATCACCGGGACGGCCACCGCGATCAGGATCGGGGGGTCACTGGCCACCTACGACGTGAGCCTGGTCGACGACGACGGCGAGCAGGTGTGCGCCGCCCGGATCACCGTCTTCCTGAAGCGTCCTGACCGGCCCAGAGCAGGTTGACCTCCGCCGGTCAGCTCAGCGGCTTGGGCTTCCCCCCGGCGCGGGAGTGGTCGATGACACCCTCGGCCACTTCGCGCATCGACTTGCGCAGGTCCATGGCCGTCTTTTGGATCCAGCGGAAGGCCTCGGGCTCGGTGAGTCCCAACCCCTCCTGCAACAGGCCCTTGGCCTGGTCAACGGCCTTGCGGGACGCGAACCGCTCCTCCAGATCGGCCACCTCGGCCTCGACGGCGCGGATCTCGGCGAACCTCGCCGCAGCGATCTCAATAGCCGGGATCACATCAGAGGCGTCGAACGGCTTCACAACGTAGGCCATGGCCCCGGCCTCCCGAGCCCGTTCGACGAGTTCGCGCTGGCTGAAGGCGGTGAGCATCACGACGGGCGCAATGCGTTCCTCGGCGATGGTGGCCGCAGCGGTGATGCCGTCCATCTTCGGCATCTTCACGTCCATCACCACCAAGTCGGGGAGCAGTTCGCGGGCCAGCGCCAGCGCCTGCTCACCATCGGAGGCCTCCCCCACCACCTGGTAACCCTCGCCGGTCAACAGTTCCACGAGATCGAGGCGGATCAACGCCTCGTCCTCGGCCACGAGGACGCGCAACCGCGCTGCCGCAGTCTCGTCGGGGGCTGGCTTGGCGTTCTTGCTCATGGGTGCTTCCTTGTCGAATCCGTCAGTGACCCGGGCGAGGGACGTCCTGAGGTTACTCTGTCGGGGAAAGGGCTCGCCAAGTTGTGGCACAATCTTCATGCCCCGGCCGGGGTGGCGGAATGGCATACGCGGACGGCTCAAACCCGTCTGCCCGAAAGGGCGTAGGGGTTCGACTCCCCTTCCCGGCACTGTTGACAATCTGGAAGTGCGATTCGAACCTCATTCGAGGCCCGGCCGGGAGACCCAACCTCAATGGCTCTCCATGCAGCAGGCCGCCGCAACCTACGCAGTGAGCCACGACACCATCCGGCGCTGCAGCGCCACCGGCCGGCTCCCCGCCTCCCGATGCGGCGGACGGATCATCCGTTCTGCGGATCGCGGATCTCGGATCTCGACGAGCTGTTCATGCCGCTGACGACAGCAGCGCCAGTGACACGGTGACAGCAGGTCCTCGGCGAGGACGGCCCTCCCTGGGGTCGTCGAGCCCCTTGCCCTTGGTGGCTACCGGCAGCAGACCCCGCACCGGGCCGACGCCGGCCGCTCACAGATCGCCGCCGGTTACCTTCGCCACCTGGCCGAAGACCGCATCGATGTGTTATCCGCCGTTCGGCGCCGGCTGAGTCGATCAACCCGATCGCCGTGCTCGCCATGGCCGAAGAGGCCTCGACATCGCCTCCAAACAGCCGCGCCGAGGCCGGGGTCAGGCGGTGGAGTGGGTGGCGCCGTAACGGGCGCTGATCGGGGCGGCAGTGGCGCCGTGGAGGATCACGCTCATCAGCACGGTCGCCGTGATGATGCTGACCACGCGCGCCGCGTCCGGGGGTGCCAGACCCTCCACTGCTAGAAGGGCGAAGACGACCGAGGCGAGACCTCGCGGACCGAACCAGCCGA
>CAYUWV010000202.1:0-4643 GCA_964448385.1 uncultured Propionibacteriaceae bacterium | reverse complement strand
CTCACCGACGATGAGGAAGACCTGATGAAGCCCACGTTGCGCACCCTGAAGACCGCCAAGGTTCAGGCAGAGGCTGCGCTCAAGGCTGCGAAGGCCGAACTCAGCAGGCTGTCGACGGCCTCCCGGGTGACCTTGGCCCGTTCGTCCGCGCAGCAGGCGATGGGCGCGGCCTCCCAGGCGCTCGCACTGGCCGAGCACTACTTGGCCGCAGCCGAGTTGACCGCGCCCTTCGGTGGCCTGGTCAGCTTCGATGGTGAGGTCGAGAAGGGCGCCGGGGTGACCCCGGGCGCGGCCGTCATGACGTTGGTGGATCCAGACCGGCTCGCCTTCGAGGCGGCCGTCTACGAGACCGATATCGCCTTGGTGGCCAAGGGGCAGACCGCCACGGTCACTCTCGACTCCTTCGCGGAACGGAGCTTCACCGGAAAGGTGACCCGGATCAAGACCGCCGCCCAGAGCACCGGCTCCGGAACGGTGGCCTTCGGCGTCCGGGTCTCGCTGTCGCCGGGCGACGCGCGGCTGTTCACGGGCATGAGCGGGTCAACCGACATCGAAGTGGAGGCGATTCCCGACGCCCTCACCGTCCCGATCGAATCGGTGCTCACCGACGGCAGCAAGCGCGTCGTCTTCGTGCTGCGCTCGGACGACACCGTCCGCCGCCAGGAAGTCACCATCGGGGCTTCGACGGACACCGCAGCGCAGGTGCTTTCCGGGCTGCAGGCCGGAGACCGGGTGGTCACCACCGGCGCCAGCGCCCTCACCGACGGCCAGCGGGTCCGGACGGACTGACGTGCCGTGACCCAGACCGCCATCGTCGAGGTCGCCGGACTGACGAAGGTCTACGGCACCGGTGCGGCCCAAGTCACTGCGCTGGACGCGGTCGATCTGCTGGTACCGGCCGGGCAGTTCGTGAGCGTGATGGGACCGTCCGGCTGCGGCAAATCGACCCTGCTGAATCTGCTCGGCGGCCTGGATTCGCCCACCGCGGGCACGGTGAGCATCGATGGCCAGGTCCTCGGTCTGCTGGCGGACGACCGGCTCACCGAACTCCGTCGCCGGCGGATCGGGTTCGTCTTCCAGTTCTTCAACCTGATCCCGGTGCTGGACGCCGTCGAGAACGCGTCACTCCCGCTGCGGTTGGACGGCGCCCGCGGCGCCGAGGCAACGGCCACCGCCTGGTTGGAACGGGTGGGTCTGGCTGGGCGGCTGCGGAACCGGCCCGATCAGCTCTCCGGTGGTGAGCAGCAGCGCGTGGCGATCGCCAGGGCGTTGTCGACCGAGCCCGCCCTGATCCTCGCCGACGAGCCGACCGGCAACCTCGACTCGAAGTCGGCTACCGAGATCGGCGAACTACTGCGGCAGGTCAGCGACGACTGGGGCCGCAGCGTCCTGATGGTCACCCACGACCCACGGCTCGCCAGCTTCGCCCAGCGGCTGGTGCTGATGCGGGACGGACGGATCGTCGACGACGTCATCCTGGACGGCAGCCACGAGGGCCCACGTCAGGCCCTGGAGAGGTCCGGCCTGCTGTGACCCTGGTGCCCACCCTGGCCTGGCGCTACCTGCGCGGACGTGGCGCCCGGTCGCTGCTGACCACGCTGGCGGTGGTGTTCGGGGTGATGCTCACCTTCGGGTTGAACGGGATCCTGCCGGCCATGGTGGAGGCCTTCACGCACAACCTGCTCTCGGCTGCCGGCAAGGTCGATCTCACCGTGACCAGCGCGTACAACCAGCCGTTCGCGCCGGACGTGGTCGACCGGCTGTCGGCCGTCCCGCACGTCGCCAAGGTCAGCCCTGGAGTCCAGCGCACGGCCCCGTTGCCCCCGCGAGGGGGCGATTCCGCCAATGCCCTCGCCCAGGTGGTGGTGGTCGGCATCGACCTGCCCAGCGCAGCCGGCCTCCACGACTTCCGGCTCTTTGAGGGACGGATGCTCAACCCGAGGGACACGGCCGCGACGGTCCTGAACCAGGACCTGGCCGACGAACTCGGGCTGGCGGTGGGCGACGACCTGGTGCTGCCGGCAGCTGGGGGCACCGCCCGGTTCCGGGTGGTCGGCCTGCTGGACGCGGCGACCCTCCCGGGCCAGGAACAGGTCTACGTCACGCTCGCTGCCGCCCAGCAACTGTTCGGCTTCGGCACCCGGATCACCCAGGTCGAGGCGGTGTTCGACGACGGTGCCGACCGCGACGCCACCGAGCGGGCGGTGGCCGCCGCGCTGGGCCCGGACTATCAGGTGGGCGGCCTGTCGACCGAATCCACCCTGCTGGCGTCATTGCAGGTTGCCACCTTCGCCTTCACCATGTTCGGCGTGTTCGCCCTGGCCACGTCCGGCTTCATCATCTTGAACAGCTTCCGGACCGTGGTCGCCGAGCGGCGCCGCGACATCGGCATGCTGCGCGCCATCGGGATGCGGCGGCGGACGGTCACCGCCGTGTTCATGGTCGAGTCGCTGTGCCAGGGGGTGATCGGCACCGCGCTTGGCATCGCTGCTGGCTGGGCGTTCGCTGCCGCCATGTTCGCGGTGATGGCACCGATCTTCCAATCCGTCATGCACTTCACGGTGGCAGGCCCGCTGTTCACCGTCGCCACGTGGGTGCAGTCGATCGTGCTGGGGATCGGGGTGACCGTCGCGGCCGCCGTCCTGCCGGCACGCTCCGCCGGGCGAGTGACCCCGCTGGAGGCGATGCGACCCCAACTCGGTGAGGTGTTCGAGCGCCGGGTCGGGCGTCGCGCCTGGCTCGGGGTGGGCCTGATCCTGGCCTCGCTGTTCGGCCTGACCAGCGGGGCGGCGACGTTGGTCGGGTTTGGTTCGGTGGTCTTCCTGGTGGGGATCGCGTTGGTGGCTCCGGCGGTGGTGAACCCGGCTGCGGACTGGGCGGCGGGCCCACTGGAGCTGCTGTTTTCGCGGGAGGGCGCGATCGCGCGCAGCAACCTGCAGCGCAACCCTGGACGCAGCGCCGTCACGGTCACCGCCGTCATGCTGGGGCTCGCGTCCATCGTCGCGATGATCACGATGGTGACGTCGATCTTCGCCGGCTTCACCAGTTACCTCGACAAGTCGCTGTCGGCCGACTACCTGGTGATTCCGCAGTCGATCATCCTGGGCCAGGGCAACGTCGCAGCAGGGCCGCGGCTGGCTAGTGAGATCAAGAACGTGCCCGGCATCGTCGCGGTCTCCACGTTGCGGATCACGCAGGGCAAGGTGGACGGTGCTGATGTGCAGGTGATCGGTATCGACCCCGACACCTACCTCACGGTGGCCGCGTTCGACTGGAACACCGGATCCTCCGATGCCGCGGTTGCGCAGTTGCGGAGCGGACGCTGGCTGATCGCCAACGGCATCTACGCCGCCCAGCACAACCTCGTCGTCGGGCAGGCGATCCAGCTTGAGACCCCGAACGGCACCCGCACCTACCACCTCGCCGGCATCGGCAATGACTACCTCAACGCCAAGTTGTCGACCCTCTACGCGTCCCACGCCAACCTGAAGCGGGACTTCAACGTCACCGCGGACCTGCTGCTGATGGCCAATCGGGCCCCGTCCGCCGACCCGGCCGACACCAAAGCCCGGATGGCTCGGATCGTGGCCGATTACCCTGCGTTCCGGCTGTACGAATCCGAGTCGTGGCGGGCCGAACAGCTGGCCACCTTCAGCCAGACCATCATCATCTTCGACGTGCTCGTGGCTGCCCTGGCGCTGCCCTCGCTGCTGGCGCTCGTCAACACCCTGGCTATCAGCGTCCTGGCCCGGACGCGCGAGATCGGCATGCTGCGAGCGGTAGGAGCCACCCGTCGGCAGGTGCGGCGGATGGTGATGGCCGAGTCTCTGCTGCTGTCGGTGATCGGAACCGCTCTCGGCGCCGTCGCTGGTCTCTGGCTGGGCTACGCGCTGGTGGCGGCCATGGGGGCAGTTGGCTGGCAGATGCCCTACGCGTTCCCCTGGTCGGGGCTGATCGCCACGGTGGTGGTCGGTCTCGTGTTTGGCGTGCTGGCAGCACTCGGCCCGGCGCGCTCAGCTGCCCGACTGGACGTCGTCGCTGCCCTGCATCACGAGTAGTGGTTACGGTGTGAGTTTGTGTACCGAGTTCGGTACACAAACTCACACGGCCACTACGCGGTCTCTGCGAGGGCCTCCAGCACCTGCTGCCGACGGGGAGCGCCCACGAGTCGTTGGCGAACTTCGCCGCGGGCGTTCAGGATCAAGACGGTGGGCGTCCGGCTGATGCCGAACTGCTCGACCAGATCCAGTCGGCTCGCGGCGTCCAGCTCGACGTGGGCGAGTTCGGGGCGCTCGGTGCTCAGCGTCGAGAGAATGCGCTGCGTGGCGCGGCAGGGCGCGCACGCCGGTGACGAGAATTGCAGCAGGGTCGCTTCCCGCCCCAGTTGCTCGCCAAGCTGCCCGGCGTCCAGCCGCGGCTCGCCGTCCGGCTGTACGGCGCGGGCGCGACCGTCGGTCAGCTTCCGGAAGACGCCGAACGCCACTGCGGCGATCACAGCGATCGCCACCACGATCAACCCGGTCATCGCGGACTCAGCCCGCGCTGCCGGCCGGGCTGACCCGGTGCCGCAGCCGTTGACCCAACAAGTACAGCTCGCAGCCGAGGCAGAAGTCGAACGCCGCGTTGAGCAGCGCCGCAACCAG
>CAYUWV010000201.1:3320-4649 GCA_964448385.1 uncultured Propionibacteriaceae bacterium | reverse complement strand
GACATGCATGAGCACCTGACCGACGAGCGGATTGCGACACTGCGGCCCCACGGGTCGCGGATCGATGGCGAGGTGGGAGCCACGGCTGGCCGCGCCGTGTCGCAACGACCGACGGGGGCCCTGGACACCGACGCGCTCCTCGGGCTGCAGCGATCGGTCGGCAACGAGGCGGTGGTCCAGCTGCTGGAGGAGGAGCGTTCACCGGTCCACAACGTGATCAACGCTGGGGGCAAACCACTCGAACCCGACGTGCGCCAGGACATGGAGGCCCGGCTGGGCCACGATTTCTCCGACGTCCGCGTGCATGACGACTCGGCCGCCGCGGCGTCGGCGCAGGCGGTCAACGCTCACGCCTACACGGTCGGGTCGAACATCGTGTTCCAGCGGAACCGATACGATCCGTCGTCCACCGAAGGCAAGACCACGCTGGCTCACGAACTCACTCACGTCGTCCAGCAGCGCAGCGGTCCGGTGGACGGAACGTCGGCCCCCGGCGGGATCAAGGTCAGCGACCCCTCGGATCGCTTCGAGCGGGAGGCCGCAATGAACGCCGACCGGGTCATGTCCGCCTCTGCTCCGGTGCAGACCCTCAGCGCCACCGGCCCGGCGGTGCAGCGGGCGGCCGAGGAGGAGGAAGAGGTCCAAGGCCTGTTCGTGCAGCGCGCCAAGGATGAGGACGAGGAGGAGCCGGTGCAAGGACTCTTCGTGCAGCGCGCCGCCGAGGAGGAGGAAGAGGCAACGGCCTGAGTCGCCGGTCACTGGAGCATCGGGCGCCTCGTCCGCCTCGGACTGCCCGGATGGGTCAGGCTTGCTGCCCCATCGGGCAGCGACAACTGCCCGGCGGGGCTGCCTAAGGGCACGGACGATTCGCGCGGCGGTGAGGGAGTCTGGAGGAATGGTGGCGGCGCGTCAGCAGAGTGCTCCCGCCCGAGCCGAGGCGAGCGAGTCGCTCGCCAGGGCTAGGCGACGGGTGCCTGGTGAACGTCCGCAGGCTGCCGCCGTCCTGGCACTCCAGCGGGCTGCCGGGAACTCCGCTGTGAACGCGCTGCTAGCGGCGAAGCTGCGTATGCCCGGCGACAAGGCCGCCAGGGAGATCGACGGCGCCATGCGTGAACTGCGGCGCGACGAGCCTGCGATTGACCCGGTCGAGCGTGGGCTGAAGGCAGCGAAGGCGCTCGGGGTGCCGGTTGATCTCGAGGGGATCAGACCGCCCGCTTCCGCGCTGGCGGTCATCAGCACGGGTTTCGGGCCCGGCAATGTGGCTGCCAAGAGGCCGGTCCCGCCCCCGAAGCGGACGCCGGCGGTGAGTCCGTTGGGCCGAGCAGCGGC
>CAYUWV010000201.1:0-3220 GCA_964448385.1 uncultured Propionibacteriaceae bacterium | reverse complement strand
GCCTGGTCCGGCCCGAGGACGACCCGGCATTCCGCCACGTCACCGGCACGGTGAAGGCGACCGCGCGCGCGAAGCGTGCACACGCGCCAGCTGCTGCCAAGGCGAAGGAGGCCCAGGCCGCGGCCCTGCCCCCGTCGGGTGACGTCGGCTCGCAAGCCAAGGCGGCCAAGGCCGACACCATGGATGCGCAGCGGCCAGGCACCTTCGACAAGAAGGCCTTCATCGCGGCGGTGAAGACCGCCATCGAGGCCAAGTCGCCGAAGACGCTGAAGGAAGCGGACAACTACAAGGCGTCCGGCAAGGCCGGCGAGGTCAAGGGCGAGGTCAAGGGCCTGGTCGCCGAGGGCAAGCAGGGCCAGACAGCCGAGATCAAGGCCGCGACCGAAGCGGCGCCCGACCAGTCCAAGGCCGTGGTCAAGCCGGTAACCCCCATGGGCCCAGAGTCGCCCGGGCAGGCGCCTCCCATCCCGGCGACCGGGGCCGCGCCGAAGCCCGCGCCGCCGGACCAGCTGAACCTCGCGGCCGGCAAGCACGAGGTCAACTCGGAGATGGCTGATGCCGAGGTCTCCGAGCAGCAGCTGGCCGAGTCGAACGAGCCACAGTTCCAGCAGGCCCTCACGGACAAGAAGGCCGCAGCGGCGCACGCCGACACCGCTCCGGCGGGATACCGGCAGCAGGAGCAGCAGGTCATCACCCAGGGCAAGGCCGAAGCCACCGCCGAGACCGCGACCGGCGTCGCCGGCCTGCAGGGCAGCCGGGGTGCCGCCTTGGCGAAGCTGGTAGCCGACAAGGCCAAGACCAAGACCAAGGACGAGGCCAAGCGCGCCGAGGTGACAACCAGGATCGACCAGATCTTCACGGCGGCCGAGGCCGATGTGAAGAAGATCCTTGAGGGCATCGACCCCAAGGTCGAGACGGCGTTCAACGCCGGCGAGGCCGCCGCGCGGACCACCTTCGAGAACTATGTCGCCGCCAAGATGTCGGCGTACAAGAAGGACCGGTACGGCGGCTGGCTGGGCGGCCTGCGCTGGGCCAAGGACAAGCTGGTCGGGATGCCCGACAAGGTGAACGAGTTCTACGTCGCCGGCCGCGAGCTCTACCTCAAGGAGATGGACAAGACCATCTCGCGGGTCGCCGACATCGTCGGCAACGACCTGAACGCAGCCAAGGCGCGGATCGCCAAGGGGCGCAGCGACATCGCCACGTACGTCACGAGCCTGCCCAAGGACCTCCAGAAAGTCGGCGCGGACGCGTCGAAAGAGATCGGGGAGCGGTTCGAACAGCTGGAGAGCGAAGTCGACTCCAAGCAGGAGTCGCTGGTCGACACCCTGGCCAGCAAGTACGTCGAAGCGCGCAAGGGGCTCGACGAGCGGATCGAGGAGCTTCAGGCCGAGAACAAGGGCCTGGTGGACAAGGCGATCGGTGCGATCAAGGCGGTGATCAACACCATCCGTGAGCTCGTCTCGATGCTGAAGGACGTGCTGGCCCGGGCAGCCGGCGTCGTGGGCCAGATCATCAAGGCACCGGTCAAGTTCCTCGGCAACCTCATCGCCGGCGTCAAGGGCGGCATCCTCCAGTTCAAGGACAACATCCTCGACCACCTGCGCAAGGGCCTGATGAGCTGGCTCTTCGGGGCGCTTGCCGAGGGCGGCATCGAGTTGCCGAAGTCGTTCGACCTCAAGGGCATCATCGGGTTCCTCGCCTCAATCTTCGGTCTCACCTGGGCCAACATCCGCAACCGGATCGTCAAGCAGATCGGCGAGAAGGCGATGGGGGCGGTCGAGAAGGGTGTCGAGATCTTCCAGGTCATCGCGACACAGGGCATCGGCGGCCTGTGGCAGATGCTGCTGGAGAAGCTCGGCGACATCAAGGAAATGATCCTCGACCAGGTGAAGGACTTTGTGATCACGAAGATCATCACCGCCGGCATCACCTGGCTGATCGGCCTGCTCAACCCGGCCGCCGCGTTCATCAAGGCCTGCAAGCTGATCTACGACGTGGTGATGTTCTTCGTGGACAACGCCAGTCGGATCATGAAGTTCGTCAACACGATCCTCGACTCGGTCGCCGACATCGTCCGCGGCAACGTGAGCGGCGTGGCCAACAAGATCGAGTCGGTGTTGGGACAGATGGTGCCGATCCTGATCGGCTTCCTCGCCAGCGTGATCGGGCTGGGCGGGATCGGCGCGAAGATCCGCGAGATCATCCAGAAGCTGCAGAAGCCCGTGAACAAGGCGATCGACTTCGTGATCAAGACCGGGCTGAAGCTCGCCGGGCCGATCATCCGGGGCCTCAAGGGGATTGGCAGCAAGGTCAAGGCCAAGGTCGCCGCCGGCAAGGCCTGGGTGAAGGGCAAGGCCGAGGCGGGCAAGGCCGCCCTGCGCAAGCTGTTCACGACGAGATTCACGGCCGGCGGCCGGGCCCACACGGTCAGGGCCACGCGCGAGGGGGACGCCGGACGCCTGCGGATCACGATCGCCAGCCAGGAGAAGAGTGTCGCCGCACACCTCACCGATGCCGCTGAGTTGGCCCAGAGGAAGGGCAGGCCGAGCCTGGCCAAAGAGGCACGTGATGTCATCGCCAAGGCTGCCACGGTGGAGGCCCAGTCCCCCGGGTCGCAGAACGACAGCAGGACCCAGGCCGCCTTGACCGAGCTGGCACTGATCGTGCAGGCGGTCTGGGCCCGCATCGGCTACACAGGCGAGCTGCCCCCAGCCGGCGGTGTCTGGGCCGACGAGGGCCGGGCGGGCGTGGTCGGGGAAACCGGTCGCCACGCGGACCAGGGCACGCGCGGGTACCGGGGGGCAGATACCCGGGCGGAGCGCGACCGGCTGGAGAGCGAGCACGTCATCCCCCGCGCGTGGCTGTTGGCCCTGATCGACGGCTACCTCGCCCTGGTCAAGCGCAAGTCCGCCGCGGACAGCAGCATGTACCGGCAGATGACGACGATCATGATCTACAAGGGTGCGGCGGACATCAAGACCGAGCGCGGCAAGGCCGCGGACAACGTCGTCATCAGCAAGCTCAAGAACATCACGAGCACCGATACGGGCAAGAACCCGGCCAAGAACCCGCAGGCGGTTGCCGAGGCCGTGCGGCGCAACTTCGATGGGCCGCTGGCCAGCCGGGTGAAGCTCACCCAGCAGGCGGTCAAGGAGGAGCACCGGACGAGCCAGCGGGCGGGGTCGCCGACGCCGTCGGATTCCGCCATCGAGGGTGC
>CAYUWV010000200.1:0-4650 GCA_964448385.1 uncultured Propionibacteriaceae bacterium | reverse complement strand
AGAAGCCCTGGTCCAAGACCGAGTTCAACGATGCACTGAAGCAACTCAAGGCCAAGGGCGACTACCAGTACGCCGCAGACTTCAACACCGGTTTCGACCCGGGGGAGTGGTGGCCCTACGCCTACTCCCCCCAGATCCAGAGCTTCGGCGGCGATCTGATCAACCGCGACAAGTATGAGACGGCTGAGGGCGCCCTGAACGGTCCGGAGGCCATCGCCTGGGCCGAGTGGTTCCAGGGGCTGATCAAGGACGGGTACATTCCCGGAACGTCCGGCAAGGATGCCCAAGCCGACTTCCTCAACGGCAAGAGCGCCATGGTCTACAACGGCTCGTGGGGATCGACCAGCGCCATGAAGTCCGACATCGCTGACGACATCGTCTTCCTCCCCCCGCCCGACCTGGGCACCGGGTCCAAGGTGGGTGCCCAGTCCTGGCAGTGGGCGCTTGGGGCGAACTGCCAAGCGTCGGAGGGGGCAGCGGACTTCCTGAAGTTCTTCCTGCAGGACAAGTACGTAGCCGCCCAAGCCCTGGCGGCAGGCACGATCCCCGCCACTGACACAGCGGCAGCCATGGTTCCCGGCTACGAAGCGGGCGGCGCCAACGACGTATTCCGCCAGATCGCCAAGGCCTACGCGACGCCGAGGCCGGCGACGCCTGGCTACCCGTTCATCTCGAGCACCTTCGCCAAGGCGGCCCAGGACATCGTGAACGGCGGGGACGCCAAGACCGCGCTCGATGCCGCGGTCAAGGAGATCGACAGCAACTTCAAGAGCAACAACTACTACCGGTAGTCGTCTCCCGATCCATCGATTGCGAACCCACCGGGCGGCCGGCCAGTAAGTGCCGCCGCCCGGGGTGTTCGCGCCCCCAAGTGACCGACCAACCTTGGAGCACCCAATGAGCACATCCGCAGTAATCGAAGTCCCCTCCGCAACCCAGGCTCCGGCCGCGACCAAAGCTGCTTCCGCATCCGCGCCACTCGTCCGTCGGGGAAGGCGCCGGCGCGAGTCGCAGCGTTCCCAATCGTTGGCAGCGGCCTGGATGATCGCCCCCGCCTGCATCCTCCTCGTCCTGTTCATCATCATCCCGATCGCGCTGATGTTCGGACTCGCGTTCACCGATGCGAAGCTGGTGTCCCCGCAGTCGCCGCGGATGATCTGGCTGGACAACTTCGCCCGGCTGTTCAGTGACCCCCTGTTCTGGAAGTCGCTACGGAACACCACCATCTTCGCCCTCGTCGTCGTCCCGGTGCAGGCCGGGTTGGCCCTCGGGCTCGCCCTCCTGGTGAACGTCCGGATCAAGGGCGTCAACCTGTTCCGGACGGTCTACTTCGTGCCCGTGGTCACGTCGATCGTCGTGATCTCCGTCCTCTGGCAGTTCATGTACCAACCCGACGGGCTGATCAACAGCATGCTGGCCAAGGTGGGCATTCAGGGCCCTGACTGGCTTGGCAACCCGAACACCGCGCTGTTCTCGATCATCGTTCTCTCCATCTGGCAGGCAGTGGGCTTCCACATGGTGATCTGGCTCTCCGGCCTGCAGACCATTCCCTTGGAGCAGTACGAGGCAGCCGCGATCGATGGGGCAAGCCGCAGACAGCAGTTCATCCATGTCACCTGGCCGGGTCTGCGCCAGACCCGAACCTTCATCCTGGTGACCATCACCATCGCCGCGTTCGGCCTGTTCACCCAGATCCAGGTCATGACCCAAGGTGGCCCCCTCGACTCCACGAGCACCATCGTCTTCCAGGCGTTCCGGACCGGCTATGCCCAGCAGCAGACCGGGTACGCATCGGCGATCTCAATGGTCTTCTTCGCGCTGGTGCTGGCGATCTCCCTCATTCAGCGTTACCTCACCCGAGACAAGGAGGCCGTCCGATGAGCGCCGCGCCCACCGACCTGTCCACTCCGGTTCCGCCGGCCCGCGAGACCTCTCGCCGGCGCAGCAACCTCGTCAAGGGCTTCGGCCAGTACGCAGTACGCATCGGACTGTTGCTCGTGTTCGTCCTGCCACTGATGTTCATGCTCATGTCGTCGTTGAAGCCCGACACCCAGATCTTCCGAGACGTCGCCGGCGTCAACGCGTTCCTCCCCGTCGGTGACATCTCCTTCGACAACTATTCGGCCGTGTTCGACCGGGTGCCCTTCTGGACCTTCCTGATGAACTCCGTGGGCATCTCCGCGGCGACCGTCGCCCTGGGTGTCGTGGTCAACAGCCTGTGCGCTTTCGCCCTAGCCAGGCTGGACTTCGGCGGCCGGCGCATCATTCTCGGCCTCATCATCGCGACGCTCATCGTTCCGTTCGAGACCCTCGCCCTCCCGTTGCTGTGGTGGGTCAACCACCTCCCCTTCTACGACGGCAGCATCGGCTGGATGGACACCTACGAGGCGCAAGTGGTGCCCTTCATCGCCAACGCCTTCTCGATCTACCTCTTCTACCAGTACTTCGATTCCATCCCGAAGGAACTGGACGAGGCCGCGATCGTGGACGGTGCTGGTTGGTTCACCATCTACCGCAGCATCGTCATGCCGCTGTCCGGTCCCGCCATCGCCACGGTCTCGATCCTGACCCTGCTACCCGCGTGGAACCAGTATCTGTGGCCGCTCATGGTGGTGCAGTCCGAGGAACTCAGGCCGGTGATGATCGGTATCGACTACTTCAAACAGCTGAACACGTCCTGGGGCCAGATCATGGCCTATTCCTCGCTCATCACCATCCCGGTCCTGGTGCTCTTCGTGAGCTTCCAGCGGGCCTTCATCAACTCAATCGCCTCCTCAGGCGTGAAGGGATAACCCGTGTTCGCGATCGACAACGCTTGGGTCTGGGACTTCTGGGTGGCCGACGACGGGGAGAA
Source organism: uncultured Propionibacteriaceae bacterium (assembly GCA_964448385.1). GTDB lineage: Bacteria > Actinomycetota > Actinomycetes > Propionibacteriales > Propionibacteriaceae > Propionicimonas. The sequence goes on along the minus strand of CAYUWV010000200.1, from coordinate 1,796 downwards.
CTATCACCTGTTCTTCCTGCACGCCCCCAAGAGTCTCGGCAACCCGGATGCCCGCCACTACAACGCCACCATCGGCCACGCCGTCTCCACCGACCTGGTTGCGTGGGAGCGGCGTCCCGACGCCGTCGCCAAGGGGCAGCCCGGGGAGGCCGATGACCTCGCCACCTGGACCGGCTCGATCGTTCAGGACGATGACGGTCTGTGGTACCTCTTCTACACAGCGACGAGCCTCACCGCGGCTGGCAGCATCCAGACGGTCTCGGTCGCAACGTCGCCCGATCTCGAAACCTTCACCAAGCTCCCCGGCCCGCTGCTGCGTGCTACGAAGCCCGATTACGAGTTGCTGAGCGACTCGATGTGGCACGACGAGACCTTTCGTGACCCGTGGGTGTTCCGCGACCCGGCAGGCGACGGCTGGCACATGCTCATCACCGCGCGGACGCCGTCCGGCCCCCGGTTCGGTCGAGGTGTCGTCGGGCACGCTACGTCCACCGACCTGTCTACCTGGACCCTGCAGTCGCCGCTATCCCGGGGCGGTCAGGGCTTCGGGCAGCTTGAAGTGATGGAAACCCTCGAGCTGGGCGGACGGCACTTCCTGATCTTCAACTGCCTCGCGGCCGAGATGTCTGAGGAGCGGCGACCAGACACCACCGGCGGCACCTGGGTCGCGCGCGCCACCGGGCCCCTCGGCCCCTACGACATCACCGGCGCGCAACTGCTCACCGACGACCGCTTCTACGTCACCCGGCCCATCCAGGAGCGTGGCACCGGGCGCACCCTCCTGATGGCCTTCCGTAACAAGGACGCGGTCGGCCGCTTCGTCGGTGAGCTGACCGACCCGGTCGAGCTGGCCCTCGTCGACGGATACCCCTGCATCGTCGGACCCGGCGCCGAAGCGTGGGCTTAGCCGCGCCCTATCCGGACGGTCGCGCCGTCAGTGGCGAACGCTGGTCGACGTGGTCAACGGCAGTATCGTGAACGGACCAGCGAACCAGGTCAAGATGGGGCGACATGTCAGCGACACCGGGGCGGCGCGCCGCCCGGCAGCCGGGGCTGGATGAGTTGCGTCTCATGACGAAGGTCGCCCGGCTCTACCACGAGAAGGGCATCCGGCAGCCTCAGATCGCTGAACAACTCAGGCTCTCCCAAGCCCGCGTCTCGCGCCTGCTCAAGCAGGCCGAGGTTCTCGGCATCGTCAGGACGGTCATCACGATGCCGCCAGGGGTGCACGGCGATCTCGAGGATCGTCTGCAGAGCCTGTATGGACTCCGGGACGTTGTGGTGGTCGATGCAGCGGACGACGACAACATCGTGTCTGTCCTGGGTTCTGCGGCGGCCGCGTACTTGGGAGTCACGCTGACGCAGGGGCCTGTGGTCGGAATCACGTCGTGGAGTGAATCGGTGCTTGCCACCGTGGAGCGCATGTCCAGCAGGACCGTTCCGACTGTTGACCGGGTTGTCCAGCTGCTCGGCGGGCTCGGCGCCCCGAGTGGCCAGATTCACGCCAATCGCCTGGTTGCCCAGTTCGCCGATTCGTGGGGAGCCACTCCCATCCTCATGCCTGCCCCCGGGTTGGTGAGTGAACCGTCGGTCAAGGAGGCCCTGCTTCGCGACAGTTCCATCTCGAACGTCATGGCTGTCTGGGATGAGATCACCGACGCAGTCGTCGGCATCGGAGGGATCGAGCCCTCCCGGCTGCTGCTTCGCAGTGAGAACGGAATCACCAGCGCTGAGAGACAGGAGCTGCGCTCTCTCGGCGCGGTGGGTGACATCTGCTTCCGGTTCTACGACGCCGA
>CAYUWV010000199.1:0-4656 GCA_964448385.1 uncultured Propionibacteriaceae bacterium | reverse complement strand
GCACCGGTGCCTTTCAGAAGCCGCATCGTCCGACGGTCGCAGCCGGGCTGCCAGCTCACCTCCCGGTGTTGGACGCCACCGACTACCGGAACCCCGACGACGTCGGGCCCGGCCGCGTGGTCATCGTCGGCAGCGGTCAAACCGGTTGTCAGCTGGCTGAGGAACTCCACCTGGCAGGCAGAGACGTTGTCCTCGCGTGCGGACGGGCGCCGTGGATGCCACGTCGGCTCGAGGGCCGGGACACCTTCACCTGGCTCTGCGAGACCTCCTTCTTCGACCAGCCGCTGGTCGCGCTGCCCAGCCCGGCGGCCAGGCTGGTGTCCAACCCCCAGGCGACCGGCCGCGATGGCGGGCACGACCTCCACTACCGCACGTTGCAAGCGCTCGGCGTCCAACTCACCGGAAGGCTCGCGTCAGCCGACGATGCTGCCCTGACGTTCGCCGACGACCTGGACGCCTCGGTGGCGTTCGGCGACGCCCGCTACCACGACCTGAAGACGCTGCTGGCGACCCAACTGCCGGCCAAGGGCATCACCGCGCCCGAGATGCCCGACCCGCCGCCCTTCCACGCCGACCCGATCGCGTCCGTGGCCACCAAGGACGTAGCCGCGGTGATCTTCACCTCCGGCTTCCGGCCCGACTACGCGCGTTGGGTTGGGCTCCCGGTCTTCGACGAGCTGGGCTTCCCGGTCACGGTGGACGGGGCGGCAGCCGTTGGGGGGCTGTACTTCTGCGGGGTGCACTTCATGCGCAACAGGCAGTCGGGGCTCCTGATGGGAGTGGGCTCGGACGCGGCGCTGGTGGCCGACTCGGTCGCTCGGTACGTGCGGCGATGAGCAACCGTCCCGGATCTGGCCGCACTGGACGGCCTGTGGTGACGCCGAGCCTGCCAGAGGGCGGACGCCGGTCAGCGAGAGGGAGTGGGAGGCTTCCATACCTTCACGCTAAACGTGGCCACTGACAGTTCTGGCGTGGCAAACCCGTCATCCACAAGCACTTTCACAACGACTAGTTGTCCACAGATCCGCCCCCAACCCTTGACGAGCAACCCCGCGGAGTTGTTGCCGGGCGTGGTTCCGGTTCCGGCTGGTGACCTCGACCACCTGGTCCAGGATCCGGCCCTTGTCCTTCGTCTCAGTGTTGGCGTAGGGGGTGGCGTGCTTCTTGGTGACCTCAATCCGAGCCGACAATGAGGCGCTCACTGGGCACCCCGCATTGTCGCCGGCCCCCTGCGTTCCCGGGGGGAACCATGTGAGGCACGGTCCTTTCCTGCGCGGGGACATCGCAAGACGCGCGGTCGTCCGGGATGCCGTGCCCGCACGATCCCTTCCGCTACGCGGGGACTAGACGTGGGTTTCGTCGTTTGCTTGACGGGCGACACATCCACGGGTATAATCGAACATGTGATCGAATCCAGGTTGTCTGTTGGCGGGCTGGCTCGCGTGGCGGACGTCTTGCGCGCGGCGGCTGTGCCGGAGTCGGATGCGGAGCGGATCGCGGTGTTGCGCGGGCTGGAGGAGTTGAAGGCCACGATCGCGGGGGTGCAGGCCGAGGTGGCGGTGGCGTTCGACGGTTCGCAGCGGGCCGTTCAGGTGGCCCAGGGGGTTCCGGCGGGCCAGGTGGGGCGGGGGATCGCGGCGCAGGTCGCGCTGGCTCGGCGTGAGTCGCCTCACGCGGGTGGCCGGCTGCTGGGCATGGCGAGGGCGTTGGTGCGTGAGATGCCGTGCGTGTTGGCGGCGCTGCGGTCGGGTGTGTTGTCGGAGTATCGGGCGATGCTGGTGGTGCGTGAAACGGCGTGTCTGAGTGTGGAGGACCGGGCTGAGGTGGATTCCCGGGTGTGTGGTGACGCCGTCCGGGTCGCGGGGTTGGGGAGTCGCCGGCTGGTGTGCGAGTGCCGGCAGGTGGCGTACCGGTTGGATCCCCACAGTGTGGTGCGCCGGTCCGCCCAGGCGGTCGGCGACCGGTACGTGTCGCTGCGGCCGGCGCCGGACACGATGACGTGGTTGACGGCTTTGCTGCCGGTCGCTCAGGGGGTCGCCGCTTTTGCGGCCCTTGGTGTGGCGGCGGATTCCGCGCGGGCGGCCGGGGATGGCCGGGGTCGTGGTCAGTTGATGGCGGACCGGCTTGTCGAACGCCTCACCGGTCAGGCGACGGCGGGTGCTGTGCCGGTGGGTGTGCATCTGGTGATGTCCGACCAGACGCTGCTGGCCGCGGGTGACGGCCCGGCGCACCTGGCCGGGTACGGTCCTGTCCCGGCTGGTGTTGCCCGGGCGCTGGTTGGTGCCTCCCAGGGGGTGGCTGGGTGGGTGCGGCGGCTGTACCAGCGGCCCGGGACGGGTGATCTGGTGGCGTTGGAGTCGCGGGCCCGGTGTTTCCCGAAAGGGCTGGCTCAGTTGATCGAGGTGCGGGATCAGACGTGCCGGACGCCGTGGTGTGACGCGCCGATCCGGCACGTGGACCACGTGCAGCCCCACGAGGCCGGGGGTGCGACGAGTTATGCCAACGGGCAGGGTTTGTGTGAGGCGTGTAACCATGCGAAGCAGGCGCCGGGGTGGCGGGCCAGTCCCGGGCCGGAGGGCGCCCAGACCGTCGTGGTGGAAACCCCGACCGGTCACCGGTATCCCAGTTGGGCGCCCCAGCCGCCGGGGGCCGAGCCGGTGTCCGCGCCCAGAACCCAGCCCGAGGCTGAGGCCCAGCCCGAGGCTGAGCCCCAGGCCCAACTCCAGCCGGAGCGCGGGCGGAACTGGCCACGCGTCGACCTCGTGTTCAGGCGACTTGCGCTGGCAGCGTGACGGCAAGCCATGGACGGTCCCCGTTGAGCGCGACCAAACCCGTCAGGCCATGGGCTTGGTCGCGCCGTACACGTCCTTGCTGATCTTGTACGCGTGGGCCTCCAAGGTGAGCGCCAGCTTGCGGAACGTGGCCAGCCCCGCGGCGTCCAGTTCGCTCATCTTGACCAGCTCCAGCTCCTCGCGCTGGGAGTCGTCGCCCCGCCAGCCCACCTTCACGTTGCCGACGCCCTGGGCGTAGTACTTGATCTGGGTGGCGTTGGGCTCCTCGACGGCGAACTCCTCAATGACCACCACCGGCTCGAAGCACTTCAGCGTGATGCAGACCTTCTTGTCGATGGCCACCACGCGTCCGCGATCGGTGAAGTCGACCGTCTGCGACCAGCCTTCGGAGAAGCTGCGTTCGGAGACCTGCGGGTCACCCGGCATGGCGATGCCTGCCTTGCCGTCGGCGACGTTGTGGAACCAGGTCGGCGCCTTGTCGAACTCACCGTCGTCGAACTCCTCCGGGTGCTCACCCATGTACCACACCGTCTTGTCGTCGGCTTGGGCGAAGAAGGCGAGTTCCTTCTCGACCAGTTCTTCGTCTTCGTAGTCGACCACGTAGGCCACCACCGTCTTGACCCCGGCAACCTCCTTCACCAGATCCGTGACGACGAAATCGATCCGGAGCTGCAGCTTGTCCTTGCCGTCAACCGCGGTGCCCTCATAGATGTAGCGGGCGCCCGGCTTCAGGGAGTGCCACTGGTTCGTGATCGCGGTCGGATTGCTGAACGTCGCCAAGTCCAAGGTTTCGTAGTCCGTCTCCGGGCCGAGGGTCGAGGTGGCCGGGGACGAGGTCGCGGCCGGGCCAGCGGGGCTGGACGAGGCGACGACGCCGGGGGAGGAACAGGCGGTCATCGTCAGGGCGATGGCTGACACGGCGGCGGTGATGCTCAGGTGGGAGCGGGAGATGATCGGTTTCACGGGGCGTCCTCAGGTCTGGTGTCGGGTCGTGCCGAGGAGGAGCGGGCAGCTGCCGCGAACCCAGATCACAGACCCGGTTCGCAGCTCTCCATGCACGCCCCGATCGTAAGTGCGGACGGACGCCCCGAGGCGCAGGCCCACCACCGCGACACGCCATCACATGAAGATTTCCCAGATGCTCACCCGTCAGGGAGGTCTTGTCGGGGGAGTGAGCGCCAGACGGCCCCCCAGGAAGGCCCCAGGACGCCCCTCGCGACGGCGCGATCCTGGCGGCTCACGGCCGGCAGTGCCGAAGGCTAGCGACCCCAGACCGCCGTCGCGCCGGTGTGCCCGGCGAGCCCAACCAAGACCAGCCCGCTCACCGCCGCCGCCACGGTGACCGCCACCGCGATCCAGAACGCCGTCCCAGGTCGGCCCGTGGCCCGTCGATCCACCAGCAGCAGCGCGGGAATCGCCAACGCCAGCACGATCGCCGGGAAGGGGGCCACCAGCCCCCAGTTCCGGTGGGCCACGGTGGCCGGCGAGCCCCCGATGCTGGCGAACAGTGCTTCGCCGGACAGCCTGGCCATCACCGCCGATGCGGCTCCCGCGAGTCCGAACGCCGCGGTCAGCCAGCCGTACCGGCGCCGGGCCTTGCCGGAGACCGCGACGATCAAGGCGCCGAGGCAGGCCAGCGGCACCAGCACGACGGCTGCGTGCACCACCAGGGGGTGCAGCGGCAGCCCGAAAACCTCCACCACGCCCTACTTCTTGACGGCGTTGCCGTCACGATCCAACACAAACCAGACCGCGTTGACGTTCTGTCCGGTCACGTCGCCCGGCTTGGTGTCCTTCACCCAGTAGTAGAGCGGCCAGCCGTTGTAGGACGCCTGGGTGCTGCCGTCGCTGCGCGTCAGCGTGC
>CAYUWV010000198.1:2637-4685 GCA_964448385.1 uncultured Propionibacteriaceae bacterium | reverse complement strand
GTCCCGGCGCTGGTGAGCACGAGGTTGCCGGTGCCGTCGGTCAGGGTCAGCGCGCCTGCGGCCAGGGACAGCGTGCCGTTCGCGATCGCGATGGCCAGGACGGTGGCTCCGGTGCTGTCCGTCGTGCGCGTCACCACCAGGTCGGCGCCCAGTTCCTGCCCGGCCACGACGAGTTTGGCGTCCAGGACGCCGATCCGCAGGTACAGCCCTGCTGGCAGGTCGCCGACGGCCTCGGCGGCGGTGTTCACTGCCACCGTCAGCGTGCCGGTGAACGAGAACCCGGTGAGCCCGGTCACCACGTTGGCGCTCAGCGTGCCGGCGATCCCGGCGCTCGACAGGCTCAGGGAGCCTTGGACGGTGTCCAGCTCAAGCAGGGTCGAGGTGCCGTCGGCGATGGTCAGCGTCCCGTCGCCCAGGGTGAGCCGGGTTTCGGTGACTCCCCCGCTCGTGGTCTCGGTCACGGCCAGGTCGGCCACGACCGACTGCCCCAGGATGCTGAGCGTTGCCCCGCTCACCGCGACCGACAGGAAGCGAGTCGTGGCCGTCCCGACCTCGGTGGCGCCGAAGGTCACGGTGCTGGTGCCGACCGTGGTGGTGAAGCCGGCCAGGAAGCTGTTCAGCCGCACCCGCGCCGACCCGCCCGCGGTCACTGCGGCGAAGCCGACCAGCGCCAGGGCGCCGGACGTATCGATCGCGTAGTGGACGCCCGTGCCGTCGCTCTGGACGATGAGGACGACGCTGGCGGCGCTCACCTGAACGCCCTGCCCGTTGGCCCCGATCAGCAGCGACTGCCCGGTCACCGCGATGGCGACGCGCACGGAGCTGCCGGACAACTCCAGGCTCGCGGCGACGGACGCGTTCAGCAGCCCGGACGCCTGGGCGGTCGCCGTCAGCGTGCCGCTCCAGCCGGACGCCGAGAGCGTCAAGGTGCCGCTGCCGTCGGCGATGACGATCCGCTGCGCGGTGCCGGCGCCGAGGTCAAGGCTCAGGGCGCTGACGGTGAGGGTCAGCGTGGTGCCGGTCGCCGTCGCCTGCACGGTGGCGGCCATCGTCTGTCCGGCCACGCTGAGCGCGAGACTCCCGGCCACGGAAAGCCCGGACGCGCCGTAGGACACGGCCACCTCGGTCAGCGTCAGCCCGGCGCCGGACCCCGCCGCGGCCGAGGCGGCGGTGAGGGCGAACGTGATGCTGCTGGAGCTGGCCAGGCTGGTCAACGTGAAGGTCCCCGCCGACAGTGTCAACTGGCCGCCGGCGACACTCGCGGCGACGCCGGTCGCGGACACCACCAGGTCGGAACCGGTCTGGGAGATGGTTGCCTGGGCGGCGACGATGCTCGCGACGCTGGTGCCGCCGGAACTCACCTGCAGGCTCAGGTTGTTCACCGCGAAGCTGAGGGTGCCGGAATCGAGCGCCTGCCCGGCGAGGGCGTAGCCGACCACCAGGGTGCCACTGCCGGCGACGGACCAACTGCCGGCGGTCAGGCTGACGGCGAAGCTGCCCTGCACCGACGCGCTGCCGGTCCAGGATGACCCGGAGCCGGTGAGGCTGGTGATCGTGAAGCTGACGCCGGTCAGGCTGATGCCGGGGGCCAGGGCCAGGTCGGCCAGGCTGTACGTCCCGGCGACGGCCGCGGTCAGCTTGGGGAGGAGCCAGGTGATGACAGCGGCCAGTGGGGTGCCGCTGGTGTAGCTGCTGAAGTGCGGCAGGTCTGCGGTGAGGGTGCCGGCGGCCGCGTCGTAGCTGGTGGCCTGCTGGGCCAGGGTGCCGTCGGGTGCCAGGTAGTAGATGACCGAGCCGGCAGCGCTGGCCGGAACCTGGATGACCAGCCGGGGGGCGATGGCGAACGTGCTGAGGGTGACGCCGGTGGCGGCATCGACGGCGTGCAGGTCGTAGACCGGCGAGTCGAGGCGCAGGCCGGTGACCGTGACGGTCCGCGGGGTGATGCTGACCCAGGCGTTCGCGGCCAGCGATCCGGGCGCGAAGCTGAGCGTGGCGCCGGGAGCGGTCAGGGTGCCGCCGAGGGCGGCGAGGACGAGGACGGCTCCGGC
>CAYUWV010000198.1:0-2537 GCA_964448385.1 uncultured Propionibacteriaceae bacterium | reverse complement strand
TGACGGGTGCGATGGTCGTGAACTCGACCGACGGTGGTCCCCGTCCGGCGTGCAGCGTGATGATGCCGTCGGAGTGGATCGGGGAATCGAGGGTCACCAGAGCTCGCAGCGCCGCTAGGTGGACGGCGACCGCAGGCAGCGACGAAGCCTGGCCGCCACTGACGACGGCCGCCGAACTGCCACCCATCAGCGCGAGCAGCTGGACGGCACCCGCCTCGAGTGCCAGGCCGTCGGACACCTGGACGCCCGCCGTGGCGGTGACCACGGTGGTGGCCTGCGCCGACAGCGCAACCGGCAGGGCGATGGTGATGCCGCTCAGCCCGCCGAGGCTGGCCAGCACGTCGGCGTCGAACAGCGCCCAGCCGCCGGGCTGGACGACCGACGACGTGTCGGAGGTGCCGGTGGCGGACAGTGACAACTCGCCGGCGGTGGTGACCGACCGGGCCAACCGCGCCAGCACCCGGTGGTCGGCGAGCACGAGGGCGACGCCCTGGCCGGTGGCGCGGGCGGTGGCGGCCTGGGTGGCCGTCAGGGCCAGGCCACCGTCCAGCACCAACACCGGCCCGGCGTCGACCAGGGCCGTCGTGACCGCCCGGGACGAGGTGAGGGCCGCCCCGCCGGTGCTGCTGGCCGCGGTGGTGTCGGTGCTGTTGGCGACCAGGGCCACGTCACCGCCACCGATCAGGACGGCGTCCCTGGCCAGTTGGGCCACCGTGGTGGCGTCGCTGACCGCGATCGCCATCGTCCCGGAGTCCACCGTCGTGTCGTGCACCGACGCCGCGCGGATGACCAGCTGGTTGCCTCCCGTGTCGGACGGACGCAGCGTGACCACCGCGCCGGGCGCGATGGCGGCGATCGTGTCGAGGTCGGCCCCGGCCAGCGCCAGACCGGCCGCAGCGACCTCGACGTGGTCGGTGGCACTGGCGCCGAGCGATGTGCCGCTGGCGGTGGTCAGGCCGACGCGGCCGGCGATGGTGGCGGTGGTGGCTGAGGCGAGTCGTGCCGAGGCGGTGGTTCCGGCACCCAGCCCGGTGAGCGTCAGCACCCCGTGGGCGGTGGCCTGCAGGGCCACGGAACCGGCGGTCACGGTCGAGTCGGTGAGCGAGGCGGTGGTGGTTCGGGTCAGGCTGGCCGTGAGCGGGTCGCGGGCCGAGCCGGAGAGGCTGGTGGTGTTCGTGGCGCTGAGGGCGAGCGAGCCCGGAGTCGTCACGCTGCTGGAGTTGATGCCCACCGTCGCCACGCTGGCGGGGGTTCCGCCGGCACCGGCGGTCAGCGTGGCCGCGGCCCGCAGCGACACGTCGCCGGTGGCCTGGATCGCCGAAGCCGTCACGTCCACGACCGCTGCGGCGCCGGTGGCCCCGACCGCGCTGGCGGCCAGCGTGACCTCGCCGGCGAACAGGGTGGCGTTGCGCAGCGACACCAGGGCCGAGGCCGCGTCGCTGCTCGAGGCGACCGCGGTCAGGGTGACCGCCCCGGCGGTGGTGGCGCCGCGGGTGTCGATGCTGGTCGCGCCCTCGGTGACCACCCGCTGGGCGGTGATCGCCAGGCTGGCGCCGGTCGCGGTCAGGTCGATCCGTCCGGTGAGGGTGACGGCCGAGCCCACGGCCCGGAGTTGCGCCGCGAGGTGGGGGGCGGCGATCCGCAGGATCGAGAGCAGGCTGCTGAACACCAGGGCTGACGACGAGTCCTTCGTGGCTTCCGTCCCCGTCACGTGCACGTCGGCGTCATCGCTGACGACGTCCACCTCGTGGTGTTGGGCCGCCACGTCCACCTGCAGCGTGCTGCGGAGTTGGCGCAGGTCGATGGAGATCTTGTCGGCAGCTTCGCCCTTCACCTGCACCGACGTGACGCCGGCCGCTGCGATGCGCACGGTGAGGCCGTCACTGGCGAAGACGAATTCATCCGTGGCGGGGTCGTACCAGACCTGTCCGCTGGTGACTCCCAGACCCAGGGTCAAGATGGCGACGGTGCCCGCCACCGTCCACGTGGCCAGCGGCGCCGGGGCTGCGGTTTCGGTGCTGGCGGGTGCGACCACCGCGACGGCTTCGGTGGTGGGTGCGGCGGCGTTGGCGGTGGGGTCGGTGCTGGCAGTGGGCTCCGGGGTCCCCGACGGTTCCGCCGCGGCGGACGGTTCGACTGAGGCGGATGGGTTGGCCGAGGCGGAGGGCTTCGCCGAGGCCGACGGCTCCCCGGTGGGCTCGGCGGAGGGCTCGTTGTCGGTGGACGCCTTGGCCGCAGGCTTGCTGACTACCTCAGCGGGAGGGTCAGGCTTCGCGGCTGGCGGCGGGGAACTCTTGGCCGCCTCCGCCTTGGGCGCCGGCGCCGGTGCGGGCTCGTCGGCCTTGGTGTCGGCCGGCGGCGTGGCCGGGTCGGTGGCGTTCTCGGTCGGCAGGCGCAGGGCCTGCGGTTGTGTGGTGGAGGCCTGCGTGGCGGGCAGTGCAGCCGGCACCGCCAGCAACTGGCCGGGGCGCAGGTCGGGCCGCATCAGGCCGGTGGGGCTGTGGCCCAGGCCGACGGCGTGCCCCACCTCGTGGCGC
>CAYUWV010000197.1:0-4693 GCA_964448385.1 uncultured Propionibacteriaceae bacterium | reverse complement strand
TTCTCGATGTGGGCGACATTGACCGTCGGCTGCCCGATCAGCACATCCAGCAGTCTGCGTCCGGCCGAGCGGGCCCTGGCCTGGAGGTCCTCAGCCCACCTGTCCTAGACCTCCGCCAAGCCGTCGACCAGGGTCCGAACGGAGCAGGACGGACTGTGTCGGGGCGATGTCATCGCTGCCGAATCTCGCCCGCGATCCGATGAATAAGCCCTGCCCTGCCGGTCGGCGCGCAGATCAATGGCACAGGGGCGGCTGCTTACTCGGTGCCGCCACCGTCCCCGGGCTGCAGCGAGGCCCAGATCTCCTTGCATTCGGGACACACGGGGTAGCGGTCAGGGTTACGTGACGGCACCCAGACCTTCCCGCAGAGCGCGATGACGGGGGTCCCCATCACCATTGCCTCGGTCAGCTTGGCCTTCTCGACGTAGTGCGAGAAGCGCTCGTGGTCGCCTTCGTCCAGTCGGAACTCGGTGCGTTCGTCAAGGATCGTGGTGGTGCTCGGCTGTTGGGTCATGTCACCTCATTGGGAGTTGGACGGCGAGGGTTCAGGTGCGCTGTGGGTCGGAAATCCGGGCTGCTGCTCGTGAGAGAATGCCGTGCTCATCGTGTTGATGAGACCAGCGTAGTGAGGCGGAGGACACCATGGCTGCCGTGCCCGCCCCGACGCCGAGCCGTCGCGGCCTCATCGTCGGGCTGTTGTTGAGCGTGGCGGCCATCGCTTTCGAGGCGACCGCGGTGGTCACCGCCATGCCGGCCGCCGTCGATGACCTGGGGAACCTGGACCTGTATGCCTGGGCGTTCACCGGATTCGTCATCGCCCAGACGCTGTCCATCGTGGCCGCGGGGCAGGCGGCCGACCGCTTCGGTCCGGTGCGGCCGCTGATCGCAGGCTTCGTCATCTTCGGCGTGGGGCTGGCGTTGGCGGGAGCGGCCACCTCCATGGGGTTGCTCGTGGTCGCCCGGACGATCCAAGGCCTGGGGGGCGGCACGATGAATCTTGCCGTCATGGTGTTGGTCGGCCGCGCCTTCGACGGTCGCGAGCGGGCCAGTCTGATGACGGCGTTCTCGGCCGCTTGGATGGTGCCCGCGTTCGCGGGACCGCCGCTGGCCGCCTGGCTGGCCGAGACCTGGTCGTGGCACTGGGTGTTCTGGTCGGTGCTGCCCGTCCTGCTGCTGGCCGGGCTGCTGGTGATCCGGCCGCTGCTGCGGCTGTCGCTGCCGGCGCATGCCGATGCGGTCCAGACTCCCCGGCGACACCTCCCGATGGCCCTGCTGGTGGCCGCCGGTGCCGCGTCCTTGCAGTGGGCCGGGCAGCGGATCGAGCCGATGTCGCTGCTGTGGCTGATCGTGGGTCTCGGCCTCCTGATCTGGGGGCTGCCCCCGCTGATGCCGGCCGGGTTCTCGCCCACCGGGCGCGGACTGTCTGCTGTGGTGAACGTGCGAGCGCTGACGTCGGGAGCCTTCTTCGGGGCCCAGACCTTCTTGCCGCTCATGTTCACCACGGCGTGGGGGTTGTCGCTGCAGTGGGCAGCGGCCACCATGATCGTCGGCTCGGTCGGGTGGATGACGGGCGCCTGGCTGCAGTCACGACCCTGGCTGCGGTTCCGGCGCGACACGATCATCGTGATCGGTGCCGCCTTGACCGCCGTCGGTCTGCTCGCTGTGGCCACGGCGGCGGTATTGCCCGGGCCAGGGGTCGTCCTGGTGATGGGCGGGTGGCTGTGTTCCGGTGTCGGCATGGGTCTTTCCAACGCCAGCACGTCGCTGGCGGTGATGCAGCTCTCGCCGGCCGTGGCGTTGGGACGCAACACCTCGTCGCTGCAGGTGGGGGAGGCCCTCGGCAACAGCTTGAGCGCCGGCATCGCAGGAACCCTGTACGTGATCGGCGGGGGCGGGACCTCGGGCGCGGGCTTCGGCGCTCTGATGCTCGCCATGCTGGCGATCTCGGTACTGGCGGTGACGTCCTCGGTGCGGATCGGCCATGTTGAGAACCATTCGGTGACCCTGTGAAGTCAGACGCGGGTCCGGCCGCCGCGGCAGCGCCCCCGGCTTGGGAGGCAGTGCTGGCCCGGGTCATCCGCGCGATGGCCGGTCCGGAGGCTGCACCCCGGCCGGATCAGGCGCGGGCGGTTGCAGAACTGGTCGAGCGCCGCAGCCGCGTCCTGGTGGTGCAGGCGACCGGGTGGGGCAAGTCAGCCGTCTACTGGGCAGCGACGGCAGCGTTGCGGGAACGCGGGGCTGGCCCGACCCTGGTGGTCTCGCCGCTCCTGGCTCTGATGCGGGATCAGATCACGGCGGCCGAACGCGCCGGGCTGCGGGCGGCCACGGTCAACTCCACGAATGTCGAGGACTGGGCCGACGTGCTCGCGCAGGTGCGGGGCGGTGTGATCGACGTGCTGCTCATCTCGCCGGAACGCCTGTCCAACCCGTCCTTCGCCCGGCAGTTGCCAGACCTGCTGGCGCAGTGCGGGATGCTGGTGATCGACGAGGCGCATTGCGTCTCTGACTGGGGGTTCGACTTCCGTCCCGACTATCAGCTGCTCACCCGCACCCTGCTGCGGTTGGCCCCGGGGACACCGGTGCTGGCCACGACGGCCACCGCCAACCAACGCGTCACCGCCGATGTCGCCGCCCAGTTGGACGCCTCGGCCGCCCAGCCGTCGGTGACGCTGCGAGGCTCTCTTGCCCGGGCCTCGCTGCGCTTGGCCGTCGTGCCGCCGCTGGGTGGGTTGGAGCGCTACGCCTGGGTGGCTGACGCTCTGCATTCGCTGCCCGGATCGGGGATTGTCTACGTCTTGACAGTCGCAGAGACCGAACGGGTGACCGCCTTCCTGCGGAGCCAGGGCCTCGACGTGGCCGCCTACTCGGGGCAAAGCGAGAACCGCGAGGCACTGGAAGACCAGCTTCGCGGGAACCGGGTGAAGGCGCTGGTGGCCACCTCGGCCCTCGGCATGGGCTATGACAAGCCCGACCTGGCATTCTGCATCCATCTGGGGTCGCCTGCCTCTCCCGTGGCGTACTACCAGCAAGTCGGACGCGCCGGTCGAGCGCTGGACGCGGCAGTCGCCGTCCTCGTCCCGGCAGACTCCGACGAGCGCGTGTGGGAGTACTTCGCCACCGCCGGGATCCCCGACGAACAGCAGGTGGCCCGAATCCTGACGGCGCTCGCCGGTAGCGAGGACGGGCAGAGCGTGCGAAGCGCTGCGGCGCTGGAGGCCGCCACGGGGCTACGGCGAACCAGGCTGGAGGCGTTGCTGCGGATCCTCGCCGTCGACGGGGCGGTGGAGCGACGAACCGGTGGCTGGGTTGCCACCGGGCGCTCCTGGAGTTACGACGAGGCTAAGTGGAGTGCGCTGCGCCGGGTCCGGGCCAGCGAGGCAGCCCTGATGCGGGCCTTCGCCCACGGTCAGGGCTGTCTCATGGAGTTCCTGCAGCGGGCGTTGGACGATCCCGACCCACGGCCGTGCGGTCGTTGCTCGGTGTGCACCGGCCAACTTCCCGCCCCGGGCGCGGAACCCACCCGCGCCAGGGTCGAGGCGGCACGTCGATTCTTTCGGGGCCTCGACGTCATCATCGAGCCGCGGAAGCTCTGGGTTTCCGGGATCCCCGGGCACAAAGGCCGGATCGGTTTCCTGGCACCCGGGCGGGCCCTGGCGTTCGCTGACGACCCCGCCTGGGGGTCTGAGCTGGCCGGGCTGTGGCGCCACGACCACCCGGCGCCGCCCGAGGTGCTGGCGGGGATGGTCGAGGTCCTGAAGCGTTGGGCGCCCACCTGGCAGCGTCCGACGGCGGTGGTGGCGATGCCGTCACGACGCTTTCCGACCCTCGTCGCGTCAGTCGCCGAACACCTCGCCGCTGTGGGACGGCTGCCGCTGGTCGACGCGCTAGCGGTCTCCGGTCCGCCGCCCACCCAGGAGGCCGCCTCTGCCAAGCGCGCCGGCGACCTCGTGGCCCGCATGACCCTCCGACCGGGCGTCTCGCTGCAGGGACCGGTGCTGCTGGTCGACGACACGATCCGGACGCGTTGGACCATGACGGTCGCCGGTGCGCTGTTGGCCGAGGCGGGGGCAAGTTCTGTGCTGCCGCTGGCCATCCATCAGCTGCCCTGACCGACCCACCGGTAGAGTCGTGCCACCGCACCGTCACGAGGAGAAGTCATGGCCACCGACGAAGTCGATGCCATCCTCGCCGCCTGGCATTCCGAAGCGCCCGGTCTCGACGTCTCACCGATGGGCGTCCTCTCAAGGATCACCCGGCTCGCCCGACACCTCGACCTGGCCCGCCGTGACGCGTTCGCCGCCCACGACCTCGAGGTGTGGGAGTTCGACGTGCTCGCCGCCCTGCGCCGCGAAGGGCCACCCTACGAGCTGTCGCCGGGCGAGCTGACCCGGCAGACGCTGTCGACGTCGGGAACCATGACGAACCGAGTGGATCGGTTGGCAGCCAAGGGTCTGGTCACGCGTCAACCCAACCGCGACGACCGTCGCGGAGTCCGGGTACGGCTCACCGCGAACGGGCGCAGCAAGGTGCAAGCGGCGCTGGCAGATCTCCTGGTCAGCGAACGGGTTCTGCTCGACGAACTGACCCTCGCCGAACGCGCCACGCTGGCTGGGACGCTGCGCCGGCTGCTGGTCTCCTTCGAAGCGGGCAATCAGGGCTGAAGCCGGTATCGTGGCTCCGTCCTGTCCCCGCT
>CAYUWV010000196.1:3706-4803 GCA_964448385.1 uncultured Propionibacteriaceae bacterium | reverse complement strand
GTCTACATCTGCGACGAGTGCATCGACCTGTGCAACGAGATCATCGAGGAGGAGTTCTCCGAGACCCCGGACGTGGGCCTGCTCGACGACCTACCCAAGCCTCGAGAGATCTGCGCCTTCCTTGATAGCTATGTCATCGGTCAGGAGAGCGCCAAGAAGGCGCTGTCGGTGGCGGTCTACAACCACTACAAGCGAGTTCAGGCGCAAGCCGCCAGTCCCGCGCGGCGCGTGGCCGATGACGAAATGGTGGAACTGGGCAAGTCCAACATCCTGCTGATCGGCCCGACCGGGTGCGGCAAGACGTACCTGGCCCAGACCTTGGCGCGCATGCTGAACGTCCCGTTCGCGATGGCGGATGCCACGGCGCTCACCGAAGCGGGGTACGTCGGTGAGGATGTGGAGAACATCCTGTTGAAGCTGATCCAGGCCGCCGACTACGACGTCAAGAAGGCCGAGACCGGGATCATCTACATCGACGAGATCGACAAGGTCGCCCGCAAGAGCGAGAACCCGTCCATCACGCGCGATGTCTCGGGAGAAGGCGTCCAGCAGGCGCTACTGAAGATTCTCGAAGGGACGACGGCCTCGGTCCCGCCGCAAGGTGGGCGCAAGCATCCACACCAGGAATTCATCCAGATCGACACGACAAACATCCTGTTCATCGTGGGCGGCGCCTTCTCGGGCCTTGAGGAGATCATCAACGCACGGGTCGGCAAGCGTCCACTGGGCTTCAACAATGACGCAGCGGTCCGCAAGCCCACCTCGATCAACCCCTTCGAAGAGGTACGCCCCGAAGACTTGCACCGGTTCGGGCTGATCCCGGAGTTCATCGGGCGGCTTCCGATGATCTCCACGGTGGCCTCCCTGGACGCCGAAGCGCTGGTGCGCATTCTGGTCGAGCCGAAGAACGCGCTGATCAGACAATTCCGCAAACTGTTCGAACTGGACGGCGTCGAGCTCGAGTTCACCCAGGGCGCGATCGACGCGATCGCGGAAATGGCGCTCAAACGTGGCATCGGCGCCCGTGGCCTGCGCTCTATCCTGGAAGAGATCCTGCTCAACGTGATGTATCACGTGCCGAGCGACGAGCAGGTGGC
>CAYUWV010000196.1:0-3606 GCA_964448385.1 uncultured Propionibacteriaceae bacterium | reverse complement strand
GCCTCGGCGGACGGCACGGCCGCGACCAGGTCGAAAGTGTCGGTGCCATCGACGTACACGCTGAGGGCGCGGTCAGCCTCAAGGGCCTTGGCGAGGTGCCCAATGACAGTGGCGTCACCGGAGCGTCCCTTATTGAGAGCGTCGATGGTGTCGGCCAGCATGTCCAGGACCATGTCGGCGGGAACGGCAGCCACGCGTCACGTCCCCCTTTCCGTGCAATTGGTCGTGTCCATCATCCCTGTTGGGCGCCATCTCCTGCCAGTAGGGCCACTGGACAAGACCGGTTAACCGCTCTCGAGATCGTGACCGGTGTGCCCTTGCCCGATCATGCCGCGAATGCTCGCACGGCGTGGGTGTGGGCAGTAGGTTGTCCTTACGTTTCGTCACATTGAAGAAGGAGTTCTCCATGCCAAGTCGAACTGTCGCGATCGCCTCCTCGGTCGGCCTTCACGCTCGTCCCGCAGCCATGTTCGTCCAGGCCGCCACGGCCACCGGGCTGCCAGTCACGATCGCCAAAGAGGGTGGCTCGCCCGTCGACGCCCGCAGCATTCTGATGGTCATGGCCCTCGGCGCCAAGAACGGTGAAGTCGTCACGCTCAGCGCTGAGGGTGACGGTGCCGACGCTGCGCTCGAATCCCTGGTCGCGCTCCTGGCCCGCGACTTGGACGCGGAGTAGTCCGTTGCCTACGTCCGGTGAAAGCCGCACGTTCCATGGAATCGGCGTCAGCGCCGGAACCGCCGTAGGACCCCTCGTCGTGGTCACGCCGGCACCGAAGCCGGCGGCCGACGAGGCTCCCACGACGGACGCCGCTGCTGCCTCGGTCGTGGTTCGTGGCGTGCTGGAAGACGTTGCGTCCGGCCTTGATGCCCGGGCGGCGAATGCGAACGAGCATGCCCGTCCGATCCTCGAGGCCGGCGCCATGATGGCCCGTGACCCCGGGCTCGCCATGGGGATTGATACCCAGCTGCAGGCGGGCAAGGGTTTGACGAACGCGGTGTCGACCGCGGTCGAGGAGTACTGCGCCATGTTCGAGTCGCTGGGCGGCTACATGGCGGAGCGGGTCACCGACCTGCGGGATGTCCGCGACCGTGCGGTGGCGAGGTTGTTGGGCCAGGCGGAGCCGGGTGTTCCCACCCTGACCACACCGAGCATCCTGGCGGCCCAGGACCTCGCACCCGCAGAGACGGCGACCCTCACCACCGAAACCTGCCTCGGCATCATCACGGCGGCCGGTGGACCCACCAGCCACACCGCCATCCTTGCTTCGCAGCTGGGGATCCCCGCTGTCGTCCAGGCGGTCGGAATCCTCGCCGTCCCGGCTGGCACGATTGTCGCCATTGACGGTGGCGTCGGGGAGATCACCGTAGATCCGACCGAGGAGGAGCAGGAGCTGCTCCAGGAGCGCAAGCGCCGTCGTGCCGCCGCGCTGGCGGGCGGAACGGGGAACGGTGCCACCAAGGACGGTTACCCGGTCGCGTTGCTGGCGAACATCGGCACCGCGGCGGACGCCCGCAAGGCGGCTGAACAACCGGTGGAAGGCGTGGGACTGTTCCGTACCGAGTTCCTGTTCCTCGACCGCGACACGATGCCGACCGTGGAGGAGCAGACCCAGACCTACACCGAGGTGTTCCAAGCCTTCGGGAAGCGGCGCGTCGTCGTCCGTACCCTGGACGCGGGTGCTGACAAGCCACTCAAGTTCGCCGATCTGGGACCGGAAGAGAACCCGGCACTGGGACGGCGCGGTATCCGCTTGGGGATGATCCGTACCGACGTGCTCGACGCTCAGCTGCAAGCCTTGGCTGCTGCCTACAAGGCCACCGGTGCTGATGTCAGGGTGATGGCACCCATGATCGCCACCGAGGCGGAGGCGACCTGGTTCGCGGACCGCGTCCGGGCGCTCGGGTTGCCGAAGGTCGGGATCATGATCGAGGTCCCCGCCGCAGCGATCCGTTCCAAGGGGATCCTGTATCACGTCGACTTCGCATCCCTGGGGACGAACGACCTGCAGCAGTACACGATGGCGGCCGACCGGATGCAGGGCGAACTCGCCGACCTGCTGAACCCGTGGGAACCGGCGCTGCTCGACGTGGTCGCGCTGGCCTGCGAAGGCGGTGCCGCGATGGGCAAGCCCATCGGTGTGTGTGGCGAATCTGCGGGCGATCCGGCGATGGCGCTGGTGCTGGCAGGGCTCGGCGTGTCAAGCCTGTCCATGGCACCAGGGAAGGTGTCCGCGGTTCGGACGGCACTGACCTTGCACACCCTGGCGGAGTGCCAGCAGATGGCCGCTGCCGCCCGGGCGGCGACGACACCGGCTGAGGCGAAACATGCCGTGCTGGTGCAAGCCGACCCGGTGTTGGTCGACTTGTTGTGAGCGACAGAAGGAAGCCCCCCGCCCAGCAATGGGCGGGGGGCTTCCTCTTGTCACCTACTTCTTGACGCCCTGCAGGCTCCCGGTGATCTTGCCGGAGTCCTTGCCGGCCAGGCACAGGACCTCGCGGTCTCCCGCTGAAACCCACGACTCCTTGGTGGGGCTCAGACTCGAGAAACCGTACTTCGACTCCTCGTTGTCGACGCCGACGAAGTTCTTGAACTCCTTGGCACAGAACGCGTCAGCCTGCTCAGTCACCTGGTCGGCCCCCGGGAAGGAGTTCTGGGTCAACCGCATGCTGGCGTACGCCTCGTAGTCGTGCGGTTCGGTGCAGGGGACCAGCGGGATCTGATCGATCGAGCCGGTCCCCAGCGCGCCGGTGCAGTCACCCACCTTCAGGGCGAACGCGTCGCTGTCTGCCGCGGCGGTGACCACTCCGGCGCTGTTGCGGGGCGCATCGCTGGAGCAGCCAGCGGCCAGCAGGGTCGCTGCCACGGCCGCCGCAGCCACGAACTGCCGCGAGGCTGGGACGCGCCGCATCAGGCGCGATCCTCCAGTTCGACCCCGACGGTGACCGGGCCGTCTCCGGGCCGCCACACCACGGTGCCGGTGATGCGTCCCACCGCCCGCAGATCGGCTTCCACGCGACGCAGCAGCTCAAGGGCTTGAGCCGGGCCGCTGATCTCGGCGGCGATCACCGCGGTCTTCATGGACGCCTTCGCCTGCGACTTCGCGCCTCGGATGCCGATCAGAGCGGACGCCACAGCGTCGAGCAGCGCAGGGTCGCCCCCACCCGGCACCTCGTCGACCACAGGCCAGCTCGCTTGGTGGATCGAACCCTCCTGCCACCAGGACCAGACCTCTTCGGTGACGAACGGGAGGAAGGGCGCAAACAACCTGAGCAGGACCGTCAGGGCCTGCCGGAGCGCCAGCCGGGCGGAGGCAGCAGCGGCATCGCCCTGGGCCCCGTACGCACGCTCCTTGACCAGTTCGAGGTAGTCGTCGCAGAACTGCCAGAAGAACCGCTCAGTCGCTTCCAATGCCGTGGTGTAGTCGAAGGCCTCCAGGGCATCCGTGGCGGTGCCGACCACCTGGCTCAAGGCAGCCAGCATGGCGAGGTCGGCGGGTTCGGTGATCTCGCCCGAACCTGGACCTTCGGCGATGGCGAGGATGAACTTGCTCGCGTTGAGCACCTTCATCGCGAGGCGGCGTCCGACCTTCATCTGGGTCTCGTCGA
>CAYUWV010000195.1:0-4823 GCA_964448385.1 uncultured Propionibacteriaceae bacterium | reverse complement strand
ACCACCCCACCGGGCACCCCGGGTGCGACGAGCGCCCCGGTCGGTCCGAGCGCCTCGGCGACCCCGACTGCCTCCACCGGTCCGACCGTGCTCACCCGGGGTGGCCACCTGGGCGTGGAACGCCCCCTCAAGGGGAGCGCCGGGGAAGCCGTGGTCACCGCGACGCAAGCCGCCTGGGGTGATACCGGCACCATGCCGCCACAAGCCGGCATGACCTACCTGGTGGTCGACGTGACCATCAGCGGACGTCGGGGGACCGTGCCGGTCGGCGCCGTCTTCACCGCCGCGGTGACGGCCGACAAGCATCGCTATGGCATCGCCTACGGCCCGGTGACCACGTCCCTCCTCCCGAGCAAGGACATCACCCCCGGCGACGTGCTGCAGGGCCAACTCGGCTTCCAACTGCCGAAAGGCCCGGTGACGATCGAGTTCTTGGACGCCGACGGCACGGCCATGGGAACCGTCGAGATCCCCTCGCCATGACGTCGGAGTTCCGGGCCAGGCGGTTCGTCCCCGTGCCGCCGCAGGAACGCCCCCGTCGCAGCCGGCGGGCGGCCCGCGTCCTGATCACCGATGGGGAGTTCATCCTGCTCTTCGCCGACACCGATCCGGGCATCCCGGGCAGCCGTTGGTGGGTGACACCCGGGGGTGGCATAGATGCGGGCGAGACCGCCGCCCAGGCGGCCGTCCGCGAGGTCGCTGAGGAGACCGGGTTGCGCATCAGCGAGACCGACATGATGGGCCCGATCGCCCGGCGCGATGTGACGCACGGCTATTCCGACCAGATCCTGCGCCAGTCCGAATGGTTCTTCCTGCTGCGGACCCCGGTCTTCGACGTCGACGTCGCCGGCCACACCCCAGCCGAGCAGCTCACCCTGAGCGGACACGCCTGGTGGCGAATCGCCGAATTGCCGAGCGCAGCACTGCCGGTGTGGCCTGCCGACCTGGTCGGGCTGCTGGAGCTCGCCGACACCCCCGCGGTGTGGCCGCAGGATCTCGGCGAGCAGGAGGAATCCACGCTTCCAGTAGAGTCGACGGGTGCCAAATCCCACTGACGGCCGTGCCGACGCGCCCGTATCCTCCGGTTACCTGGAGAGATTCCTGTGGCTGTCCCTGAGCACGGCGATTGTCATCCTCGCGATCAAGATCGCAGCGGCAGCGCTGACGAACTCGATCGGCTTGTGGTCGGACGCCCTGGAATCCACGGTGAACGTCGTGGCTGCGTTCGTTGCGCTGTGGGCACTGCGGCTGTCTGCCAAACCGGCGGACCACAACCATGACTTCGGTCATGGCAAGGCCGAATACGTCTCGGCCGGGGTCGAGGGATCGATGATCTTCGTGGCCGCGGCGGCCATCGTCATCGGGGCAGTGATGCGGTTCATCCGTCCCGCCGAACTGGAGCAACTCGGGCTGGGCCTGCTCCTGTCGACCCTCGCGACGTCTCTCAACCTCGCCGTCGGCCTGGTCCTGATCCGGGCCGGGAAAGCCCACCGTTCGATCACGCTTGAGGCGGACGGCAGGCATCTGCTCACCGATGTCTGGACCTCCGTCGGGGTGTTGGTGGGCCTGGTTCTGGTGATCGTCACCGGGTGGCGCGTGCTGGATCCGATCATCGGCCTGGTGGTGGGCGTCAACATCCTGTTCACCGGCTACGGCCTGGTGCGCAGGTCCATCGTGGGCCTGCTGGACGGCACGCTGCCCCCCGAGGATGTCGACCAGGTCAACGCCGTGCTGGAGCGAATCGCGGGGGACCCCGCGGTCACGATCGCCCAAGTTCGCACGCGCGAATCGGGACGCCAGCGGTTCGTGTACGCCACCGTGACCGTGCCTGGCGAGTGGACGGTGAAGCGCAGCCACGATCTGGCCGACGCCGTTGAGGACGCTGTCGACGAGGCACTGCCGGGCACCACCACGTTCGTTCACGTCGAACCCTCGGAGCTCTGGATCAACGGCGTCCGCCGGACAGATTCTCGCTAGTCGCCGACCCCACCGTCGCGAGCGGGCCGAGCTCGCGAATTGCGCCGCCCGGGGCTGCGTGTCGGACACCCCGAACGCTCTCGGCTCGCCATCATGGAGCCATGAGCGGCCTGCTCGAGGTGATCGCCCTCCATCCGGCTGACGCTGCGCGCGCCGAGGCGGGTGGCGCCGACCGGGTACAGCTGTGCGGTTCACTGGTCGAGGGCGGCATGTCACCCACGCCCGCGCTGGTCGCCCAGGTGCGCGCCGCGTCCTCGATCCAACTACGCGTGATGGTGCGCCTGCGGGAGGGCTTCGGGACCGACGGCGGCGAGGCCACCCGGTTGCGGGGCCTGATGGCCGGCTACACCGACGCCGGTGCGGACGGAATGGTGCTCGGCTTCCTCAACGGGCTCGGCGAGATCGACCTTGAGGTCATGACCGAACTCCTCGGCGACGGCGGCTGGCCCTGGACCTTCCACCGGGCGATCGATTCCTGCCTCGAATTGGACCGGGGGTGGCAAGCCCTGGCGACGCTCCCCCGGCTTGACCAGGTCCTCACCGCAGGATCGGCACGCGGTGTCGAACACGGCTTGGACGAACTCGTCAACCGCGCCAAGGCCAATGCCTGGGCCGCCAGCGTGATCATGGCCGGTGGTGGCCTCCGTGCCGACCATGTGCCGTGGCTGGCCCGTGCCGGGATCACCGCTTTCCACATCGGCAAGCCCGCCCGTCCGCAGGGCTCCTACAAGGCGTACGTCGACGAGGGCCTGGTGCGCTCGTGGCGGACCCTCATCGATGCTGAGGTGAAGCACCGTCCGTCGGTGCGGTGAAACCCACGGACGGGCTCCGCCGCGGGGTCAGGTGATCGACGCGTCGTAGATCGACTGGATCGACGCATCCAACAGGGCGTCGAACTCCTCGGGGGTCTGATCCACGCGCAGTCCCTCGGTGAGGGCTCTGGAGAAGCTCGCGATCAGCCCTGGATTGCGGGCCAGCCGTTCATTCGCCTCGGCCCGGCTGTAGCCGCCCGACAGGGCCACCACGCGCAGCACCGACGGATGCTCGATGAACGGGGTGTAGAAGCCGTCGACGTCCGGGATGGTGAGCTTGAACATGATGGGGGTGTCGAACCGGTCGGTCGCCAGGTGGGTTCCGATCTCGTCGGCCAGGATGTTCTCGCAGGCCGCCTTGTCGGGAGCTTTGATGTCGATCTCGGGTTCGAGGATGGGGACCAGCCCCGCCGCGGAGATCCGCTGACCGACCTCGAACTGCTGCGCCACGACGGCGGCGATCCCGGCCGGATCGGCTGCCTTGATGACTGAACGCATCTTCGTCCCGAAGATGTGCGCGGAGTTCGCTCGGGCCAGCAACTCATCCAACTCGGGGATCGGCTTGAGCAACTGCACCCCGTCGGCCTGCTCCAGCAGGCCCTTGTCGACCTTGAGGAAGGGCACGATGTGCTTGCTCTCCCACAGGAAGTCGGCTGCCGGCTGGCCGCCGAACGTGCGGTCCATCGTCTTCTCGAAGAGGATGGCACCCAGAATGCGCCGACCGGTGAACGCCGGGCTGGTGACGATCCGCTCCCGCATCTGGTGAACGAGGTCGAACATCTCCGCTTCGCTGCTGTAGGCGTCCTCGTTGATGCCGTAGAGCCGCAGCGCCTTCGGCGTGCTGCCACCGCTTTGATCGAGCGCCGCGATGAATCCCTTGCCATTGCACATGTGCTCGGTTTGCTGCCCGTTCATGACGCCCTCCTTGCGTCGACGGCGAAACCCACGACGAGTGCGCCGTACTTCCACAGTACGCCGCTTCCGGTCGGGTGGGAGGCCTGCCGACCGGACACCTCCCACCGATCACGCCGACGGCTCAGGGGACGACGCGAGGGCGGCCCCTGGTGGGACCGCCCTCGTCGACATCAGTTGGCCGGCTGGTGCCGACCGGCGTGGCTCAGAAGTCCATGCCACCCATGCCGCCGTCGCCACCCGGCATCGGCGCAGCCTTTTCGGGCTTGTCGGCGATGACCGCTTCGGTGGTGAGGAACAACGCGGCGATGGAGGCCGCATTCTGCAGCGCGGAACGGGTCACCTTGGCGGGATCGATGATCCCGGCCTTGACCATGTTCACGTACTCGCCGGTCGCCGCGTCCAGCCCCTCGCCCTCGGGCAGGTGCGAGACCTTCTCTGCCACGACGCCGCCTTCGAGGCCGGCGTTGATGGCGATCTGCTTCAGCGGGGCCGAGCAGGCGGTGAACACGATCTGAGCACCCGTCGCCTGGTCGCCGGTCAGTCCCTCGACCGAGGTCTTGGCAGCAGCCTGCAGCAGGGCCACGCCACCGCCGGGGACGATGCCCTCTTCGACGGCAGCCTTGGCATTGCGGACCGCGTCCTCGATGCGGTGCTTGCGTTCCTTCAGCTCCACCTCAGTGGCAGCGCCGACCTTGATCACCGCGACACCGCCGGCCAGCTTGGCCAGGCGCTCCTGCAGCTTCTCGCGGTCGTAGTCGGAGTCGGAGTTCTCGATCTCGCGACGGATCTGGGCGACCCGGCCATGGATCTGCTCCGAATCGCCGGCGCCCTCGATGATCGTCGTCTCATCCTTGGTCACCAGGACGGAACGGGCCCGGCCCAGCAGCTCAAGGGTGACGGCGTCCAGCTTGAGACCAACCTCCTCGGAGATCACCTGACCGCCGGTCAGGATGGCGATGTCGGTCAGCATGGCCTTGCGACGGTCACCGAAGCCGGGAGCCTTGACGGCGACCGACTTGAAGGTGCCGCGGATCTTGTTGACGATCAGGCCGGCCAGCGCCTCACCGTCGGTGTCCTCGGCGATGACCAGCAGCGGCTTGCCCGACTGCATGACCTTCT
>CAYUWV010000194.1:0-4825 GCA_964448385.1 uncultured Propionibacteriaceae bacterium | reverse complement strand
CAGCTTCAGCGGGGTGGCGAGCAGGAGTTGGAAGCCGAACTGGCGAAACACGTCCAGCCCGGCCTTGGTGAACGCCGGGTCGGTCTTGTCGAACGCCTCGTCGAGGACCACCAGTCCGTACGCGGGTGTCTCGGCACCGTCACGGGCGAGTTGGTAGCGCAGGGCCGCGGCGAGGCAGAACACGACGAGCTTCTGCCGCTCACCGCCCGAGAGCCCGCCGGCGCCGGTGAAGAAGTCGACCGGTCGCCCGTCGGCGTCCCTGACTTCGGCGACGAACTTCACGTGCTGTCGGGTGTCGAGGCACAACTGCCGCCACCGGAGATCCACCGGTTCGGCTGAGGCCAGCTTGGTGAGCAGCGCCTGCATCCGGACGAACCTGGCCTCGGCCTGCTCGCGTGCCTGGTCGTCGCGCTCAGTCCCCATCGTGTCGGCCAGCGTGCCGCCCACGATCTCGGTGAGCGTCTGCAGGAACTCGGTGACCTCCGGCAGCCGCCGGTCGTCGATGCGCACGTGGAGGTGGTGCCCGGGGGCATACTCGGTGAGCCGCAGCGACGCGTTGATCGGGTCAACGCGCTCCCGGACCTCGCGGCGAGCGTTCCGCAGCCGGGTCGACAGGATCCCGATGTTGTTCTGGGACTGGGTCTGCAGCAGGGTGAAGAAGCGCTGTTCGAATTCGGGCAACCGGTCCGCTTCCAGCGCATCCAGCCGACCCAGGAAGTCGGGCAGGTAGTCGACCTGGATGCCCCAGTCCTGGGCTGGCAGCGGCCAGTCGGTCTTGAACGCCTGCATGATCCGTTCCGCGCGTCCGGCGGCGCGGCTGCTTCGTTTGGCAATATCCCGCTGCTCTTCGCCGATTCGCTGGCGCGTCCGCGCCTCGGCCTGGTCAGCGGAGGCGCCGAGGGCCTCAAGCCGACGGCCCAACGCCTCGCGAGTCGGCTCCGGAGGGACGGCAGCAGCCTCGATTTCTGCCTGCCAGCGGGCGAGTTGGGCATCGAGATCCGCGAGCTTCGACCTGGTGGTCTCCGCGGTGGCGAGAACCACGTCGCGCTGGTCGCGAGCCACCCGCAACTGTTCCGTGGCGGCCTTCAGGTGCCGTTCCGCCTCTGGCAGGTCGCTGCTACTGGCACGCAACGCCTGCGCCGCGCGCTTGAGTCGCTCGATCTCCCGCTCCGGGGTGAGCACGTCGATCTCGTCCCACGTCAGGGCCAGGAGTTGGTCGAGCACTGCGGCGTGGCGCGCGCGCTCGTCCTTGGCCGACTCCGCAGTGTCGCGGGTCTGCTTGGCCGCGCGGAGCGCCTCGGCGGCTTTCGTGAGCGCCTCCTCCAGGGCAGCCTGCTTGGCTTGGGTTGAGGTGCCCAACACCCACGTGGTGCGATCGTCGATGCGGGAGCGATCGTCCTTTTCGTGTCGCGTGGCAGAGTGCTTCACCTGGCCCGCCACCGTCACCCCCCGACCCACCGCGCGGAGCTCAGCGACCGAATCGACGCAGGTGTAGTCGAACCTGCGGTTCAGCTGCTCGGTGACCCACCAGCAGAACTCGGAGTCGGCCACCGCGATCTTGTTGGCCAGTGAGCGCGGATCGTCGACAGGTTTCGGCGCGCCGACCTCGGGAGGGATCCGCTCGTAGACCAGCCGGGCGCCCAGGTACGTCCGTTCCACGAACTCCGAGACGTGGGCGTAGAGGTCGTCAGGTACCAGCAGCGTCCGCGCGAAGGGACGGAGCACCCGCTCGATGGCACCCCGCCAGGCACCGTCCTGGGGTCGCACGTCCAGTAGTTCGCCAACGAACGGTAGCCGCTCCCGAGAGGCGCCAGAGGATTCCAGCAGCAACTTGCGGATGCCGAGCAGCCGTTCGTCCAGATTCGACTGCTGCCGCGTCAGAGCGTGCAGCTGTGCCTCGAGCGACTCCACCCGCCGACCCGCCCGAGCCGCCTGGTCAATCAGCTGGAAGCGCCCCTGCCGGCGCTCGTCCGACTCCTGCAAGCTGCCACGCAGCGTCTCGGCTTGGGTGCGGAACGAGGCGAAGTCCGCCTCGCCGGCGGGCAGCTCAAGCGCGACCTCGCGGCACGCTGCAACCCAGGTGCTCCGCTTCCGGGCGCGCTCCTGCAGTCGGCCGTCCTGGGCTGCGATGGCCGCGTCCAGCTCGCGAAGCTCGCGCCCGCCGAGCCCGTCCACAGCGGCACGGGCCATGTCGCGCAGGCGCTCGAAAGTGGCGACTTCTGCGTCGGCGTCCAGCTTCTCCCGATCGAGCGCGGCGACGCGTTGGCCCAGGTCGCGGACCCGCTCGGCTTGGGTTGCGACCGCCCGCTCCAAGACCACCGTCCGCAAGTGGGTTTCTTCCAGCTCGAGGTCATCGGTGCGTCGCCGCAGGCCGGCCAACTCCCCGTCGATCCCGCGCAGCGGCCCCAGCAGCTCCACCTGCCGACGCGCGTCGACCACGCTCTGGTGGGCCAAGGAGAGTTCCTGGAACTGCGCCACCGACTGCTCAACGAGACCGAAAGTGTCCGGTTCGTCCAGCATGAAGTCGCGCAGCAACGTGTCCAAGCTGGTGAGGTTCTTGGCCGACTGCGTCTTGTGCAACAGCCGCTGGGCCTGATCGGACGCGAGCCCCAGGCGACGCTGCAGTTTGGCCGCGAAGGACGAGTAAGTGGTGTGGGTCGACCAGGTCGGGTGGGCCGCGCGCAACTGGCGGGTGGCGATCCCGTTCTCCACATAGGGGCTCAGCCCCAGCAGTTCGACATCCTCGTCGGCCAGGACGAACACCGACCCGAGCGCATCGGAAGCGTTCGTGCCTCGGGGGAGGTGCAGCAGGCGGACCAGGCCGGTCCGCGTCCCGGCGCCATCGTGGAAGGTCAGCGCGACGCCGCTCCAGGTGGCCCCGGTCCGCAGGTGGGCGGTCGCCACCTCGCCGGTGGCGTCATCGACCTCCCGCTTGTAGGCGCCGCGCACGTAGGAGACCAGGCTGCGATGCCGGTCAGTGGCACCACCTTCCTGCGCTGCGGCGTTGAAGGACAGCCAGCGTGGTTGGACGAGCACCGACGCCATGGCGTCAAGGAGCGACGACTTGCCCGATCCGGACGGCCCGGTCACCAGCAGCCCCTCGCGAGGAACCGGGAGGTCGAACGCGCCATTGAAGGTGCCCCAATTGACGACCTGGAGGCGCTCCAGGCGGTGTTGGCCGGCAGCGATCATGGCTCCTCCTCGGTGAAGGGGTCGTCCTGGCTTTGCTCCGCAGCGTCCGGCGCGGCCATCCGGCGCAACTCGGTGGACACGGCCCGTACCGCGTCCGCGTCAAACACCAGCCCGAGGACGGGCGAGATCTCGAATCGGCCCTCCTCACTGGTGCTGCGCAGGATCGAATTGTCTTTGAGCTTCGTCACCGAGGCGTTGACGCGTTTGCCGTACTGGGCCATGTTCGTGTCCTCGGTCGCGCGATACACCTCGAGGTGCTCATCGATCTCGTCGCGTCCGACGAACACACGGGCGCCCGCGGCACGAACCAGGCGTTCCCGCAGGAACAGCAGCAGCGCCGTGTCGATGAACGTGAGCGGCATGCTGCGGATGGTGCGGGGCAGGTCGACCTCGTCGTCGACCATCGGACGGATGAACGCCACCCCGCTCTCCTGATCGAGCACCAGATCCAGGAAGAGGTCACCCAGGCGTTCCCGCACCAGGTCTTCTTCGGCCACCAGCACGGGCCACAGGTTGGGGTGTGTCGAGCGGTCGAGGTAGGGCCCCTGCAAGAGCCGGACCAGGACGCGCCGCGTCGACACCGGAAGCCGACCTCGATCCGAGGCGGTGAGCACATGGCGGTCAGCGGGGCCCGGCGGTTCCGTTGAAACGGGCGGCAGCACGTCCGGATGGACCCGCCGCGGGCTCGGAGTCATCTGGTCGCCTTCCATTCCGGAGGAGTCTCGATGAAAAGGTAACGCCGCACCCTGACAGTTCGAGGTTGCCCGGTGGCGCTGCGCCAATCGAGGAGCTCCGTGCCGGGGCCAATCGTGCCAGCCGAGTGCGCCAGGACGAGGAGCCCCACCACCGAGGCCAACCCCTGGGTCGCCGGATGGCGAGCCAATACCTCTCCGACGGTCGCGATCGCGGAATGCCGGAGGGTTTCCACGACGGCCGCCCGGAGTTCGGCGAAGTCGATCTCGCTCTCGCGAACCTGCTGCCGCAACGCCTCGAGGTCGAGCGTCCCGCTCGGCTGCCCCGCCACCGGCTCAGCCGTCCGGGAGTCGGCCGGGTTGCGCAGCTTCCAGGTGCCGACCGAGCCCATCGGGAACGAACTGGTTTCCAACCACAGCCCGGTCGGCGCGAAGGCACGCACCACTCGCGAGGCGGCGAGGGCCTCGGTCTTGGCCTCGTCGATGGCCCCGGCGAGGCGCTGGTGCTCGCGATACTCGCGGGTCTCGACGAAGCGGCGAAGGCTCCGGGAGAAGCCGGTCATGACCGAGCGCACCTGGGTGCTTTCCGACTGCAGCGTCGTGAGCAGGTGGCGCAGCAGGTGAACCTCCTCGCGGGTGAGCGCCCCGGCGAACCTGCGATCGAGGACCGAGTCCACGGCGGAATCCAGCGCGCCAGCCAGGTCGGGGTTGAGCACCAGGGAGTGGAAGGCCGAGAAGGTGCGCCCTGCCTCGGATTCCTCGATCACGTCCACCCCGGCGAAGACGTCCTCCAGCACGTCGCCCCGTGAACCCGCCTGCCGGATGATCTGCTCCCGCAGTTCGCGATTCAGCGCCTCGAAGTCAGCACTCACGCGCGCGAAATCGCCGGGGATCTCGCTGGCCAGCCGTAGCACCTCGTCCAGTCGTTCCATGGCCAGTTC
>CAYUWV010000193.1:2578-4828 GCA_964448385.1 uncultured Propionibacteriaceae bacterium | reverse complement strand
GGCATCCAGTCCCATGCGCAGCCCCGCGGACAAGGTCGCTTGCAGCTTCGGCGACAGGAACAGGTTGTTGTCCCTGATGTTCACGTGCGTGATCGAGGCGAAGACCAAGGTCGTCGACAACGTCACCAGCAGGCACCACGGGCACAGCGCGCCGATATTGAACATCGCCTCGTAGAACAGCCAGTAGGCGAAGATCAGCCCGAGGGTGTACACGATCTGTGCGGCCAGCATGAACCCGCGGGGGAACTTCACCTTGGCCAGGCTGGCCACCGCGATCGTGATGACCACGGGCTCGGCGATCAGGCCGAGGAACGCATTCGGGAACCCGAACAGGCTGGCCTGCCACGATTTGCCGACCGTCCCGCAACTGATGGTGGCGTTGATGTTGCACGAGAGCCCGACGTTCGGATCTGCCGCCAGCGCGACCGCGTCCACCGACAAGACGAACGAGGCGGTCAGGCTGATCAGCGCCGACAGCAGCATCGTCGAGAAGATCCAGGCGTTGCCCTGCCTGAACCGGTGGACTCGATCCAGTACGTCGCTCACTTGGAGGTCGTCGGTGACGGGGTGCCGGCGCTTGCGGCCGCCGCCTCAACAGCGGTCTTCAGTGGGCCTGCTGCGTAGAGATTGCCCGCGAACTGCACTGAGTTGATCTTGACCGTGGGGGTGCCCGTGACCCCGGAGTCGAAGGCAGATGAGGTGGCCTTAGCCACGAAGTCGGCATTGGTCAGCGAGGCGAAGCTGGCAACCACATCATCGGTGACCCCCGCCTTGCGGGCGATCGTAGCGATCTCCGCATCGCTCAGCCCGGCGGTGTTCTCCTGTGGCTGGTTGTCGAACAGGGCTGCGTTGAAGTCCAACACCTTGTCGGGCTGTGCTTTTGCGACCGTCACCATGGCGTTGGCCGCCCGCGTGGAGAACTTGGTGCCTTGCGATTGGGCGTCGAGGAAGGCCATCGGGTGGAACTCGATCCGAGCCTGCCCGGATTCGACGAGGCCCGCCAGGTCAGCACGGTTCGCGCGCTCGAACTGCCCGCAGTAGGGGCACATGTAGTCCTGGTAGATGGCCAGCGTCACGGGGGCTGCGGCGTTTCCGACGACCACGGTGTAGTTGTCAGTGGTCCCAGCCGTCGGGCTGGTGACCTGCGTGGCCTTACTCGCCCCCATCACTGCCCAGATGATGGTCCCGACAACGGCCAGCAGGCCGACCGCGAGAATGCCGAAGCTGACCCAGGTGCGAACCTTGCGCTCCCTGGCGGCGCGTTCCTTCTCGGCGGCTAGTTGGGCTCGACGGCTGCCCTGGGGCACGCCGCCGGGCTGGGTGGACGGGTTGGGTGATTGCTTGCTCATGGTGTGGCTCTTTCGGTTCACGACGCGGCACGGTCGTCGCCCTGGCTATGAGGACTCACTGGGCGAGACCGCGAGGATGGGGGCACCGCCGCAGCAGTGCAGGGTTGTCCTCAGTGGAACGGCGCCGGCGGGCCGCGACGAAGTTGCTGCCGTCGGACGGCCGCGTCCCATTCATGAACGATGACGACGGGGACCGGCACTCGTCTCGGCGGCACGACGATCGCACACCAGGCGGTCACGATCTGGATCTGCTGGGCGACCCAGTGACGAGCGGCGCGCAGCGCTCGCCGTGCCCAGACGCCTGCCCCGAGGGTTCCGAGCAGGGTGACCAGGCCGACCAGCACCGTGGAGAAGGACAGCGCCACCCAGAGGTGGGCAACCTCGGCGTAGTGGGGGCCCGCAGCGTACTGGCCCTGCGGGCAGTCGCCACTGTCCGTGAGCAGTTGCAGGTGCAGGCCGAGCCAGGCGCCGGCCGGGGACTCGGTGAGGCAGCGGGGGAGGTCGCCGGAGATCGAGAGTCGGGGCAGGCTGCCAGCGGACGCGAGCAGCCCGACGCCCGTGAGGAGAAGGGCTCTCCCCGCGCTCATCAGTCGCTGGAACGTCACCGGGCGCCTTCCGCGTTAGGGATCGAGTGGCTGATCGGGAGCCAGTCTAGCCGGGCACGCAGCCGGGACGATGTGCGGGTAACTTGCGTGGAGCCGCCCCGGGCTGCTGAGCGCGCCCGCCAACGAGGCGCGCGCCCCGCAGCCGCCTTGACGGGGCAAGAATGGGTGCTCCCGGCCTGTTGTGGGGCCGGATCGAGGAAAGGACTCACGATGGCGAGGACGGCCCTCATCGGCCTGGGTGCGATCGGTGCCGCCTATGCCAGCAGGTTCGTCGCCTCCGGCGAGCCGCTGCAGGT
>CAYUWV010000193.1:0-2478 GCA_964448385.1 uncultured Propionibacteriaceae bacterium | reverse complement strand
CGATCGGTGCCGCCTATGCCAGCAGGTTCGTCGCCTCCGGCGAGCCGCTGCAGGTCGTGGCCGACCCCGTCCGGGCTGAGCGGTATCGGGCACAAGCCACGGTGATCAACGGGGTTCCCCACCACTTCGACGTGGTGGATCCCGGCAGCGCGACGCCGGCCGACCTGGTGCTGGTGGCAGTGAAGTTCGGCCAGCTGGGCGCAGCGATCGACCTGCTGCGCCCGGTGGTGGGGGAGGGGACCGTGGTGCTCAGCCTGCTCAACGGCATCAGCAGTGAGCAGGTGCTGGCCGCTGCCTTCCCCCAAGCGCGGGTCCTCTTGGCGGTTTCGGCCGGGATCGACGCCGTCCGGGACGGACGCGATGTGAGGTTCACCTCGGTGGGGGTCATCAGCTACGGCGAGCCGAGTAACCGGGCCCCGTGCAGCGACGCGGTCAGGTTGGCGGGCGGGATCTTCGATCGCGCCGGCATCGCCCACGACGTGCCCGCGGACATGGTGCACACCCTGTGGTGGAAGTTCCTGGTCAACGTCGGGGTCAATCAGGTCTCAGCGCTGCTCAAAGCGCCCTATGCGATGTTCCAGCGGCCGGGATCACCGGCCCGCGACGTGATGCTGGCGGCCCAACGCGAGGTGATCGCCCTTGCCCACGCTGAGGGGGTTGAGCTGGGCGAGACGGACCTGCAGCGCTGGCTGGACCTGCTGAACACGCTCGGCCCGGCGAACTACACCTCGATGGCCCAGGACGCGATCGCGGGGCGCCCCACCGAAGTGGACATCTTCGCCGGCGCAGTGATGGAGCGTGGGGCCAGCCATGGGCTCCTCGTGCCGGTCAATACCACTCTGTACGGCTTGCTGAAGGCGGCTGAACAGCTCGCTGACCAGGGGAGGTAGGACAGGGCTGCGGCGCGTCCGCGGCCGGAGGGTGGACGTCGCGGGGGCGGACCTCGCTACGATCTGGCACAGCCGAGATCGGAGCAGCCATGCCCGCCAGTAGCGAAGTACCTCACCCGCCGGGTCAGCCCGCACCGACGGGCGGGCCCCCGACCCGCGCCGAACGCCTGGACCGCTTGCCGTTCGGCCGCCAGCACACCCGGCTGCTGGTCGGCTCCGGTGTCGGGTGGGCGTTGGACGCCATGGACGTCGGCCTGATCTCCTTCGTCATGGCCGCGCTGGCCGCCCAGTGGAAACTCGACCCGACCACGTTGTCGGTGATCGGTTCCATCGGTTTTGTCGGGATGGCGCTCGGGGCGAGTCTCGGCGGCCTGCTGGCGGACCGGATCGGGCGCCGACAAACGTTCGCCCTCACCCTGCTGGTGTACGGACTGGCGACCGGAGCCTCTGCGCTGGTCGGCAGCGTCGCGACGTTGATCGTGCTGCGATTCATCGTGGGAATCGGTCTGGGCGCCGAGTTGCCGGTGGCCTCCACGCTGGTCAGCGAGTTCGCGCCGCGCCGGATTCGGGGCCGGATGGTGGTGGCGCTGGAGGCGTTCTGGGCGCTCGGTTGGATCATGGCCGCGTTGATCGGTTACCTGCTCGTCCCAGGTTCCCCGGACGGCTGGCGGTGGGCCCTGGCAGTGGGCATCGTCCCCACGGCCTACGCGGCGGTCGTGCGCTGGGGGCTGCCCGAATCGGTGCGGTTCCTGGAGCTGAAGGGGCGCTACGCCGAGGCCGAGGCTGCGGTGGTCGCCTTTGAGCGCGGTAGCGGCGTAACCGCCGAGGCCGTCGAGGCTGCCGCCCCGGTGGCCCAGCCAGCCGCGACCGGACCCCAACAGGCCGCGGCCAAACCGTCCATCTGGTCCGAGCCCTACCGACGCCGCACGGCGGCGTTGTGGGCGGTCTGGTTCTGCATCAACCTGTCCTACTACGGCGCCTTCATCTGGATCCCCACCCTGCTCGTCGGACGCGGCTTCGGGCTCGTGAAGTCGTTCGAATTCACCCTGATCATCACCCTGGCGCAGGTGCCGGGCTACCTTGTGGCTGCCTGGCTGATCGAGGTCTGGGGACGGCGCGCGACGTTGGCCAGCTTCCTGGCCGGTTCGGCGGTTGCCGCTGCCCTGTTCGGTTTCGCCCAAACGCCGGAGGCCATCATCGCCACCGGGTGCGCGCTGTCGTTCTTCAACCTCGGCGCATGGGGAGCCCTGTACGCCATCGGGCCGGAGATGTACCCCACCGAGGTCCGGGGCACCGGCACCGGAGCGGCCGCGGCTTTCGGCCGGATCGCCTCGATCCTGGCCCCGCTCAGCGTCCCGGTGCTGCTGGGGACGGGTGGTTCGGTGCTGGTGTTCGCCGTGTTCGGCGGGGCGTTCGTCATCGCCGCTGTGGCCGCGCTGTTCCTACCGGATTCGACCAACCAGCCGCTGCAGGGTTGAGCCTGCCGCACAGCCCTCGGGGCGTAACGCGCGGTGGGCCTCCCCCCACCAAGGCAAGAGGCCCACCGCGGTCACGGGTTGGATCAGCGCATCGCCTTCGTGCCCCACCA
>CAYUWV010000192.1:0-4832 GCA_964448385.1 uncultured Propionibacteriaceae bacterium | reverse complement strand
ATTGCTGGCATGAGCCCAAGCCCGGAGCCACCGCCTGCCCACGTCCTGGTAGTGGACGACGAGACCGTCCTGGCCGGCATGGTGGCCAACTACCTACAGCGGGCCGGGTTCCGCACCTCGATCGTCCACGACGGCACCACCGCCGTGGAGCGTGCCCGGTCCGACCCGCCCGATGTGGTCGTTCTCGACCTGGGCCTACCGGGCAAGGACGGGCTGGAAGTGTGCCACGAGATCCGGCAGCACTCGGACTGCTACATCATGATGCTCACCGCCCGGAACGAGGAGATCGACAAGCTGATCGGCTTGTCTGCCGGGGCCGACGACTACATGACCAAACCGTTCAGTGCCCGCGAGCTCGTCGCCCGGGTCAAGGTGCTGCTGCGCCGCCCCAGGGCCGCCCGAGCAGTCGAGGAGCCGGCGCGTCACGTGGGGGCGCTGACCGTTGACCCTGCCGGCCGCCGAGTCGAGGTGGACGGCGCGGAGGTGGAGTTGACCCGAACGGAGTTCGACCTGCTCAACGTCCTGGTGGCCCGGCCGAAGACGGCCTTCACCCGGCGGCAGTTGATCGACGCGGTGTGGGGTGCGGACTGGGTTGGGGACGAGCACCTGGTGGACGTCCACATCGGCCACCTGCGTCGCAAGCTCGCCGAGGCGGCTGACCTGGTCTTCGTGGAGACCATCCGTGGCGTGGGCTATCGGATGGGACCGGCCCGGTGAGCGGGTCGACCCGACCGGGCAGCCTCACCACGCGTCTGCTGATCTCCCAGATCGGCGTGTTGGTGGCCATGGCGCTGACCATGGTGCTCGTCGCCGCTCTTGCCGGCCCGCCACTGTTCGAGGCCCACATGCACCAAGCGGGCCACAACAGCCCGGACGTCCTGGAGCATTCCGAGGAAGCGTTCAACACCGCTGGCCTGCTCGCCTTGAGCATTGGACTGACGATCGCCGGCACCGGCGCGATAGCCGTCAGCGTCCTGATCACCCGCAGACTGCGACGATCCTTGAGCGACCTGGGGGAGGCAGCGACCAGGATCTCCGACGGAGACTATGGGCTGCGCGTGCAGCCGGCCGACTCCCTCGAGCTCGCGACACTGGCAGACAGCTTCAACACGATGGCCGCAAAGCTCGCCACCGTTGAGAGCACCCGCCGCCGAATGCTGACCGATCTGGCACACGAGATTCGAACGCCGCTGGCCAGCATCGAGATCTGCGTGGAAAGCCTGGAGGACGGGGTCATGGCCCCCGGCCCGGAAGCCTGGCAGATCCTCACCAGCCAGGTCGAACGGATCGCCCACTTGGCCGACGACATCGGTCAGGTGTCAGCCGCCGAGGAGGGCAGGCTCGACCTCCATCTCCTCCCCGCGAACCCCAACGATCTGGCCGAGGCCGCGGTGCTCGCCGCCAGGGACGGCTTTGAACGAAGGCAGGTGCGACTCGTCGTGAAGCCACACCGGGGCAACGAGTTGGTGGTTGCTGCTGACTCGGCGCGGATCGGGCAGGTGCTCGGAAATCTGCTGTCGAACGCGCTGCGGCACACCCCGAGCGGGGGCCAGGTCGACGTGAGCGTGGTCGACGAGGGTGGCTGGGTGGGCCTGCAGGTGAGCGACAACGGTGACGGCATCGCCGCTGAGCACCTGCCTCGCATCTTCGAACGGTTCTACCGGGCCGACACGGCCCGCGACCGGGAGCACGGCGGAACCGGCATCGGGCTGGCCATCAGCCGCGCTATCGCCAGAGCGCACGGCGGGGAACTCAATGCCACGAGCCCCGGCCCCGGGCTGGGTGCCACCCTCACCCTTCGGCTGCCCACAACACCGACCACGCCGTGATCGGCATGACGACCAGCCGGCAGTGCTAGTCCGCCAGTAGCTGGTCGGGACGCAGGTCGAGGCGACGCAGCAGTTGTGCGTTGGCCGCCACCACGATGGTCGAGACCGACATCAGCACCGCACCCAGCTCCATCGGCAGGTTCACTCCCAAGGGGGCGAGCAGTCCGGCCGCAAGGGGCACCGACACCAGGTTGTAGCCGGCCGCCCACCACAGGTTCTGCACCATCTTCTGGTAACTCGCCTTGGACAGCGTGATCACCGACAGCACCGAGCGCGGGTCGTCGCCGGCCAGAATCACACCCGCAGAGGCGATGGCCACGTCCGTCCCGGCGCCGATCGCCAGCCCGACGTCGGCTTGGGCCAGGGCTGGCGCGTCGTTCACGCCGTCCCCCACCATCGCCACCCGCTCACCCGCGGCCTGCAGCCCGGCGACCTGGGCCGCCTTGTCTTCCGGGCGAACCTCGGCAAGGACCGTGTCGACCCCAAGCTGATCGGCAACCGCCGCCGCGACCGACCGGGCATCTCCGGTGATCATGGCGACCTTGATGCCGAGCCGGTGCAGGGCCGTCACCGCCTGCTTCGACTCCGCCCGGATCTCGTCTGCCAGCGTCAGGCTCCCGACCACCGCACCGTCGCGGACGATGTACAGCCGCGTCGCCCCTCGATCAGACGGCGCGGGCGTGGGCTCGGCCACCCCGAGCCCAGCCAGCAGCCGCGGCCCACCGACCCGGATCTCAGCACCGTCCACCCGGGCCGTGACACCCAGGGCGGGCTCCGACCGGAAACCCGTTCCCGCCGCCATCTGGAGTCCTTGCTCGTTGGCCGCGCGGACGATGGCCCTGGCGAGGGGGTGCTCGCTGTCCGCCTCGGCCGCTGCCGCAAGCGCCAGCACCGCTTCGGGGGAGAGCCCCGACGTCGGTGACGAGTCGACGCTGGTGACGGCCGGCTGGCCTTTGGTGAGCGTGCCGGTCTTGTCGAACACCACGGTGGTGATCGTCCGCATGCGCTCAAGGGCGAGGCGGTCCTTGACCAGGACGCCGGCGCGGGCTGCGCGTTCGGTCGCGATCGCTACCACCAGCGGGATGGCCAATCCCAAGGCGTGGGGGCAGGCGATCACCAGAACCGTGATGGTCCTGGCCACAGCCTGATCGGGTTGGCCCAGTATCGACCACGCCACCGCCGTTACGGAGGCGGCGGCCAGGGCGAACCAGAACAGCCACGCTGCCGCGCGATCGGCCAACCGCTGGGCTCGGGACGTGGAACTCTGGGCTTCGGCAACCAGTCGCTGGATCCCAGCTAGGGCGGTGTTCTCGCCGGTCGCGGTGACCTCAACTCGGATCCCGGAATCGGTCGTCACGGTGCCCGCGGTGACCAGGTCTCCCTGCCCGCGGCTCACGGTGCGCGATTCCCCGGTCACCATCGACTCGTCCATCTCAGCGGTCCCGGCCACGATCCGCCCGTCCGCCGGCACGCTGCCACCTGGACGGACCAACACCACGTCACCGACAACGAGCTCTGTGGGACGAACGAACACCACCTGGTCGCCTCGGACAACCTCTGCGGTGTCGGGCAGCAGGGCAGCCAGCGAGTCCAGGGCGCTGGTGGTCTGGGCCAGGGAGTGCATTTCGAGCCAGTGACCCAGCAGCATGATCACGATCAGCAGCGCCAGCTCCCACCAGAACTCCAGCGCGTGGCTCAACAACCCGATCGTGGCGCCCCAACTTGCCACGAACGCGACCGTGATCGCTAGCCCGATGAGCAGCATCATTCCCGGCCGGCGCGAACGGATCTCGGCCGCAGCGCCCGTGAGGAAAGGCGAACCGCCCCACGCGTAGATGACCGTGCCCAGCACCGGCGGCACCCAAGCGAGAACGCCTCGGGTCGGAACCTCGTAGCCGACCAGCATCGCGAACATGGGCGAGAGTCCCACCACCGGAACGGCGAGCAGCAACATCCACCAGAAGAGGCGGCGGAACCGCTGCACATGGCCACCATGGCCAGGTCCGCCTTCGTGATGGACGGGCGGCACCCGATCACCCGCTGACCCCGGCCCGGCAGGTCCGTGGTCGTGATGCATCGACGGGACCGTCGTCGATGCCTGACGGGCTGTCTCCGCCGTGACGTCCATTGCCTTGTGGTCAACCATCGTCGAACCCTCTCGAATCGAATACCCATGGGGGGTATCCATCGGAACGGGGGTTGGTAGGAAGTCATTCCCCTGATCAGGCCGCAACCGCAGAACTTCGTCGAAACTTCATGGAAACCGGGGCTAGCGACCATTCCGCTCACGGGACGCTGGTCAGTGAACGACCTCCCAACGTCTGACATGAGCCCCGAGCCCAAGGAATCCGATATGACCACCAGCACGGACACCCGCCCGAGTCCCACCGCTACCAGGACGCTGACCAACGCCGCTGCTGCCATCGGCGTCGTCATCCTCACCAGCGTGCTCGCGCTGGCCGCCATCTTCGGCCCCAACCTCGTCGCGGACGAGTTGGGCATGACGATGACCATGAGCATGACCCACTACATGGAGTTGCTGGCGGTGCATCAACCGAGGAACCTGCTGATTTTCATGGCCGTCCCGGTCATCCTGGCGGAGACCCTGGCCATCACCGAACTGGCGATCCTGCTCCTGCGCGCTGCCACGCCCGCCTGGGTTCGCACCACCAGCCGAGTGGCGGGCTTGCTTGCCGGTCCGGTGATGCTGGCCATCTTCCTGCACCTGCTGCTCAACGCGGTCATCCCGCTCACGGCAACCGGCGGCTGGCGCGGCCCGGCTGACGTCATCGCGGTCGGTTTCTACCTCTTTGGAGTCATCCCCCTCGTCGGCATCACCCTTGTCGAACTGGGCCTCATCGGCACTGACGAGCCGGGCGCCTTGAAGTGGCACGCCACGTTCATCGCCATCTTCCTCGTGGTCGCCCACGTCGCCATGATCTTCGGAATGCTCGACCCCGGCCTCCTCGGCTACCAGATGGCACACCACGGCTGACGCTCGGG
>CAYUWV010000191.1:0-4840 GCA_964448385.1 uncultured Propionibacteriaceae bacterium | reverse complement strand
ACCCATCCGACATGCCCGCTTCACCCGAGCCAGGCCACCGGACGAGGGAACGGCGGCACGCGGAACCGCACCACCCGGAATCGCGGCACCTGGGACGGCATCAAACGATCCGGCATCGCCAGCTGCCTGACGCACGTCCTGCCTGACCCCCACCCCGGCGCGACCCCCGGGGCGGGTCAGGCTGCCCGCCGCACCCCTTACCTGCGGTGAGCCAAACGACCAGACAGCGGACCGCAGCACCCCGCACCGCGACCGAAAGACCCCGCCCACAGCCCGACCCCTCCGCCCCGGCCCACCCCCGGGCGACCTGGGCTGCCCCA
Source organism: uncultured Propionibacteriaceae bacterium (assembly GCA_964448385.1). Classification (GTDB taxonomy): domain Bacteria; phylum Actinomycetota; class Actinomycetes; order Propionibacteriales; family Propionibacteriaceae; genus Propionicimonas. Next base: position 4,520 of record CAYUWV010000191.1, on the reverse strand, counting down.
CCGGAAGGTGTCAACAGTCCGGGAGTTCCCAGCGAGAGGATTGCCGCCCGCGGAACGACGGGGACCGCTCGGCGCCCCACCTCGCACCACGATCCCGCCCCGGCACAGCACCCAGATCGACCGGGTCACCGAGGACCCAGACCGTCGACCAGCATCCAGGCCCGAACACCAACCGCCCCAGCAACCACAGGCGGACCACCAGGAAGATGGTTCCCAGCCAGCCGCCAGCCGCCAGCCGCATCCGCCAGTCGCCACCAACCCTGACCGCTAGCCCTTGGGACGGATCCGGCCGTACATCTCCTCGATCAACCCGGCGAAGCGCTTCTCGACCTCGCGTCGCTTCACCTTCAGAGTCGGGGTGAGCAACCCGTTGTCCTGCGTGAACTCCTCAATCAGGATCCGCAAGTCACGGATCTGCTCGTGCCGGGCAAGGCGAGCGGTCAGCACGCCGACCCGCCGCTGCATCTCGGCGATCAACGCCGGGTTGCTGATCAGGTCGGCGCGATGTTCCCAGGTCAACTGCAGTTGCTTGGCGAGCCCCTCCAGCGCCGGCAGGGACGGAGACACCAGCAGCGTCAGGTACGGACGGTTGTCACCGAGCAGCACGGAGTACTCGAACAGCGGGTCGCTGGCCAGCAGCCCCTCAATCGGCGCTGGGGCGATGTTCTTGCCGGTGCTGGTGATGATCAGATCCTTGATCCGGTCGGTGATCACCAGATACCCGTCCGTGTCGACATACCCGACGTCGCCGGTGTGCAGCCAACCGTCCACGATGGCAGCCGCGGTCGCCTCCGGGTTGTTCCAGTAGCCGACCATCAGGTTGGGGCCACGGTAGAGGATCTCGCCGTCGGCTCCCAGCCGGACCTCGCCGCCGGGCATGACCCGTCCGACCGTGCCGAACTTGAAGTTCGCCGGGGAAGGGAAGCTGAGCAGCGGGGACGTCTCCGTCAGCCCGTACCCCTGCAGTACGAGCAGGCCGCAGGCCGAGAAGAACTCCTCGATCTCCTGCCGAAGCGGCGCGCCGCCGCAGGCCAGGACGGTCTTCGGGCCACCCATCGCTTCCCGGACGGCCGCGAAGACCAGCTTGTCGGCCAGCCGCAGCTGGGCTCGCCACACCGCTGAGGGTCGCTGACCCTTGCGGTAGGCGCGCTGATTGCGTCCGCCGACGCGCAGCGCCCAGGCGAACACCGTGCGCTTAGCGGCGGAATCGGCGACCTTCTGGTGGGCGGTCAGGAACACCTTCTCGTAGAGCCTCGGCACCGAGACCAGCATCGTCGGCTGCGCCGCGACCAGCATGTCGGCGACCTGCTTGGCGTCCGGGACGTAGGTGTTCATGCACCCGTTGCTCAGCACCACATAGGTCCAGGCACGCTCAAGGGCATGGCTGAGCGGGAGGAAGCACAGCGAGTGGTCAACCGGGGTGATATCGAAGAACCGGCTCAGCACGTCGACCTGATGCGTGAAGCCGCGATGGGTGAGCATGACGCCCTTGGGGTTACCGGTCGTCCCCGAGGTGTAGACCAGCGAGCTGACCTCGTCTGCCTTCGCCTCGTCCAGCCGCGCCGCCACTGTGGACACATCGGACGGCGCTGCCGCGAGCTCGGCGGCCAGACTGCTCACCCGGGGATCCACGGCCTCGTCCACGGCGGCGAAGCTGACCACCCGGGTCAGCGCAGGGAGGTCGGGCCACGCCGCAACGATCTTGGCGACCTCAGCGGAACCTTCGACGAAAGCCAGGACGCAGCCGCTGTCGGCGAGGAGGTAACGCACCTGGTCAGCGGTACTCGTGGCGTAGAGCGGCACCGAGATCGCCCGCACGCTGGCACAGGCGAGGTCGCACGCCGTCCACTCCGGACGATTGGGCGCGAAGATCGCGACCCGATCACCGGGAGCGACCCCCAGCTCGATCAGCCGTGCCGCGAGAGCGTTGACCTGCTCGGCCAACGCAGCGTAGGTCTGGGTGACCCACCCGTTTCCCGCGCGGATCCGGGTGGCTACCAGGTCGCCGTGCCGAGCAGCAGCATCAGCGAACCACACCCCCACGTGACCGACGTCACGCGCGACAGACTGAGTCGCATTCATCGTTGAATCCTCCCCGCCGAGCGGCACAACCCGTTGGCACACCACCAAGCTAGCTCAGCGGGCTTGCCGCGGGAGCGTGCTGCACTGAGCTTCCGCCCGGCTAGCATCGAGGCCATGATCCGCCTGGGCGCCCACGTCGAGCAGACCGACCCGATCGCCGAAGCGCGCGCTCGCGGGGCGAGCCTCAGCCAGTTCTTTCTGGGAAACCCGCAGGGATGGAAGGGCCCCACGGTGGCCTACCCCGGCGGTGCCGCCGCCCTCAAAGCAGCTGCCGAAGCCGCTGACATTGCGCTGTACGTCCACGCCCCCTACGTCTTGAACCTGGCCACCACCAACAATCGAGTCCGCATCCCCAGCCGTCAGCACCTGCAGAAACAGCTCACGGCGGCCGCTGAGATCGGGGCCGCCGCGGTCATCGTCCACGGTGGCCACGTACTGGCCTCCGACGACCCGCAGACGGGCTTCGACAACTGGCGCAAGGCCATCGACGGCCTGCGGATCGAGGTTCCGCTGCTGATCGAGAACACCGCCGGCGGCACGAACGCGATGGCCCGCCACCTTGAACGCATCGACCAGCTGTGGACGGCGATCTCCGGCTCGCCCAACGCCGACCGGGTCGGGTTCTGCCTTGACACCTGCCATGCCCACGCGGGGGGGCTGGAACTCGTCGGCCTGGCGGATCGCATCCTCGCCATCACCGGCCGCATCGACCTGGTGCACGCCAACGACTCCCGCGACAGCTTCGACTCCGGCGCCGACCGGCACGCCAACCTCGGCCTGGGTCTCTGCGATCCGGCGGGCATCGCCGAGGTGATCGCCGTCGCCGCCGCGCCGGTGGTCGTCGAGACCCCCGGAGGGGTGGACGCGCAACGCGCGGACCTCGCTGCGATCCGGGGGGCTTAGGTCACGAGCGCGTCACCTCGGCGGGCCAGGCAGGATAGCCTGCCAGTGTGAAAAGCAGCATCTACCTGGCCGCACCGGAGGGGTTCACGGGTAAGTCCATGGTGGCCGTCGGCATCATCGACGCGCTCCTTCGCGAAGTCTCCTCCGTCGGCGTGTTCCGTCCGATTGTCAATGCCGACACCACCGACGAAGTCCTGCAGATCCTGGTCTCGCAACCGGGCATCGACCAGACCTACGAGGAGGCCGTCGGCGTCACCTACGACGACATCCATGCCGATTCCGGGGCCGCCCTGGCGGCGCTGGTGGACAAGTTCGCTCACGTGCGTGACCGGTTCGAGGCCGTGGTCATCATCGGCTCCGACTACACCGACGTCGCCACGCCCACCGAGTTGACCTTCAACGCCCGCGTGGCGGCGAACCTGAACACCCCCGTCATGCTCGTCGTCAACGGCAGGAACCGGACGCCAGAAGAGATCCTGGCCGCGGCCGAAACGGGCATCGCCGAGTTCCGGGCCCACCACGCCAAGGTGATCGCGGTCACCGCGAACCGGGTCGACCCCGCTGCGCTCGACAAGGCGCGCACCGCCCTCGGCGCCATCCCTGACGTGCTGGTCTCGGTGCTGCCCGCCGATCGCCTGCTGGCGGCCCCGACCCTGAAGACCCAGTTCGAGGCGATCCGGGCCAATCTCGTCCTGGGTAACCCGGAGTTGTTGCAGCGCGAGGCGGCCAACGTCCTCGTCGCCGCCATGACCCTGCCCAACGTGCTGGCCCGCCTCGAACCCGACTCGACCGTGATCATGCCCGGCGACCGCCTCGACCTGCTGCCCGGCCTGCTGCTGGCCCACGCCTCAGGCTCATTCCCGCCGCTGACCGGGATCATCCTGCTCGGGGGGTACGAGATCCCGGAGCCGATCATCCGGCTGATCTCCTCGATCCACAACGAACTCCCCATCGGCATGACCTACATGGGCACCTTCACCACCGCGGAGAAGCTGTTCAACCTCGAGGGCGCCATGACCTCGTCGCCGCGCAAGGTCGAGATCGCCCGCCGCATCTTCTCGGAGAACATCGATACCGCCAAGCTGCTGCAGGCACTGGAGGTGCATCGCTCCGACGTGGTCACCCCGCTGATGTTCGAGCACCAGATCATCGAACTGGCCAGGTCCGACCGCCGCACCATCGTGCTGCCGGAATCCAGCGATGATCGCATCCTGGAATCAGCGGCCATCCTGGCCCGCCGGGGCGTGGCCAGCCTGATCCTGCTGGGCGATCCGCAGCAGGTGAAGGCGCGCGCCTCGCACCTCGGGTTGGGTCTCACCGGCGTCAGGATCATCAATCCGACCGACCCCGAACTGGTCGGCAAGTTCTCCGCCGAGTACGCCCGACTGCGGGCCCACAAGGGAGTGACCCTCGAGCAGGCGGCCGAGAAGATGAAGGATCTTTCCTACTTCGGCACCATGATGGTCCACCTCGGCATGGCGGACGGGATGGTCTCCGGCGCGGTGAACACCACGGCCAACACGATCCGCCCGTCG
>CAYUWV010000190.1:0-4853 GCA_964448385.1 uncultured Propionibacteriaceae bacterium | reverse complement strand
GCGCCGCGCGGGTACTGCGCGGGGGTTGACCGCGCGGTCATCACCGTGGAGAAGGCCCTCGAGGTGTACGGGCCGCCGGTGTACGTCCGCAAGCAGATCGTGCACAACCGACATGTGGTCGAAACCCTGGAGTCGCGGGGGGCGATCTTCGTCGAGGAACTCGACGAAGTGCCCGTTGGCGCGACGGTGGTGTTCTCGGCCCACGGGGTCTCACCCGCCGTCCACACCGAAGCCGCCGCACGAGGGCTGAAGACAATCGATGCGACCTGCCCGCTGGTCACCAAAGTGCACAACGAGGCCCGCCGCTTCGCCGCCCAGGACATCCAGATCCTCCTGATCGGGCACAGCGGACACGAAGAGGTCGAAGGCACCGCCGGCGAGGCGCCCGAGCACATCACGCTCGTGGAGCATCCTGACGATGTCCCGGGGGTCGAGGTCGCGGACCCAGCCAAGGTGGCCTGGCTGAGCCAGACCACGCTCAGCGTGGACGAGACCTGGGCGACCGTGTCGCGGCTGCGCGAGAAGTTCCCCGCCCTGATGGATCCGCCGAGCGACGACATCTGCTACGCCACCCAGAACCGGCAGTCCGCGGTGAAGCAGATTGCCGCCGGGACCGATCTGGTGATCGTGGTCGGGTCGCAGAACTCGTCCAACTCGGTGCGGTTGGTCGAGGTGGCCCTGGAGGCCGGCGCGAAGGCCTCCTACCGCGTCGACAACGCCTCCGAGATCGACCTGGCCTGGCTGGCGGGCGTCAATTCCGTCGGGGTCACGTCGGGGGCCTCGGTGCCGGACGAGCTGGTCCAAGGGGTGCTGGGGCTGCTGACCGAGCACGGCTTCCCGCCGGCAGTCGAAGAAGTGCTCACCGAAGAGAACTTGGTGTTTGCCCTGCCACCGGAACTGCGCAAGGACCTCCGCCGCCAGACCGTCGGGGACTGAACCCCCGTCGGCCGCGCCGTCACACCAGGAAGCGGTAGAACGGGCTGTCGGAGGCCACGACCTCGAAGGTGATCGGGCCGGCGTCGAGTCGCATCAACAGGTCGCCCAGCGAATTCGGGTCGCCCAATTCGATGCCGACCAGCGCGGGACCGGTCTCGCGGTTGCTGCGCTTGACGTACTCGAACAGCGTGATGTCGTCCTCCGGTCCGAGGACGTCGTCGAGGAAGCGCCGCAGCGCACCGGGCTCCTGGGGGAAGTTGACCAGGAAGTAGTGCTTGCGGCCTTCGTAGACCAGCGCCCGTTCCACGATTTCGGCGTAACGCGACACGTCATTGTTGCCGCCGGAGATGATCGCCACCACGGTCTCGCCGGGTTGGGGGTGGAACAGGCCGAGGCTGGCGGTGGTCAGCGCTCCGGCGGGCTCGGCGATGATGCCCTCGGTCTGGTAGAGGGCCAGCATCTCGGTGCAGATGCGTCCTTCCGGGACGGTCAGCATGGTCGGCGAGTGCCGCTGCGCGACCGCGAACGTGATGTCTCCGGCCCGGCCGACGGCTGCCCCGTCGGCGAAGGTGTCGATCCGCTCCAGATCGACCGGGGCGCCGGCGGCTAGGGCCGCTATCAGAGTCGGGGCCCCGGCCGGCTCGACCCCGATCACCCTGGTCTCGGGGTGGTGTTCGGCCATCCAGGTCAGGCAGCCGGCGAGCATGCCGCCACCGCCGACCGGCACCAGGAGCACGTCGGGGGCTTTTCCGAACTGCTCGACGATCTCCTTGGCGACGGTGCCCTGGCCGGCGATTGTCCGCGGATCGTCAAAAGCGGGGACGATGCTGGCGCCGGTGCGCTCTGCCTCGGCCTTGGCCGCTGCGGCCGCGTCGTCATAGGTGTCGCCGGTGACGACCAACTCCACGAGCCCCTCACCGAGGCTGCGCATCCGGTCCCGTTTCTGCCGCGGGGTCGTGCTGGGGACGAAGATCCTGCCGCGAATCCCGAGCCGAGCACACGCAAACGCGACCCCTTGGCCGTGGTTGCCGGCACTGGCGGCGATCACCCCGGCGGCGCGTTCGGCGTCGCTGAGCTGGGCAATCAGGTTGTAGGCACCGCGGATCTTGTAGGAGCGGACCGGCTGCAGGTCTTCGCGCTTGAGCCAGACGAACGCGCCGGTGAGCTCGCTGAGCCGGTCGTTGAGCTGCAACGGAGTGCGCAGGGCGATCCCCTCAAGGCGTATCGCGGCAGCGTCGATGTCCGCCGCCGTTGGTCCGAGGAGGCTCTTGGAGGCGCTGCTCGCCGCCTCGGAGGCTGTGGTCGACTCTGTCACAGGCGCCATTGTGTCACTCGGCCCGCGGTTGGGTCCGGTGCGGGGTGACGCAGCCTTCGGCCGTACTCACCCACTGTGTGGACAGCGGAGGTTCCACATCCAGTGCCGCGGCAAGGGGGGAGCCCCCACGGGGCACGGGGCGGCCGCTACGCGGTTCCGGTCGCCGGTCGACGAGAGGGCTTGGCCTCCGCTTCGGCGCGCAGCAGGTCGTCCAGGCTCGGCTGTGGACGGGCCAGTTCGGCGGCCTCGGGTGCCGCGCTGCGCGTCCGTCCGATGAGGGCTGGCACCCCCGCCGCATCTTCGACCAGTTCGGCAGCGGTGAGCGGACGGACGGCAGCCTCGCTCGCTTGGACGGCTGGCAACTCCTTGGTGGTGACCCGCAGGTCGCGCAGCTTTCGCGCGGTCGGAAAGACCCGTCCCTCGATGGAACCCACGGCATCGTTGTAGGCGCCCACGGCCGTGGTCAGGGATCGCCCGACCTTGTCGAAGTGCTTGCCGAGGATGCCCAGCCGGTCGTACAGCTCACGCCCCAGGGTCTGGATCTCCTGAGCCGATTCGGCGAGGGCAGCCTGACGCCACGAGAAGGCCATGGTCTTCAGCATCCCGATCAGCGTGCTGGGGGTGGCCAGCACGATGCTGCGGCTGCTGGCGTACTCGTGCAGATCCGGTTGCAGGCTGAACGCCTCGGCCGCCAAGGCCTCACTGGCAAGGAACAACACGACGAACTCTGGCGTGGCCCCCTCGGCCTTGTAGTAGTCCTTTCGGGAGAGCTGGTCGATGTGGCTGTGGACGTTGCGCACGAACTGCTGCAGGTGGCGCAGGCGTTCCTTGTCGTCCTCAGCTTCGTAGGCGTCGAGGAAGGCGCTCAACGGCACCTTGGAATCCACGTAGATGAAGCGGCCCTCGGAGAGGGTCACCTTGAGGTCGGGCCGGATCGTGGCGCCCGCGCTGGTCTGGGCGGTGGCCTGCTGCTCGAAGTCGCAGTGCTCGACCATGCCGGCGAGCTCGACGACCCGCTTGAGTTGGAGTTCCCCCCACGCCCCGCGGACCTGCGGCTTGCGCAGCGCGGTGGCTAGGGCGGTCGTCTCGCGCCGCAGGTTCTCGCCCGTCAGCTGCACCGCCGCGACCTGGGCACGCAGGTCGGTTGCGACCGCAACTCGTTCCTTCTCCACCTCGACGAGGCGAGAGTTGAAACGCTCCAGGCTCTCCTTGACGGGTTGCATCAGCTGCTCGGTGGCTTTCAAGCGTTGCTCGGCGGCTGCCTCCACCTGCTTGCCCTGGCGCTCCATCGTTTCGGCGGACAACGCTTTGAACTGGGCGACCAGCTGCTCGCGGTCGGCCGCGATCTCTGCGGCGCGGGCCACTGCGGCGTCGCGCTGAGCGGTTGCCCCGGCTGCCGCCGCTTGGGCGCTGGCCAGCCGCGCCTCGGCTTCGGCCTTGTCGGCGCGAGCCAGAGCAGCGTCCTCGCGGGCCTGGGCCACCTCCGTCATCGTCCGTGCGGCATCGGTTCGGGTTTGAGCGGCCTCGCTGCGGGCCTGGGCGAGTTCGGCGCGCCGCCGCTCGTCCTCGGCTCTGGCCTGCGCGTCGGCTTCACCCGAACGCGACCGAAGCGTCAGCCAGGCGGTGCCCGCTCCGAGCGCCAGACCCAGCACGATGCCGGCGATCAATCCGACGAAGATGTCCATACCCAGCATCTTGCCGGGGGCCTGCGACAGTTCTGGTGACCGACCCTCGCCGAGCCTGCGATTGGGGTGGCGGATCTCCGGCAGCCAGCGGTGGCGAGGGTGCCACACTGGCTCCATGTCCAGTCACCTGCAGGACCTCGCCAGCTTCGTGACCGCCTCGCCGTCCTCGTACCACGCCGCCGCGGAAGTCGTCCGGCGGCTCGAGACCGCCGGTTTCACCCCGCAGCGCGAGGGCGAGCCCTGGCAGGCCAGCGGGCAGGGCTACCTGGTGCGCGACGGTGCAGTGATCGCCTGGCGGCTACCGCCCGCGGTGGACCGGCCGGTGGGATTCCGGATCGTGGGTGCCCACACCGATTCGCCCGGTTTCAAGCTGAAGCCGGAACCGGGCTCGGTCGCTTCGGGCTGGTCGCAGGCCGGCATGGAGGTCTACGGCGGGCCGCTGGCGAATTCCTGGCTGGACCGCGAGTTCGGGCTGGCCGGACGGCTGGTGACCCGGACCGGGGCCGTGCGGCTCGTCGCAACGCCGGCCTGGCTACGGATTCCGCAACTCGCGCCGCACCTGGATCGCAGTGCCCAGGAACGACTCCAGCTCGACCGGCAGCTGCACCTCAAGCCGATCACCGGTGTCGGCAACGTCGATCTGCTGGCAGCGGTAGCGGCCTGCGCGGGATTGCAGAAGGCGGACATCGACGGGCACGACCTGTTCGCGGCCGTGAGCGAGCCGCCGGCGGTGATCGGCGTGGCTGGGGAGTTGTTTGCCTCGCCGCGGCTGGACAACCTTTCCAGCGTGCATGCCGGGACGACAGCCCTGATCGATAGCGTGCCTGGCACCCAGGTGTCGGTGCTGGCCTGCTTCGACCACGAGGAGATCGGCAGTGCCTCCCGCAGCGGCGCCCAGGGACCAGTGCTCGAGAGTG
>CAYUWV010000189.1:0-4926 GCA_964448385.1 uncultured Propionibacteriaceae bacterium | reverse complement strand
ACCGAGGCCGACTACGTGTTCATCCTGGATCCGTGGTGGAACCCGGCCGCGGAGCTCCAGGCGATCGACCGGACGCACCGGATCGGCCAGGAGAAGAACGTCAACGTGTACCGGCTGGTCAGTGAGGACACCATCGAGGAGAAGGTGGTCGCGCTGCAGGATCGCAAGCGTGACCTGTTCTCCCAGGTGATCGGCGACGGGTCGCAGTTGGCTGCGCCGCTCTCCGCAGCGGACATTCGGGGGCTCCTGGAGGCCGACTGAGGCTGGCCCCGGCACTGCGGCAGTCACCGGCGCTCACCCCGCGGTCGGGAGGGGGAGTCAGGGATACTCGTCGACGGGCAACCCGAGGGCCTCGAGCATAGGGATCAGCTTCGCCTCCGTCTCGGCGAATTCCTCGGCCGGATCCGAGCCTGCCACGATGCCGCAGCCGGCATAGATCGTGATCGAACGGGGGTCTGCCTGGTCGATCAACCCGCAGCGCAACGCGATCGCGAACTCGCCGTCGCCGCTGGCGTCCATCCAGCCGACCGGTCCGGAGTAGCGACCCCGATCCAGCTGCTCCAGTTCGGCGATGGTGGCGCGCGCGGTGTCCGTGGGGGTGCCGCACACGGCTGCGCTGGGGTGCAGTTCCGCAGCGAGTCGCAGCACCGACACGCCGCCTTGCGCGACCGCCGTGACGTCCGAGGCCAGGTGCAACACATTGGGAAGTTCCAGGACGTACGGCGCGTCGGGAACATTCATCCCGGAACAGAACGGCGCCAACGCGGCGGCCACCGATTCGACGGCGAGTTCGTGCTCGATCAGGTTCTTGCTCGAGCGTGCCAGACCGTGGGCGAGCTTCAGGTCGAGTTCCTCCTCGCCGTTACGCCGGATGGTGCCGGCCAGCACCCGTGAGGTGGCCAGGCCGTCCTCCAGCCGGATCAGCAGCTCCGGCGAGGCGCCGATCAGGCCTTCCACCGCGTAGGTCCAGCAGGTCGGGTAACGGGCGGCGAGCGTCCTGACCAGTCCGTTGCTGGCCACCGGACGCGCGCCGCGTGCGGTCACCGCACGGGCCAGCACCACCTTGTCGAGGCCGGACGCGTCCGACACGATCCTGCGGACCGCCTCGGCGACGATCCCCTCCCACTGATCCCGTGTCAGGTTGGCCCCGATGACCTCGACACCCTCGGTCTCCTCAGGGACGGGTTGCCGCGCGGGCAGGCGCGGCGGGTCCTCGACCGTAGGACCGATCGCGGTCACCCAGGCCCGTCCCCGGCGGCGTCCGACCACGATCCGGGGCACCACCATCACCGAGCGTTGCGCGGAGCGCGTCGGATCGAACGGCAAGGAGGCGAACACGATGGGACCGGCACCGCCGAAGCGTGGCAGTTCGGTCTCGTGGTGGATCCGGGTGCTCACCTCAGCCCACCAACGGTCGGCTTCGGCGGCCGTCCCGCCTTCGAAACGTGCGATCTCACCGAGCCCGACCATGCCATCTCCGCGTCGCAGCCAGGCGAGCCCGTCGGTCCCGGGGAGGTACGCCTCCAGGGCCCCCGGGTCGTCGATCATGACCGTGCGGGCGCGCCATTGCTGACCGGGTGGAAGGTGAGTCACGACAGGCAGGATATCCCTCGCCCGGCGGTCACGACCGCGCGGGCAAATGGCTCCCGGAGCCCATTGTCCCTAGACTGTCGGAGCACGACGACGCGCACTACAGGAGCCGCCCGCCATGACGCAGACGCAAGCCGATGTGATCGTCGTCGGGGCCGGTCCGGCAGGGTCGACGGCGGCCCGCTACCTGGCCGAACGAGGCCTCGACGTGGTGTTGCTCGAGAAGAGCACTTTCCCTCGTGACAAGGTGTGCGGCGACGGTCTCACCCCCCGGGCGGTGAAGCAGTTGATCCGGTTGGGCATCGACACCAGCGAAGCTGCCGGTTGGGTGCGCAACAAGGGCCTGCGGGTCTATGGCGGACGCGCCGAACCGTTCGAGCTGCTCTGGCCGGAGCTGGCGGAGTTCCCGCCCTACGGACTGGTCCGGGCGCGGGCGGACTTCGACAAGATCCTGGCCGATCATGCCGTCGCCGGGGGAGCTCACCTGTTCGAGAACACCACCGTCACCGGGGCCGTCATCGATGAGCGCAGCGACCGGATCACCGGCGTCAAGGTCAAGGACGGCCGCAGCTTCAGCGCCCCGATCGTGATCGCCGCGGATGGCAACTCGTCCCGACTGGCGTTGTCGATGGGTCTGGAGAAGCGGACGGATCGTCCGATGGGCGTTGCCGTCCGGACCTACTACACCAGCCCGCGCAGCGACGACGACTTCATGGAGTCCTGGCTGGAACTCTGGGACGGCAAGCGGGGCGAATCGAACCTGCTCCCCGGCTACGGCTGGGTGTTCGGCATGGGGGACGGCACCTGCAACGTGGGGCTCGGCACGGTCAGCTCCCGCTCGACGCCCGCCAAGCTCAACTACCGCGACATGTTCAGCGCGTGGGTCGCCAATACGCCCCCGGAGTGGGGCTTCACCCCCGAGAACCAGGTTGGTCCGATCCTGGGCGCGGCGCTGCCGATGAGCTTCAACCGCCAGCCCGCCTACAGCCGGGGGCTGCTGCTGGTCGGCGATGCCGGCGGCATGATCAGCCCGTTCAACGGCGAAGGCATTGCCTACGCCATGGAGGCAGCCGAAATGGCCGCGGACGCGATCATCGACGCGCACTTCCGAGGTGTCGGCACGCCGAGCGCCGAGAAGGCCCTGCAGGGCTACGTTTCCCGCCTCAAAGGCGAGTGGGGCGGCTACTTCAGGCTCGGTCAGGTCTTTGTTTCCCTCATCGGCCATCCCCAGGTGATGCACCTGTGCACCACCTACGGCCTGCCACGGCCCGTGCTGATGCGCTTCACGATGAAGTTACTGGCTCACCTGTACGACTCACGCGATGGTGATTGGATGGACAAAGTCATCACCACGCTCACAAAGGTGGCACCCTCAGCATGACGCATTTGGCAGGTACTCCCGGAAGGTCTGGTCGTTGATGAGCCCATACATCCCGATCCTCGGCATCATGGCGTTGGCCGCAGGGTTCCTCGCCATCTCCGTCGCGCTCAGTTCGTTCCTGGGCCCGCGGCACTACAACCGCGCCAAGTACGACTCCTACGAGTGCGGGATCGACCCGACGCCGGCACCGGCCGGTGGCGGGCGCTTCCCGGTGAAGTACTACATCATCGCCATGCTGTTCATCATCTTCGACATCGAGATCGTCTTCCTCTACCCGTGGGCGGTCACGTTCGGCCAGCTGGGCTGGTTCGCCCTCGTCGAAATGGTGCTGTTCATGGCGACCGTCTTCATCGCCTACGTCTATGTCTGGCGACGAGGCGGTCTGGAATGGGACTGACTGGAATGGGACGCAGGCGCCAGGAAGGGATGAGCAATGGGCATTGAGGACAAGATCCCCCAGGGTGTGGTGCTGACCACGCTGGAGGGTGTGTTCGGGTGGATGCGTCAAGCGTCCTTCTGGCCGGCCACCTTCGGACTCGCGTGCTGCGCCATCGAGATGATGACCTACGGCGCGCCGCGATTCGATGCCGGGCGTTGGGGCCAGGAGGTCTTCCGGGCCTCCCCGCGCCAGGCGGACCTCATGATCATTTCCGGCCGGGTCAGCCAGAAGATGGCGCCGGTGCTGCGGCAGGTTTATGACCAGATGCCTAACCCCAAGTGGGTCATGGCCATGGGCGTGTGCGCCTCGTCGGGCGGCATGTTCAACAACTACGCGATCGTGCAGGGCGGCGACCACATCGTGCCGGTCGACATCTACGTGCCCGGGTGCCCGCCGCGTCCCGACATGCTGATCGACGCCATGTGGAAGCTTCGCAAGGACATCGTCATGAAGCGGCCGATGGCGGGCAACGAGATCGCTGCCCATGAGGCGGCCGAGGCCGCAGCACTGGTGGCGCCCGCCACCCACGAGATGAAGGGGCTCATGCGATGACCGATGAGAACCCCCAGCCCACCGAGGAACTCCAGCTGGTCACCCCCGCCGGGCCCGACGTCGTCGCCGTTCGGCGGGGCATGTGGTCCACCGGCACCGGTGACACCTCCGGCTACGGACGGATCGTTCGTGAGGTCACGCTGGGTACCCCCGCCCCGGAGCACCTCGGCTCATGGTTCGACGCGGCGCGCGATCGGCTTGCCGTGCTGGTGCCAGACCCCTTCATCAAGGTGGTGTACGCGTTCGGGGAGCTCACCTTCTACATCCCGCGCGAAAAGCTCACCGACGTGATGTGGGCGCTGCGTGACGATGCCCACCTCCGGTTCGAGTTCTGCGCCTCGGTCTCGGGCGTGCACTACCCCGAGCAGGCCGGCGAGGAACTCCACGTCGTCTACCACCTGCAGTCGATGACCCACAATCGCCGGCTCCGGGTCGAGACCACCTGTCCCGACTCCGATCCGCACGTCCCCAGCGTGGTGGCCACCTACCCGGCCGCCGACTGGCATGAACGCGAGACCTGGGACATGTTCGGCATCATCTTCGACGGCCATCCCCACCTCACCCGGATTTTGATGCCGGACGACTGGGTAGGCCACCCGCAGCGCAAGGACTACCCGCTCGGCGGCATCCCCATCGAGTACAAGGGCACCACCGTCCCGCCGGTCGAGCAGCGCAGGAGCTACCGATGACAGCCCAGCACACCGACTACTACGCCAACCCGGGCGACGAGACCGAGGGCACTGTCTACACCGCCATGGGCGGCGGTGACTTCGCCGACATCGCGCGCGAGCAGGCCGAGCGGGGTGATGAGACCCTCGTCATCAACATGGGGCCGCAGCATCCGTCCACCCACGGGGTGCTTCGGCTGATGGTGGAGTGCGACGGCGAGACCGTGAAGAGCATTCGGCCCGGTATCGGCTTCCTGCACACCGGCATCGAGAAGAACATGGAATACCGCTCCTGG
>CAYUWV010000188.1:1235-4954 GCA_964448385.1 uncultured Propionibacteriaceae bacterium | reverse complement strand
TGCGAGGGGGGAAGACGTCACGATGCGCCATCATCGAATCTCGAAGAGTCTCCGGTGGGCGGTGACCAGCCTGTTGGTCATGGCGGTCGCTGCGTCATTGCAGGTCCTGTCCGGGATCAATGCACAACCTGGCCAGGCCGTCGCGTACACACGGGCGACCATCGTGTTGGGCGTGACATTGCCCGGGGGACCAGGGCACTCGTCACCGGTCAAGGCAGTGGTGTGGAAGAACGGCGGGGTCAAGGGATTCTGCATCGAGTTCGGCATGGATTGGCCCACATCGGCTGGCACCAGAGTGCTGGTCACCGGTGACCGCGTCCCAGGGATGAGCGCCACCTCGTCGCCGAAGGCGAAGTGGATTGCCAACAAGTACGCCCAGACCACGAACAAGAGGACGGCTGCTGCCGCCGCGCTGGCGATGTGGACGCTCCAGAGCAGCTCCAGGTTCGACACTTGGTGGGCATGGGCGGTCAAGAACGGCAAGGTCGACGCGCTGATGCAGTTCGAAGTCGCCAAGATCCTCGCTGACGCCACCCTGGCAGCCTCGCTGAAGATGACCATCACTGGAACCCCGGTCGACTACCTGGAAAACGGAACTGCCATCGTCAGCGTCCAGGGTGCAGACGGTCCCGCCAAGGATGTCGCTGTCACGATCGCGTCCCAGGGCGTGAAAGTGCTGTCCACCGCGGGCCGGACGAATGCCGACGGCGTCATCAAGGTCACGTATCAACGGACGACAGTGTCGGGTGAGGTCGCCTTCACCGGTTCGGTGAACGGACCGTCCGCCAGCAAGGCCGGGGTCAGCAAGTCCTCCCCCCTGCACCAGATGACGCTCAGCGGCGGGTACCAGGAGGTCAAGAAGGCGACCTTCACCTACAAGCGGATCCTGGGCGCCCCGACCGTTTCGAGCACCTGCAGCACCGACTGCGACGGCACCTCGACGGTTTCGTTCCAGGTCTGCAACGCAGACGGTGCCACCCCGATCCAGTACCCCGTGGTCAACGAGTCGGGCCAGACCATCGCCACCCTGGACGTTCCGGCCGGCGATTGCGCCACGAAGCTGGTGACCGCCGACGATGGCAGCGTCTTGACGGTGAACCGCTACTGCCACCTGGCCACCGCAGGCGGCCCCTGTACCACGCCCTACGTGAAGGTCGCAGAGGTCAGCCACAAGGTCGACTGCCCTGCCTGGGCTGCCGCCGAAGTGACCCTGGGCTGCAACTGTGCCAAGTCTTGGTCGCGCGTAGACTTCAGCGTCGCGCTCGGCAGCCCCAGAGATTACGAGGGAACTGTGTCCTTCAGCGAGGGCAGCGGACTCAAGTCGCAAACCGTCAAGCTCACCCCGGGTCAGACCACCTCCGTCACGATTCCGCAGACCATTCCCGCTGGCACCCTGGTCACCGCGGGCTTCACCATCCGTGATGCGGCGGGCAAGCTCACCACGAGTGAGACGCTGGTCATGGTCCAGATCCTGAAGTAGTGCCCAGGTCTTGCTCGTCCCCGTGACGAGCAAGACCAAGGAACCCCTCTTGACCCCCAGACGATTGGGCCAGTACGCTGTGAAACGTTTCACGTCGCAGCAAGGATGCTCATGAACCTCGAACACCGTCTCCGGGAACCCCGATGACCGCCCGCTACTTCGCCGCCGCCGATCTGGGAGCCTCCAGCGGCCGAGTGATCCTCGGCAAGCTTGAGGACGGACGGTTCGAGCTCAGCGAAACCGGTCGGTTCACCAATGGCCCGGTGGCGGCCGCCGACGGAAGCCTCCACACCGACGCCGCCGCGCTCTTCGACCACATCAAGTCCGGGGTCGAAGCCGCGATCGAGGCCAGCGGCGGCGCCCTGGAATCGGTGGGCGTGGACACCTGGGGGGTCGACTACGGACGCTTGGACGCCGCCGGTGAGTTGCTCGAATCGCCCTTCCACTATCGCGACGACCGCACCCTGGGCGTACCGGAACGAGTCTTCAGCGCGCTGCCGGCCGAGCAGTTGTACGCCACCGCCGGGCTCCAGGTGTTGGCGTTCAACACCATCTTCCAACTGGTGGCCGGACGCGAGGACGCGCGCTGGCCCGAGGTGGCCAAGATCCTCCTCATCCCCGACCTGATGGCCTACTGGCTGTGTGGGCGGCAGGTGGCCGAGATGACGATCGCCTCCACCACCGGCCTGCTCGACGTGGCCGAACGCCGCTGGTCTGCAGCCCTGCTCGACCACCTCGCCGAGCGGTACGGCCTGCCCGTGCCGCGGGTGCTGCCCGAACTGGTCGAGCCCGGCACGGTGCTCGGCCCGACCACCCCAGGCCTGCTGGGCAAGCAGCTGCAGGTGGTCGCCGTCGGCGGTCACGACACCGCCTCGGCGGTGGTGTCAATCCCCGCGTCGAGCACCGACTTCGCCTTCATCTCGTCTGGGACCTGGTCGTTGGTGGGCCTCGAACTCGAGCAGCCGGTGCTGACCGCCGCCAGCCGGGACGCCGACTTCACCAACGAGCTCGGTATCGACGGCACCGTCCGCTACCTGAAGAACGTGATGGGGCTGTGGGTGCTCAGCGAGAGCTTGCGAACCTGGCAGGCGGCCGGACAAACCGTCGAACTGCTGCCGCTGCTGGCCGCGGCGGCTGAGCGTCCCGGCCTGACCTGCGTGCTGGACATGACCGACCCACGGCTGTTGCCGCCGGGCGACATGCCCGCCCGGCTGCTCGCGATGGCCGCTGAAACCGGCCAGGAACTCGCCGACGACCCGGTGGCCATCTGTCGCTGCATCGTCGACTCGCTGGCACTGGCTTACCGGCGCGCCATCTCCCGGGCGTGCGCCCTGGCCGGACGTGAGATCTCAGTCGTGCACGTGGTCGGAGGCGGTTGCCAGAACACGCTGCTCTGCCAGTTGACCGCCGAGGCCACCGGGCTGACGGTCATCGCCGGGCCGGCCGAAGGCACCGCGCTGGGTAACCTGCTCGTCCAAGCCCGGGCATGCGGCGCGATCGCCGGTGACCGGACGGCTCTGCGAGAGGTCGCGATCGCTTCGTCCTCCCTCACCACCTACCACCCCGGCGTCCTTGGCTTCGATGCCGCGGACTGGGCGGAGGCGGAACGCCGCGCCTACCCGCAACCCTGAGGGGCCATCCGCAATCCAGGGATCTCAGGCGGGTTGCGCCCGAGACCCTTGGGCGGGGAGGCTGGTCGGACACCGGATGGAGGGAGGAACCAGATGCCTGACCTGAGTGGCAAGCGAGTCGCGTTTCTGTTGAAGCGGGGCGTCGAGCAGCCTGAACTCACCGAACCGTGGGCCGTGCTGGACAGCGCAGGGGCGACGCCCGTCCTGGTCTCGGAGGAACACGGCACCATCACGGCGCTGGTCGGCGATTGGGAACGTGGCGACGACTTCACCGTCGACCTCACCCTGGACGAGGCCGATCCTGCTGACTTCGACGCCCTGGTGCTGCCGGGTGGCACGCTCAACTCGGACAAGATCCGCACCAACCCGAAGGCCATCGCCTTCGTGCGGGCGTTCATGGACGCCGGCAAGCCGGTGGCTTCGATCTGCCATGGCCCCTGGATCCTGATCGAGGCAGGCGTGGTGCCAGGACGCTCGCTGACCTCGACCACGCGGATCGCCACCGACCTGAAGAACGCCGGCGCCAGCTGGGTTGACGCCGAGGTCGTGGTGGACGGCAACCTGATCACCAGCCGCAGCCCGCGTGACCTGCCCGCGTTCAACGCCGC
>CAYUWV010000188.1:0-1135 GCA_964448385.1 uncultured Propionibacteriaceae bacterium | reverse complement strand
CGGTCAGGGGCCAGCGGTCAGGTCCGGCTGCCAGGAGCCGGTGTTCCCGGGGGCGGGCCGTCCCAGGCCGTCGAGGATGTCGGCGGCCCCGGACACGATCAAATGCTCCCCGACAGCGACCCGTCGATCGTCGGGAGGATTCGGCTCGTAGTCGCCGGGCGCGTGCAGGACGGCCAGGGTCAGGATCCCCTGCGTGCGCAGTTCGCCGATGGTCCGTCCGACCAGGATGCCGTCCGCCTCGGCGGCGACCTCCTCCATGCTGAACGCGATACTCGAGCGAGTCAGCGCCTCGTCGATGAACTCGATGACGTTGGGGCGCAAGGTGAGGTTCACGATGCGCCGACCCGCCATCGTGTACGGCGAGACCGCCCGATCGGCACCCGCCTGGATCAGCTTGGCGATCACGCTCTGGTCGCCCGCGCGAGCCACGATGAACAGGCCCGGGTTGAGCGAGCGAGCGGTCAGTGTCACGTACACGTTGTGCGCGTCGGAGTCGATGGCGCTCACGAGTCCCTTGGCGCGCTCGACGCCCGCCTGGCGCAGCACCTCGTCGGAGGATCCGTCGCCGTGGATGACGAGGTGTCCGTCCGCCTCCGCCCGCTGCAGCGACTCCTCCCGGACATCGATGACCACGACGCGGTTGCCGTCCTCAAGCAGTTCACGAGCGACCATGGAGCCGACCCGTCCGTAGCCGCACACCACGAAGTGGTCCCGCATCTGGTCGATGATCCGGTTCATCCGCTTGACCCTCCTGTTGCCGCTGGCGACGTCAGCGATGACGTTCTCTGCCACCACCCCGACCGTTCCGAAGATCACACCGATGGCCGACAGCGCCATCAGCATGGTCCAGATCCGTCCGGGCCAGTGGAGTTCGTGAATCTCGCGGAAGCCGACGGTGGTCATCGTGGTGACCGCCATGTAGAGGCCGTCCGGGAAGGACCAGCCCTCGATGATCATGTAGCCGAGCGCCCCGACGATGGCGAGCCCGATCACGGCCAGAATCCAGCCGGCCAGCGACCTGCTGGTCGTCGCCGGATGTCGTGGACGGACGGAACTGCCGCGTCCGAGGCGCTTCACGTGCGAATCCTATGGCGGCTAGGGGACGGATATGGCGATCCGCGCAATCGGCCGGCAC
>CAYUWV010000187.1:0-5016 GCA_964448385.1 uncultured Propionibacteriaceae bacterium | reverse complement strand
TCGATGGTGACCATCAACGAGTGCGGCAGTTCGTCACGGACGCCCTCCAGCGCAGCTTCCCGGATCAGCTCCGCGATCCGGACCTCGGTCGGCTCATCGGTGACCTCACCATCGGGATAGAACCGTGGGCCCTCTGGCAGCAGCTTGAAGAGTTCGTTGGCGACGATGTCGACCTGATCATCAGTGACCGCGGAGACCGGGATGATCGAGGCCCACCGGATTCCCAACTTCTCCTCCAGCGAGGCGATCTTCAGCAGGTGCTGGGCCATCCGGGCCGGCGCCACCAGATCCGACTTGGTGGCCAGAGCCACCAGTTGGGGACGCTTGGAGAGCTTGGCGATTTCACCCACGAGGAATTCATCACCGGGCCCGATGCGCTCATTGGCGGGCAGGCACACCCCGATCACGTCGACCTCCGACCAGGTCTCGTGGACGAGGTCGTTGAGCCGCTCCCCCAGCAGGGTGCGCGGCTTGTGCAGCCCGGGGGTGTCGATCAACACGAGCTGCCCGTCGGGTCGGTTGACGATGCCGCGGATGATGTGGCGGGTCGTCTGCGGCTTGGACGAGATGATCGCGATCTTGCTGCCGACCAAGGCGTTGGTGAGGGTCGACTTCCCGGCGTTGGGACGGCCCACGAAGCAGGCGAAACCGGAGCGGGTCACGATGTCCTTGCCGCCGATTCCCTGGCGATCTTGGCGGCGACCTCGGCGGCGGCGTCCGACTCTTCACCGGTTGTCTCTGTCTCGTCGCCCGCCAGGGAGGCCAGCACGGTCCGGATCGAATGGCGCCTGCCCGTGCCTCGTTCGGCTATCAACTCGATGCCCTCCCAGCGTACGACCGACCCTGGGATCGGCACCTTGTTGAGTTCCTTGGCCATCAGCCCGAGCACGGTGTCGACGTCCTCGTCGTCCAACTCGAGACCGAACAGTTCACCCAGATCGTCGATCGGGAGCCGGGCCGAGATGCGGAACCGTGCCTCGCCCAACTGCGTGACGGGGGGCACCTCCTGGTCGTACTCGTCCACGATCTCACCGACGATCTCTTCCAGCACATCCTCGATGGTGGCCAGGCCCGCCGTCCCACCGAATTCATCAATGACGATGACCACGTGGCTGCGGGTGAGCTGCATCTCGCGCAGCAGTTCGTCGATCGGCTTGGAGTCGGGGCAAAAGCTGGGGGCGCGCATCAGGGTTTCGACATTCTCGTCGGTCTGCGCCTTGGGGTTGTCGTACATCCGGCGCATGACGTCCTTGAGGTACAGCACTCCCACGACGTCGTCGATGTCGTCGTCGATCACGGGGATCCGGCTGAAGCCGGAGCGAAGCGCCAACGAAAGCCCCTGTCGCAGGGTCTTCCCGCGTTCGATGTACACCATCTCCGTGCGCGGGACCATGACCTCTTTGACGATGGTGTCACCCAGTTCGAACACGGAGTGGATCATCTTTCGCTCACCAGCTTCGATGAGTTCCCTGGCCTCAGCCATGTCGACCAACTCGCGCAGCTCCGCTTCCGAGGTGAAGGGACCGTCGGTGAAGCCCCGGCCGGGGGTCACCACGTTGCCCACCACGATCATCAACTGCGGGATGGGGCCAAGGACGGTGGTCAGCACCCCCAACGGGGCAGCCGCGGCCAGGGCGACCCGCTCCGCGTTCTGGCGCCCCAGGGTGCGCGGTGCCACCCCGAGGACGATGAACGAGACGGCCACCATCGTGGCGACGGGCAGCAGGATTCGCTGCCACAACTCCGGGAAGTGCTCGACGTAGACCAGCGTGACGAGCACGGTGGCTGTCACCTCCAGCCACAAGCGCACGAACAGCGCGGTGTTCAAGAAGGGGGCGGGATCGGCGACCATCTCCACCACCCGCTTCGCGCCGCCACGGCCTTCCTCGAGGAGACTCCGTGCGCGTGACTTCGACATCGACGAGAACGCCGCTTCGGTCGCTACGAACAGCGAGGCGATCGCGATGCAGGCGACGGCGACGGCCACCTCGACCCATTGCGTCTGGTTCACGGGCCGGTCACCGGTGGCGGCTCGTCCAGGCCGCGATGATCCGGTCGTTCAGGTCGAACATGACCTTCTTCTCCTCGGGCTCGGCGTGGTCGTGGCCGAGCAGGTGCAACAGCCCGTGGATCAACAGGTAGTCGGCCTCGTCGGCCGCCGTCCGGTTGTTCTCCGCGGCCTGGGCTGCGGTGACGCTCGGGCACAGCACGATGTCGCCCAGCATCCCCAGGGGTGGGTCCTCGTCGCCGTCGGGGGACCGGAGTTCGTCCATCGGGAAGCTGAGCACGTCGGTCGGCCCGGGCTCGTCCATGTACTTGGCGTGGTAGGCGCTCATCGTGTCCTCGTCGACGAGCAGGACGGACAGCTCCGACTGAGGATGGATCCGCAGCAGGTCGAGAGCGAAACTCGCCAAGGCCAGCAACCGGTCGGTGTCGACCTCGATGCCCGACTCGTTGTTGACCTCGATCATCGGTGTCTCCTCGGTGTCTCAATGGTCGCCTCGAAGCGATCGTAGGCTGCCACGATCCGTCCCACGAGCTTGTGCCGCACGACATCGTGGCTCGTCAGCGTGCAGAACGCGATGTCGTGGACACCGTCCAGGATCTTCTCGACCATCGCCAGACCGCTGCGCGTGCCGCCCGGCAGGTCGATCTGCGTGACGTCGCCGGTCACCACCATGCGCGAGCCGAAGCCGAGCCGGGTGAGGAACATCTTCATCTGTTCCATCGAGGTGTTCTGGGCCTCGTCGAGCACGATGAAGGCGTCATTCAGCGTGCGTCCCCGCATGTAGGCCAGCGGGGCGACCTCGATCGTTCCGGCCGTCAGCAGGCGGGGTACCGACTCGGGGTCGATCATGTCGTGGAGGGCGTCGTACAGGGGCCGCAGGTACGGGTCGATCTTGTCGTTCAAGGTGCCCGGCAGGAAGCCGAGCCGCTCGCCGGCTTCGATCGCCGGGCGGGTGAGGATGATGCGGTTGACCTGCTTGTCCTGAAGTGCCCGGACGGCCTTGGCCATCGCCAGGTACGTCTTGCCGGTGCCTGCCGGGCCGATCGCGAAAACCACGGTGTGGGCATCGATCGCGTCGACGTAGCGTTTCTGGTTCAGCGTCTTGGGACGGATGGTCTTGCCCCGCGACGACAGGATGTCGTGGGTCAGCACCTCGGAAGCGCGAACAGTAGCGCCGGTGGTCATGCCGACCACGCGCTCAACCACGTCTGGGCTCAGGCCCTGGCCGGTCCGGACGATCGTGATGATCTCGGTGAGCACATCGGCTGCCGTCGTGACTGCCTCCGGGTCACCGGTGAAGGTGATCTCGTTGCCGCGCACGTGGATGTCGGCCGCCAGCCCCGCTTCCAGGATGCGCAGGAATTCATCCCGTGGACCGAGCACGGAGACCATGTTGATGGACGCAGGGATCGCCACCCGTCGTTCGGCAACGGCCGTGGTCTGGTGCGAGTTCAGCATTCCTCCTGCGATCAAGGGACGATCCATCCTACCGAGCCTCACCAACGCGGCATACCCGCGCCCCTTGACCGCGTCAGCCGGCGAAGCGGTCCGTCGCCGCCACGAGTTCCGCGGCGATCGCCGGCTCGGAGACGGAGTGTCCGGCGAGGACGACGCGGTAGTCGGCCTCTGGCCAGGCTCGATGCAGGGCATCGGCGGTGGTGAGGGGGCACGGCAGGTCGTACTGGCCCTGCACGATCACTCCCGGGATGCGCCGGAGCCGGTCGGCCTGTGCCAGGAGTTGGCCCTCGGTGAACCAGCCGGCGTTGACGAAGTAGTGGTTCTCGATGCGGGCGAAGGCCAGGGCGAAGGCCGGGTCGGAGAAGGCCGCCACCAGTTCAGGGGAGAATTCCAGCGTCGAGGTGGCCGCCTCCCAGGTGGTCCAGGCCACCCCGGCGGGCAGGTGGATCGCCGGATCCGGGTCGAACAGCAGCTCGTGATAGGCGCCGATGCAGTCCCCGGTGAAGCCTTCACCCAGGGGCGCGAGGAACGAGCGCCACCACACCGGGCTGAGGTTTCCCGCCCCACCGTTGTAGTACCAGTCAAGTTCGCTGCGGCGGAGCGTGAAGATGCCGCGTAGTACCAACTCGGTAACGCGTTCCGGGTGGGTCTCCGCGTAGGCCAGGGCCAGGGCACTCCCCCACGAGCCCCCAAAGACCAGCCAGTTCTCGATGCCCCTGGCTTCCCGAAGCCGTTCCACGTCCGCCACGAGATGCCAGGTGGTGTTCGTGCTCAGGTCCGTCCGTGGACTGCTCGCGTGGGGGGTGCTACGGCCACAGCCGCGCTGGTCGAACAGCACGACGCGGTACTTGGCAGGATCGAAGTACCGGCGATGGATGGGCACCAGTCCCCCACCCGGTCCACCATGAAGGAAGACGGCGGGTTTGCCGTGGGGGTTTCCGCACTCCTCCCAGTACAGCGTCTGCCCGTCGCCCACCTCGAGCATTCCGCTCGCGTAGGGCTCACTGGGCGGGTAGAGCACCGCCTCAGTCGTCGTCATCGTCGTAGACCTCGATGATGTGCATCGCGGCTTCCTCCGCACTGGCCGCACCACCGTCGATCCCGACGTCTCGTCCCACGCTCTCGGCTTCGGAATCCTCGCCCTGGTAGCCGCCGTTGGCGTCCACCAACCGTCCGGCCCTGGACTTGCCGACTTCGCGCGGTTCGGACGGATCCGGGTTCCATGGTGTCTCGTCGGGGATCGTCTCGGGAACCTCCTGGACCAGACGCTGCTCGAGGGTTTCGCCGCGCCTCATCTCCGCAGCGGTGTTGCCGAAGCCCTGAGCTGGCGACCAGTTCTCGCCGGTGACATAGCCCTCGTCCAGCACATCGTCGACACCGCGATCGAGGAGGGTCTCCTCGGGCTGCAACTGGTCAAGTTGCTCCGATTCATCGGGGACGGATGCGTCGTACTCGCTCATGGCCCTAGCCTGCCACGCCTGCCGTCCGCGGGCGCCGTGGCGAGCCGGGAATCTGCGGCCGTTGGGCAAAGTCGGCGGCCGACCCAGCCC
>CAYUWV010000186.1:0-5040 GCA_964448385.1 uncultured Propionibacteriaceae bacterium | reverse complement strand
CGATTCCCATGGATCCGACGCGTTGTCGTGACAAAGATGGAAGGATGGGCGCCATGAGTCAGCGAACGATTGGTGTGACAGAGGTCGCCCTCCGCGACGCCCACCAGAGCCTCATGGCAACCCGTATGGCCCTCGAAGACATGGTCGAGGCGTGCGAGGACATTGACCAGGCAGGCTACTGGAGCGTCGAGTGCTGGGGCGGTGCGACCTACGATTCTTGTATCCGGTTCCTCAACGAGGATCCCTGGAAGCGTCTTCGGACCTTCCGCGAACTGATGCCCAACTCCCGCCTGCAGATGCTGCTGCGCGGCCAGAACCTCCTTGGTTACCGCCACTATGAGGACGACGTGGTGGCGCGGTTCGTCGACAAGTCCGCCGAGAACGGCATGGACGTGTTCCGCGTCTTCGATGCGTTGAACGACCCCCGCAACATGGCCCACGCCATGCAGGCGGTCAAGAAGACCGGCAAGCATGCGCAGGGCACCATCTGCTACACCATCTCCCCGCTGCACACGGTCGAGGGCTATGTGAAGCTGGCTGGCCAACTGCTCGACATGGGTGCTGAGTCGCTGGCGCTGAAGGACATGGCTGCGCTGCTGCAGCCCCAGCCTGCCTACGACATCGTCCGTGGCATCAAGGAGACCTACGGCGAGAACGTGCAGATCAACGTCCACTGCCACGCGACCACCGGCGTCACGCTGGTGTCGCTGCAGAAGGCGATCGAGGCCGGCGCGGACGTCGTCGACACCGCGATCAGCTCGATGTCGCTCGGCCCGGGTCACAACCCCACCGAGTCCCTGGTCGCCATGCTTGAAGGCACCCCGTACACGACCGACCTGAAGATGGATCGCCTGATCAAGATCCGCGATCACTTCGCCAAGGTCCGTCCGAAGTACGCGGCGTTCGAGTCGGCCACCCTGGTCGATACCGACATCTTCTCCAGCCAGATCCCCGGCGGCATGTTGTCCAACATGGAGAGCCAACTGAAGGCTCAAGGCGCCGGCGACCGAATCAAGGACGTGATGACGGAGGTGCCGCTGGTCAAGGCTGACGCCGGCCACCCGCCGCTGGTCACGCCGTCCAGCCAGATCGTGGGCACCCAGGCGGTGTTCAACGTGCTGATGGGCAAGTACAAGGTGATGACCGGCGAGTTCGCCGACCTGATGCTCGGCTACTACGGCGAGTGCATCGGCGAGCGCAACCCCGAGGTCGTCGAGATCGCCCGCGCCCAGGCCAAGAAGGATCCGATCACCCAGCGTCCGGCCGACCTCATCCCGCCCGAGTGGGAGAAGCTCGTCGCGGATGCCTCCAAGGCCGAGGGTTTCGACGGCACTGACGAGGACGTGCTCACGTACGCCATGTTCCCGGGCGTCGCTCCCGGCTTCTTCGCTGCCCGCGCCGAAGGCCCGAAGAACGTCGGCAAGACGGCCGAGCAGCTCAAGGCTGACGCGGATGCGGCGAGCGGTGCGGCCAAGGCCGTCCGTGGGCCGATCAAGTACAAGGTGTCTCTCGGTGGACGCGAGCACAGCGTCTCGGTCGAGATGGCGTGAGGAAGAAGGATATGGCTACCAAACCAATTTCCATGAAGAAGCGCGTCGCCGAGCTGCTTGAGGCCCGCACGACCGCCCGCCTCGGTGGCGGCCAGAAGCGCATCGAGAAGCAGCACGCGGCCGGCAAGCTGTCGGCGCGGGAGCGCATTGACGCACTGATCGACGCCGACAGCTTCCAGGAGATCGGCCTCTTCCGGAAGAACCGCACCGTCACCTTCGGCATGGACACCGCGGACATGCCCGCCGACGGCGTCGTCACCGGGACGGCCACCGTCCTTGGACGCCCCGTCCACATCGCCAGCCAGGACTTCACGGTCATGGGTGGCTCGGCCGGCGAGACCCACTCGAAGAAGGTCGTCGAGATGATGGAGGCGGCGCTGCGCAACGGCACTCCGTTCGTCTTCATCAACGATTCCGGCGGTGCTCGCGTGCAGGAGGGCATCGACTCGTTGTCGGGCTACGGCCAGGTCTTCTACGCCAACGTGCTGCTCTCGGGTGTGGTCCCGCAGATCTCGATCATCGCCGGCCCTTGTGCCGGTGGCGCGGCCTACTCCCCGGCCCTGACCGACTTCGTGATCCAGACGCGCAAGGCCCACATGTTCATCACCGGGCCCAGCGTGATCAAGCAGGTGACCGGCGAAGAGGTCACCCAGGACGCCCTGGGTGGCGCCGACACCCACATGGCCGTCTCCGGCGTCAACCACTTCGTGGCCGACGACGACGCCCAGGCGATCCTGATCGCCAAGAAGCTGCTCAGCTTCCTGCCGCAGAACAACAACGAGGATGCCCCTCTTCTCGAAGGCGATGCGGAAGTCGAGTACGACCCGTCGCTGCATGACGTCGTCCCCGCGGACGGCAAGCAGGGCTATGACGTGCGGGACGTGATCAAGAAGGTCGTCGACCACGCCGACTTCCTCGAGGTCCAGGCCGGCTACGCGATGAACATCGTCGTCGGGTTCGCCCGGATCAATGGACGCAGCATCGGAGTCGTCGCCAACCAGCCGATGGTGATGGCTGGCGTGCTGGACATCAACGCCTCCGACAAGGGCTCGAAGTTCATCCGGTTCTGCAACGCCTTCAACATCCCGATCGTCACCTTCGTGGACGTGCCCGGCTACATGCCCGGCGTGACCCAGGAATACGGCGGCATCATCCGTCACGGTGCGAAGTTGCTGTTCGCCTACTCGGCAGCCACCGTCCCGCTGGTCACGGTGGTGCTGCGCAAGGCCTACGGTGGCGCGTACATCGCCATGGCCTGCAAGGACCTGGGCGCCGACAAGGTGTTCGCCTGGCCGACCGCCGAGATCGCGGTGATGGGCGCCGAAGGTGCGGCCTCCATCGTCTTCAAGCGCGAGATCGACGCTGCCGAAGACCCGGTCGCCCGGCGGGCAGAACTGGTGGAGGAGTACCGCAGTACGTTCTCGACCCCGTTCATGGCCGCGAGCCGTGGCCTGGTCGACGACATCATCGATCCGGGCGACACCCGTCGCAAGGTGGCGATGGCGCTCGAACTGTTGGCGAGCAAGCGGTTGCTGCGGCCGGCCAAGAAGCACGGCCTCGGGCCGGTCTGAGGAGGCATCGGATGTCGCAGGACGCGGAACTCCTGGAGCTCGTCAAGTCGCTCATGCAGCGCGTCGACGGTCTCGAGGTCAAGATCAGGCAGCTTGAGCTGCACACCCAAGATGTTCCCGAGGAGACAATGGTGGCCATCGCCGCCGCCGTGGCTGCCTACCTCGGGCATCGCGCGAGGCGTCGGCAGCGCCACTTCACCACCGGCAGAAGCTGGACGGCCAACACTCGCAACGCCCAGCACACCCATCACCCGCTGTACACGCGCTGAAGGGCGTGGAAGGAACTCCAATGAAACTGAAAGTGACTGTCAACGGGATCGTCTACGACATCGCGGTGGACGTCGAGGAGGAGGAAGCTCCTCAACTCGGCGCGATCGTGATCGGCGGCAGTGGCGCGATTCACGCTCCCACCACAGCGTCGGTCCAGGCCGCCTCTGCCAATGCGGTGGTGGCGCCGCTGGCCGGGTCGGTGGCGAAGATCCTGGTCGAAGAGGGCGACGAGATCGAGGCCGGCCAGGTGCTGCTGGTCCTTGAGGCCATGAAGATGGAGACCGAGATCACCGCGCCGAAGGCTGGCAAGGTGACGCGGATCCTGGTCGAGAAGGGCCACGCCGTCCAGGGCGGCGAGGCGCTCATCGAGCTGGAGTGATCTAACGACCTGGGTGGCCCGTCCCGCTGCGGGACGGGCCACCTGTGCGTCCAGGGCAGACGGCAGCGCGGTGCGGTGCGTCCAGGGTCAGGAGCTGACTCGGAAGACCTTGTGCTGGGCGGCCTGGGCGCGCGGACGGATCGTCAGTCGATCGATGTTCACGTGCGAGGGACGGGTCGCCATCCAGGTGATGGCGTCCGCGATGTCGTCGGCCACCAGCGGTTGGGGAACTCCGGCGTAGATGGCTGCGGCCTTGGTCTCGTCGCCCCCGAAACGCTTCACCGAGAACTCGTCCGTGTACACCATCCCGGGGCAGATCTCCGTGATCCGCACCGGCTGGTCGAACAGTTCCAATCGCAGCGCGCCCACCACGGACCGTTCGGCAGCTTTCGCGCCGCAGTAGCCGGCCCCACCCTCGTACGGCAGGTCGGCGGCGGTCGAGGTCACGAAGACGATGATGCCTTCGCTGGCGGCCAGGGTAGGCAGCAGCGCCTTGGTGACGCGGGTGGTGCCCAGGACGTTGACGTCGAACATGGACTGCCAGGCGTCGAGGTCGGCCCCGGACACCGGTTCCAGGCCGAAGGCCCCGCCGGCATTGTTGACCAGGACGTCGCACCGCTCGCCGACCGCGTCGGCGAGGGCGGCCACCGCGGCATCGGAGGTCACGTCGCATTGCACGGCGACCCCTCCGATCTCGGCGGCGAGCGCCTCGATCCGATCGGCGCGGCGTGCCGCACAGATGACCTGGAATCCCGCTGCGGCCAGGTGGCGCGCTGTCGCAGCGCCGATCCCGCTGCTGGCTCCCGTGACGACCGCTACTCGTTGTGTGCTCATGCCCCTGATTCTGCCAGCCTCCACGCATTCGCCGCCCGGCCGGACGAAGCCGCCGCTAGGCTCGCCTCTATGACTGCCACGTTGATTCTGCTCCGCCACGGCGAGAGCGAATGGAATGCGAAGAACCTGTTCACCGGCTGGGTGGACGTCGACATCAACGAGAAGGGCATCGGTGAGGCCGAGCGCGGTGCCGAACTGTTGCTGGCCGAGGACCTCCTGCCGGACGTCGTGCACACCTCGGTGCTGCGCCGCGCGATCCACACCGCGAACCTCACCCTCGACGGCTGTGACCGTCACTGGATCCCCGTCCGGCGGTCCTGGCGGCTGAACGAGCGTCACTACGGTGCGCTCCAGGGCAAGAACAAGGCGCAGACCCTGGCGGAGTACGGCGAGGAGCAGTTCATGCTGTGGCGCCGCTCCTACGACACCCCGCCGC
>CAYUWV010000185.1:2282-5083 GCA_964448385.1 uncultured Propionibacteriaceae bacterium | reverse complement strand
GTGGCCGTGGCACGCGCTGGTGCCGGGACGAACAACATCCCCATCCCTGACTACAGCGCCAGGGGCATCCCGGTGTTCAACACCCCCGGGGCGAATGCCAACGCGGTCAAGGAATTGGTCATCGCAGCCCTCTTCCTCGCCGCCCGAAACATCATCCCCGCCGCAGCCTTCGCGCATCGACTCGACGGCGACGCCGACAGCATGGACAAGGCCGTGGAGGCCGGCAAGAAGGCCTACGTGGGCTTCGAACTGCCGGGACGCACCCTCGGTGTCATCGGCCTGGGTGCCATTGGGGTCGAGGTCGCCAACGCGGCCACCGGGCTGGGGATGCGCGTCATGGGCTACGACCCCGGGATCACCGTCGAGCACGCGTGGAAGTTGTCCTCCTTCGTGGAGCACGTCACCAGCCTGGAGACCATGCTGAAGCGGGCCGACATCATCACCGTGCATGTGCCGTTGGTGCCTGCCACCCGCGGCCTGATCGGCGCGGCGGAACTCGCCCTGGTGCGTAAGACTGCCGTCCTGATCAACTTCTCCCGCGGGCCGATCGTCGACCAGGATGCCGTCGTGGCCGCGCTGGAGAGCAACCGGCTGCGCGGCTACGTCTGCGACTTCCCCACACCCCAGTTGAACAAGCGTCCCGGCGTGGTCACCCTGCCGCACTTGGGCGCCTCGACCAACGAGGCCGAGGAGAACTGCGCCCGGATGGCGGCTGACCAGCTACGCGACTTCCTGGAGAACGGGGTGATCGTGAATTCGGTGAACTTCCCGAGCGCGGACCTCCCCCGGGCCGAGGGCACCCGACGGATCGCCATCGCGAACAGCAACGTGCCCAACATGGTCGGTCAGATTTCCACCCTGCTCGCCGCGCAGGGCCTCAACATCGCGGACCTGCTGAACAAGTCGCGCGGTGAACTCGCCTACACCCTCGTCGACGTGGAGGGTGAGGTGCCCGAGGCCCTGATCGGGCAGATCCGCTCGATCCCGGGCGTGCTGTCGGCCCGCCTCATCTGAGGACGCCGGCAGGGCGGCTCAGGCGCACGCCAGCCACTGCCTTGCCAGGTGAATCCTGGCCTCCACCTCGGCGGTGGTCGCCTGGGCCAGCGCCGGGCCGCCGGTCTCCCGACGCAGTCCAGCGTGCACATGGCTGTGCGGCACGCCCCGCACCCTTGCCACCTGGCTGACCAGCGAGTTCAGTTCCTTGCGGCGGGTCTCGAGCGCCCGGTGCAGGCTGACGGCTTCCGGCGCTCGCTCCCGGCGGTCGCGGCCGGCCGCCCTGGTCAACTGGCGTCGCTGCCGATCCTGCAGCAGGCTCGCCACCTGGTCGGGCTCCAAGAGCCCTGGGAGACCGAGGTACTCAGCCTCGTCGACACTGGACGGTTCTGCTGTCATCCCGTAGGCACGGGCATCGAACAGCACGTGATCGAAGCGTGCCAGCGCTTCCAGGGTCTCCCGCTCGCCGTCGAAATCCGGTGTCGTGCGAACCCGGTTCGCCTCGGCGAGTAGTCCGGCCTCGGGATCCCAGAGGCCGTCTTGCGGTTTGGGCGCGCCCAGGACGTGATCCCGCTGCCGCTCAAGGGCGCCGGCATGGGCCAGTAGGATGGGGACGGTCGGCAGGAAGATGCTGGCCAGCTCACCGCGACGGCGACTGCGGACGAACCGTCCGACCGCTTGGGCGAAGAACAGCGGCGTGGAGGTGGCGGTGGCGTACACCCCGACCGCGAGCCGTGGCACATCCACCCCCTCGGACACCATCCGGACGGCGACCATCCAGCGATCCTGGGAGTCGCCGAACTCCTCGATGCGACGGCTCGCCTGCGGTTCGTCGGAGAGCACGAGTGTCGGCTTCGCGCCGGTGATGCTGGTGAGGGCCCGCGCATACGCGCGGGCCTGTCTTTGATCGCTGGCGATCACCAGCCCTCCGGCGTCCGGCAGGTGCCGACGCACTTCGGCGAGCCGTCGGTCGGCCGCCGCCAGCACCGCTG
The DNA here is from genome assembly GCA_964448385.1 of uncultured Propionibacteriaceae bacterium. Classification (GTDB taxonomy): domain Bacteria; phylum Actinomycetota; class Actinomycetes; order Propionibacteriales; family Propionibacteriaceae; genus Propionicimonas. The sequence goes on along the minus strand of CAYUWV010000185.1, from coordinate 3,098 downwards.
GCATCCACTCCCCCGCCGGATCCAGGGCGGTGCGCCAGGCTTGTGCGGTGAGGTCCTTGGTGAGCGGCTCCCCCAGGTTGGCGGCCAGTTCGTCCCCCGCGCTGGTCCGCCACCGCATGCCGCCGCCGTAGGCCAGAAAGACCACTGGGCGAACCACGTGGTCGCGGAGTGCTTCGGCGTAGCCGTAGGTGTAGTCCGGCACCGATCTGCGGGTGCCGTCCGCGTCCTCGGCGTAGTTCACGAACGGGATGGGAGTCGAGTCGGAGCGAAATGGTGTCCCGGTGAGGCCGAGGCGTCGGGTCGCCAGGGCGAACGCCTGGGCGGCCGCTTCCCCCCAGCTGAGCGAGTCACCGGCGTGGTGGATCTCGTCGAAGATGACCAGGGTCTTCGCGTTCGCCGTTCTGGCCTCGTAGGCGAAGGTGGCGGCCGCCACCCCGGCGTAGGTCACCGCTTGGCCCAGGAACTGCCGGGAACGACCACGCTTGCTGCCGCCCAGCCCTGGGTCGAGGGGTACCCCTACCCGCGCGGCCGCGTCCGCCCACTGCACCTTGAGGTGTTCGGTGGGGGTCACCACGATCACGTGCTCAATGGTCCGGGCCTCCAGCAGGTCGGTAGCGACCCGGAGCGCGAACGTCGTCTTACCCGCGCCAGGGGTCGCCACGGCCAGGAAGTCCCGCTGGTCGAGTTCCCGGTAGCGGGCCAGCGCCTCGACCTGCCAGGCCCGCAACCGCGCGGCGGTACCCCACGCCGCGCGCCCCGGGAACGCCGGGGACAGGTGGTCAACCGCCGAGTGGTTCGGCACCTGTCACCTCCCGG
>CAYUWV010000185.1:0-2182 GCA_964448385.1 uncultured Propionibacteriaceae bacterium | reverse complement strand
GTAGAGGGCGAACAACTGGACGGCCACCGCCAACCCGGCCAGCCAGGCGAGTCGACGATCATTCCCGCCTGCCGACGGTGTGGCCCCGCCGTTGTGCTCAGGCAAGCTTCTCCAGCACCAGTTCCCGCACCCGGGCGGCATCGGCTTGGCCTCGCATCTCCTTCATGACCGCCCCGATCAGGGCGCCGGCCGCGGCCAGCTTGCCGTCGCGGATCTTGGCGGCGACGCCCGGATTGGCCGCAATGGCCCGATCCACCGCCGCGGTCAGGGCGTCATCGTCGGAGACCACAGCCAAGCCGCGCCCGGTGACCACCGCAGCGGGTTCCCCCTCCCCGGCCAGGACACCGTCGATCACCTGGCGGGCCAGCTTGTCGTTCACCGTTCCGGCGTCCACCAGCGCCTGGACGCCAGCGACCTGAGCGGGCGTGATCGCCAGCTGCGCCAGTTCGACGCCAGCCTCGTTGGCCCGTCGGGCCAGTTCGGTCAGCCACCATTTCCGGGCCGCCTGAGGGCTGGCCCCCGCCGCGACGGTTGCCTCGATCATCCCGAGGGCTCCCGCGTTCACGACGTCCTGCAGCTCCAGGTCAGTGAAGCCCCACTCGGTCTGCAGGCGATGCCGGTGGACGCCCGGCAATTCGGGCAGCGTGGCGCGCAGCCGTTCTACCCACTCGCGGCTCGGCGCCACCGGCACCAGGTCGGGCTCGGGGAAGTAGCGATAGTCATCCGCGTCCGACTTGGCGCGGCCAGGGGTGGTGTAGCCCCCGTCCTCGTGCCAGTGGCGGGTCTCCTGCTGCACAGTGCCCCCACCAGACAGGACCACCGCCTGCCGGCAGATCTCGTGCTGCAGCGCTCGCTCGATGCTCCGCAGCGAGTTCACGTTCTTGGTTTCGGTGCGCAACCCGAAGACCGTCGCACCGATGGGCATCAACGAGACATTCGCGTCACAGCGCAGCGACCCCTGCTCCATCTTGGCGTCTGACACGCCCAGGCTCAGGACCAGGTCGCGCAGGAACGCGACGTACGCCCTGGCCACGTGGGGGGCTTTCGCGCCGGCGCCGGTGATGGGCTTGGTGACGATCTCGACCAGCGGGGTGCCGGCCCGGTTGTAGTCCAGCAGCGAGTAGTCAGCCCCACCGATCCGCCCGGTGGCCCCGCCCAGGTGCGCCGACTTGCCGGCGTCCTCTTCCATGTGGGCCCGCTCGATCTCGATGCGGAAGACCTCACCGTCCACCTCCACGTCGGCGTAGCCGTCGAAGGCGATCGGCTCGTCGTACTGCGAGATCTGGAAGTCCTTGGTCATGTCCGGGTAGAAGTAGTTCTTCCGGGCGAAGCGGCACCACGTCGCGATCTGGCAGTTCAGGGCAAGCCCGATCCGGATCGCCGACTCGATCGCCTTGGCGTTCATGACCGGCAGCGAGCCGGGAAGGCCGAGGCACACCGGGCAGGTATGGGTGTTCGGGTCGCCGCCGAACGCGTTGATGCAGCCGCAGAACATCTTCGAGGCTGTGTTCAACTCGACGTGCACTTCGAGACCCATGACGGGCTCGTAGGTCGCCAGGGCCTCGTCGTACGCCATCACCGGCTGGCTCATCACAGGGCCTCCTTCGCCACGTTCAGGTGAGCACCCGCTGGGGAATCGGCCAAAGCGTCAAGCAGGATGCCGCCACCCCACCGAGTGCCCAGTTCCCGTTCGAGGGCAGCACCCACCAGGTAGAGCCGGTCGTCTGCCAGCGGTGGTGCCATCACCTGGAACCCCACGGGAAGGTTGTCCTCGGGGCTCAGCCCACACGGCACCGAGATCGCGCAGTTGCCTGCGAGGTTGGAAGGGATCGTGCACAGGTCAGCCATATACATGGCCAGCGGGTCGTCGACCCGTTCCCCGATCCTGAAGGCCGTCGTGGGCGTGGTCGGTGACACCAGGACGTCGACGTGGGCAAAGGCCGCCTCGAAGTCACGGGTGATCAGGGTGCGAACCTTCTGGGCCGAGCCGTAGTACGCGTCGTAGTACCCGGAACTCAGGGCGTACGTCCCGATGATGATGCGCCGTTTGGCCTCGTCGCCGAACCCGGCGCCGCGGGTCAGGTTCATGACCTCCTCGACGCTGCGCCCGCCGTCGTCGCCAACTCTCAGCCCGTACCGCATCGCGTCGAAGCGAGCCAGGTTGGAGGACACCTCGCTGGGC
>CAYUWV010000184.1:2825-5094 GCA_964448385.1 uncultured Propionibacteriaceae bacterium | reverse complement strand
TGGGCCTCCCCGAAGGTGATACCTCGACGTTGGAAGGTGGTGCCTGATGGCCGAAGCGGTCGCGGACGCCGGGCTTGCGGTCCGGCTGCTGGGGGACATGCTGCGGGTGCGCCGCCTGGAGGAGAAGTGCGCCGAACTGTATGGCGCGACCAAGATCCGTGGCTTCCTGCACCTCTACATCGGTGAGGAGGCGTGCGCGACCGGAGTCCTTGCCGCGCTCGGGCCGCAGGACAACGTGGTCGCCACCTACCGAGAGCACGGCCACGCGCTCGTCCGCGGCGTCCCGATGACCGCGATCATGGCCGAGATGTTCGGCAAGGCGACCGGCTGCGCCCATGGCCGAGGCGGGTCGATGCACCTGATCGACGCGTCGCGGCGGTTCTACGGCGGCACTGCCATCGTCGGCAGCGGGATGCCGCTCGCGGTCGGCTTGGCCCTGGCTGACTCGATGCGGCACCGCGAGGCCGTGACGGTGTGCTTCTTCGGCGACGGGGCGATGGCCGAGGGTGCCTTCCACGAGTCGCTGAACCTCGCCGCGCTCTGGCGGCTACCGGTGCTGTTCGTGTGCGAGAACAACCTGTACGCGATGGGGACGGCGCTCGCCCGCGCCCAGTCCCAGACCGATCTGTGCGCCAAGGCGGCCGCGTACGGGGTGCCGGTTTCCAGCGCCGACGGCATGGACGCGCTCGCCGTCCACGCCGGGGCGGTCGCGGCCCTGGCCGGCGTCCGGGCGGGCGGCGGTCCCGCGTTCCTTGAGCTGCGCACCTACCGGTTCCGGGCGCACTCCATGTTCGACCCGGACCTGTACCGGGACCCCGCCGAAGTGGCGGAGTGGAAGCAACGCGACCCGATCCCGGCCCTCGCTGAGCGGCTGCGTGGGGACGGCGTCTTGGACGATGCCGCCTACGCGGCGCTGGACGCAGCCGCTGAGGCCGAGGTCGCGGACGCCGTGGCGTTCGCGGAGGCGTCCGCCTGGGAGCCGGTCGGGGACCTGCTCACCGACGTGGTCGCGCCTGCGGGTGCCGACCTGGGCGCGGAAGGGGGAGCGCGATGAGGATGTCGTACCGCGAGGCGGTCCGCACGGCGCTGCACGAGGCGTTGACCAGCGATCCGCGCGTGTTCCTGATGGGTGAGGATGTCGGGCGCTACGGCGGCAGCTACGCGGTGTCCAAGGGTTTCTACGACGAGTTCGGGCCGGAGCGGATCAGGGATACGCCCTTGTCGGAGCTGGGTTTCGTGGGGGCAGGGGTGGGCGCGGCCCTGGGCGGGATGCGTCCGGTGGTCGAGGTCATGACGGTGAACTTCAGCCTGCTGGCGCTGGATCAGATCGTGAACATGGCCGCGGTGTACCGGCACATGTCCGGCGGCCAGTTGAACGTCCCCCTCGTGTTGCGGATGCCGACCGGGGCTGGGCGGCAACTGGGGGCGCAGCACTCGCACAGCCTCGAGAACTGGTTCGCCCACGTCCCCGGTCTGCGGGTGGTGGCCCCGGCCACCGTCGCGGACGCCCGCGGCATGCTGCCCGCGGCGCTGGCAGACCCGGACCCGGTGGTGATCTTCGAACACGTCCAGCTGTACAACACCGAGGACGAGGTCGAGTCGTGGGAGTGCGACCTCACCCACGCTGCCGTGCGCCGACCCGGGAGCGACCTCAGCATCGTGACGTACGGGGGGAGCCTGCCGAAGGCACTGGCCGCCGCCGGCGTCCTGGCGGAGCAGGGCATCGACGCCGAGGTGCTGGACTTGCGCGTCCTGCGTCCGCTGGACCGGGAAGCCATCGCGGCCAGCGTCGGCCGCACCCACCGCGTGGTGGTGGTGGACGAGGGCTGGAAGAGCGGCAGCCTGGCCGGAGAGGTGATTGCCGGGATCGCGGAGGAGTGCCTCTACGACCTGGACGCCGCCCCCCGGCGCGTCTGCAGCGCGGAAGTGCCGATCCCGTACGCCAAGCACCTCGAGGACGCCGCCCTGCCCTCGGTCGAGGCGATCGTCGCGGCCGTGCAGGAGGTGTGCGGTGCGTGACTTCACGCTGCCCTCCCTCGGCGCCGACATGGACGAGGGCAAGCTCATCGAATGGCTCGTCAAGCCTGGCGACGAGGTCCACAAGGGACAGGTGGTGGCGGTCGTCGACACCTCGAAGGCCGCCATCGACGTCGAGATCTGGTACGACGGCGTGGTCGGCCAGCTGAAGACCGTCCTGGGCGAGACCGTCCAGGTCGGCGCCGTGATGGCAACCATCCTCGACCCGGGCGAGGAGCCACCGGAGCCCGGG
>CAYUWV010000184.1:1602-2725 GCA_964448385.1 uncultured Propionibacteriaceae bacterium | reverse complement strand
CCTCGCGTCGGGCCCGGTCGCGTGCCGGGATCGGCCGAGGGGGAGACGTCCCCGGGCAGTTCCGCGCACGACGAGGCGACCGGTGTCCGGCGTCGGATCTCGCCCGCCGCCCGCCGCCTCGCCACCGAACTCGGCGTCGACCTCGCCTCGGTCACGGGGACCGGCCCCCTCGGGACCGTCACCCTGGCCGACGTGGACGGGGCGGCCGCTGCGCGTACCCGGCCGCAAGCCGCGAGTGTTGCGGCTGCCACACCGGCGGAACGGCAGGTGCTGATGCGCCAGGCGATCGCCGCCGCGATGAGCCGCTCCAAGCGGGAGATCCCGCACTATTACCTGGCGGAGACCATCCCGATGGCCCGGGCGGTGGAGTGGCTCACGACCCAGAACGCCAGTCGTCCGATCACGGAGCGCGTCCTGCTGGCGGTGGTGCAGCTCAAGGCGGTGGCGCGCGCCCTGGCGGACTTCCCGCAACTCAACGGGTTCTTCGTCGAGGGCAGCTTCCGACCAGCCCCCGTCGCGCACATCGGCGTGGCGATCTCCCTCCGGCAGGGAGGTCTGGTCGCGCCCGCGCTGCACGACGTGGCAGCCAAGGACATGCCCACCCTGATGCGGGAGCTCTCCGACCTGGTGGCCCGGGCGCGGGCAGCGTCCCTGCGTTCCTCGGAGCAGTCGGACGCCACCATCACGGTCACCAACCTCGGCGACCAGGGGGTTGAGTCGGTGTTCGGCATCATCACCCCGCCCCAGGTCGCCCTGGTGGGCTTCGGCCGAGTCGCCCCTCGTCCGTTCGTCACCGAAGCTGGGCTCGCCGCGGTGGCCACCGTCACCGCCAGCCTCGCCGCCGACCACCGCGTCTCGGACGGGCATACCGGCGCCATGTTCCTGGCAGCGCTGCACGACTGGCTGCAGCGTCCCGAAGACTTGTGAGGAGACCCACCATGGACGACACCGAGCTGCGGACGGCCATCGTCGCCGAGTTGCACGCCATCGCACCCGAGGTGGAGGTCGACGAACTGGTGGACGCGCGTCCGCTGCGCCGCCAGGTCGACCTGGACTCCCTCGACTGGCTCAGGTTCCTGGTCGCGCTGCACGAACGCCTGCACGTCGACATCCCCGAGGCTGA
>CAYUWV010000184.1:0-1502 GCA_964448385.1 uncultured Propionibacteriaceae bacterium | reverse complement strand
CTGACCTGGTCGAAGTCCTCGTAGAACTGGCCCACAGCCTGGAACCCCCGCGGCGTCTGGAGGCAGACGACCTCGTCGGCGTATCCGCGGAGCTTGGCCACGGTGTCGGGCGGGGCGACGGGCACGGCGCACACGATCCTGGCGGGGTGTCGCTCCCGCAACCCGTGGAGGGCCGCGATCATGGTCGCGCCGGTGGCGAGCCCGTCGTCGATGACGATGACGATCCGCCCGGCGGGGTCGATGGGGGGCCGCAGCGGCGTGTACTGGGCCCGGCGCATCCGGATCGTCTCCAGCTGGCGGCGTTTCTCGTCCTCGACGTACGTCGCGTCCGCGCCAGCGGCGGCGGCGTGGGGCGCGAGGTAGGTCCAGCCGCTCTCGTCGACCGAGCCGATCGCGAACTCCGGCTGTCCTGGGGCGCGCAGCTTGCGCACCAGCACCACGTCGAACTCGCCCCCCAGCCGGTCGGCGACGATCTTTGCCATCGGCACGCCCCCGCGAGGGATGGCCAGGACCAGCGGGTTCTTGCCTTGGTAGGCCGCGAGTTCGTCGGCGAGCCGGCCCGCGGCCTCTTCGCGATCATGGAACATGACCTCTCCCGTCCAGGATCAGGTTAACCCCGCCCGATCGGTGTCACGATGGGGAGGTGGATCAGACCTCGTATCTCGCCCTCCTGGTGCGGATCAACGACACCTGAGCCTTCCGCGAGGGCTGACCCCGGCGGTTGGTGACCGTAGACTCGGCGACGTGGCGGACCTGCTGAACCACCCGCTCATCGCAGCGCGGTACTTCTTCCCCGGCGGACGGCCCCCGGCGTCCCGGATCGACATCCCGGTGGCGGGGGCGGTGCTGGCTTGCGGGATTCACCGGGTCGACCCGGACGGGTACACCGTGGTCCACTTCCATGGCAACGGCGAGGTCGTCGCCGACTGGCAAGGGGTTTTGGATCGGGCGATCAACCGCCAGGGTTGGGATCTGTTGCTCGCCGAGTACCGCGGCTACGGCGGCTCGACCGGCGAGCCACTGCTGGGCAAGATGCTCGACGACGTCGGGGCGGTCATCGCTGCCGCCGGCCCCCCGGAGAAGGTGGTCGTGATGGGCCGCTCGGTCGGGTCCTTCTTCGCCCTCGAGGCGGTCAGCCGGTTCCCGACCATCGCCGGCCTGATCCTGGAGAGCGCGATCGCCGACCCGCTGGAACGCATCCTGCTTCGGATGACGCCCAGCGAACTCGGCGGCTCCCGCGAGGACGTCAATTCGATGGTGCAGCGCCTCGACCACCGGGCCAAGATCGGAGGTTTCGTCGGCCCGACCCTGATCATGCACACCCGCTTCGACGGGGTGGTGGACGTGAGCCATGCACTGCGGCTCGCGGAATGGGCCGGTGGGGAAACCACGCTGCGCCTCTTCGATGCGGGTGATCACAACTCGATCCTGTGGGAGAACGCCGACGACTACTTCGCGGCGGTTGGCGACCTCCTCGCGACGGTGCGGGCACGCGGCTGACC
>CAYUWV010000183.1:0-5117 GCA_964448385.1 uncultured Propionibacteriaceae bacterium | reverse complement strand
GTCACGAACCCGAAGAACAGCGCCATCACGGTCGCCCAGACTGGGTGCCAGCGCCCCATGATCAGGGCAGCTAGGGCGATGAACCCGTTGCCCACCGTCATGTCCTTGACGAAGGCCCCCGTGGAGCCAATCGTGAAGAAGGCGCCGCCGAGGCCGGCGAACAGCCCGGCGGAGAGTACCGCCGACCACCGGATCGCAAAGACGTTGATGCCGACGGTATCGGCAGCCTTCGGGTGCTCCCCCACCGCCCGCACCCGCAGCCCCCACTTCGTGCGGAACAGCAGGGACCACACCACCACGACGGAGATCGCAGCCAGGTAGGCCAGGATCGTCTGGTTGAAGAAGATCGGGCCGAAGAAGGGGATGTCGGCGAGCAGCGGGATCGGGATCGGCTCCATGATCGGCGATCGGTTCAGGGTGGACGAGTTGGGCTGCACCAATTGATCGAACAGGAACCCGGTCAGGCCCGAGGCCAGCAGGTTGAGCACGACACCCAGCACCACCTGGTCGACCAAGTACTTGATCGAGAACAGCGCCAGCAGGGCGCTCATCACCACTCCGGTCAGCATCGCCGAGATCAGCGCGATCGGAATCGATCGGGTGATCGAGCCGACGACGGCCGCACTGAACGCCGCAGCCAGGAACTGGCCCTCGATCGCCACGTTGACGACGCCCGAGCGTTCACACAGGATGCCCGCCAAGGCGCCCAGAATCAGCGGCGTCGCCACTGACAGTGTGCCGGCGAGCTGGTTGCTGACCGGGAAGGGGAGGTCGCGCCCCGCTGCCCCCCAGGTCAAGAACCCGATCAGGAAGGCGACGCCCCCGACGACGCCGGCCAATGCCGGCATCCGATTGCGAAGCCGACCGGACAGGAAGCCGGCGCCGGCCAGCAGGCAGAGCACCGCCATGGTGACGACCACAGGGAGGCCGGGGACACTGATCGTCGGCAGCTGCACCTCGTCGAAGGCATTCGACAGGGCGAACAAGGCCTGCCCGCTGGTGGACAGCGCGAGGTACAGCAACAGCACGCCCGCGGCCACGATGAGTGCCCCGATGGAGAGGCGGCTGCGGCGTTTCTGCGCCGATTCGACATAGTGCACGTTGGCCGAGAGGGGTGCCTCGGGGACGGCGGTCTGCGTGGTCGTGGTGCTCATTTCGACGCTCCTGCGGCAACACCGGCGGTGAGGGCTGGTTCCTTGCGTGGCTTCAGGAACGGCAGCAACGTGCTCACCAGGGCTGGTGCGGCCACGAACAACACGATCAGCGCCTGCAGGACGGTGGTCAAGGTGAATGGGGTTTTCGCCAGCGATTGCATGGCCAGCCCGCCAGCGTGCAGGGCGCCGAACAGCAAGCCTGCGAACACGATCCCCAGCGGACGCGAGCGGCCGAGCAGGGCAACCGTGATGGCATCGAAGCCGACCGTCCCGACAATGCCGATGGTCAGCGGGACCGGAACCGGATCGAAGCCGGATCCTGGGGCCAACGTGCTCATCAGCCCCGCCAGTCCGGCCAGGGCGCCCGCCAGGGTCATCGTGGTGATGGTGGTGCGGGACACACTCATCCCCGCGGTGGCTGCCGCGGACGCGTTGGCCCCCACAGCCCGAATCTCGAAACCGATCGTCGAACGCTCCAGCAGCCACCAGACGCCCGCTGCGGCGACCAACGCCAGCAGGAACCCCAGGTGGAAGCGGCCGAAGAACAGGCTGGGAAGCGCCGCGGTCGGGGACACCTCGGGAGAGATCGGATCCGTGCGACCGGGTCGCTGGAAGGCCGTGGTGGTGAGCAGCCAGGCCATCATGCCGGCGGCGATGTAGTTGAGCATGATCGTCACGATCACCTCGTGGGCACCCGCCTGAGCCTTCAGCCACCCGGCGATGCCACCCCAGATCGCGCCACCCAGCATGCCGCCCAACACGGCCACGATCATGTGGATGCCGTAGGGCAGCTCGAAGGTGAAACCGATCCAGGCCGCGATGGTCGCGCCCCAGATAGCCTGACCCTGAGCGCCGATGTTGAACAGTCCGGCGCGAAAAGCGAGCCCCACGCCGAGACCGGCACAGATCAGCGCCGCGGACTGGGCAGCGGTCTCCACGAGGGCCGCCGGACTGCCGACCGCCCCGATGAACAGGGCGCTGTACGCCGTTGACACCTTGGTCCAGGCAGCTCCCAAGGGGAGCGCGGGCGCTGAGAAGAGGTAGGCGAACTGCGACGCCACCGCAGGGTCAGAGAACACCATCAGTAGCGCGCCCACCACCAGCGCGAGGAACACCGCGGCGACGGTGGTGCCGAACTCGCGCCACCGGGGGTGCAGAGTGGCCTTCGGCTTTCCGGAGGGTGTCTCCAGGGGGGCCCCGGTGACAGAGGGGACGGGTTCGCTCACGACGAGACCTCCTGCTCACGGGGGGCGGCAGCCTCCTCGTAGGGGACCCCGGCCATCATCAGCCCGAGCACGTCACGAGGCGTGTCAGGCCCGACGATGCCGACGATCCGACCGCGGTACATCACCAGGACGCGGTCGGCGAGGGCCTCCACCTCTTCCAGTTCGGTGGAGACCAGCAGTACTGCGGTGCCGGTGTCGCGCTCGGCGACGATCCGCTTGTGCAGGAACTCGATCGCGCCGACGTCCACGCCACGCGTCGGTTGGCTGGCTACCAGCAAGGACAGCGGACGGGAAAGCTCTCTGGCCAGCACGACCTTCTGGGCGTTGCCGCCCGACAACGACGAACCGAGGTTGCTGACGTCGGGGGTGCGAATGTCGAACTCGACCCTGCGGGACTCGGCGAATTCGCCGATCGCCGCCAGATCCAGGGACACTCCCTTGGCGAAGGGGGCCCGGTCGTACTGGTTCAGTACCAGGTTCTCCGCGATCGTGAAGGAGCCGATGAAGCCGTCGTGCTGCCGATCTTCGGGAACGTAGCCCAAGCCGGCGGCGATGGTCTGCCTGGGTTTCAGCGACTGGACTTCCACGCCGTCGAGGGTCACGGTGCCGGATGCCACGTCGATGACTCCGAGCAGCGCCTCTGCCAGCTCGCTCTGGCCGTTACCCTGGACGCCGGCCACGCACAGGATTTCTCCGGCGTTGACGTCGAAGCTGACCTTGTCCACGACCACCGCGCCGGCCGGATTGCTGATGGTGAGGTCCCTGACTCGCAAGCGCGGCTTTCCGGCCGTCGCAGGCTCCTTGTCAACGGTGAGGCTGACGGCTCGGCCCACCATCAACTCGGCGAGTTGGGCTTCGCTGGTGCCCGGCTCGGCGTGCCCGACGATCCTGCCGCGCCGGATCACCGTGATCCGATCGGCAATCGCCCGGACTTCCCTGAGTTTGTGCGTGATGAAGACGATGGCCTTGCCCTCGTCGCGCAGCGAGGTCATCACGGCCATCAGTTCGTCGATCTCCTGCGGGGTCAGGACGGCGGTGGGTTCGTCGAAGATGAGGTATTCGGCATCGTTGGCGAGCGCCTTGATGATCTCGACCCGCTGCTGGACGCCGACCGGCAAGTCCTCGATCAGGGCGTCGGGATCGAGCGGGAGGTTGTAGCGGGCCGACAGTTCCTTCACGCGGCTGCGGGCGGCCTTCATGTCGAGGCTGCCGGCCGACCCCTGCTCGCGTCCCAGCACAACGTTCTCGGCCACCGTGAAGACCTGGACCAGCATGAAGTGCTGGTGAACCATGCCGATGCCGGCGGCCATGGCCTGTTTCGGGTTGGCGAAGTGCTGGGCTTGTCCATCGATGACGATCTCGCCGCCGTCCGGGGCGTAGAGCCCGTATAGGACGTTCATCAGCGTCGACTTGCCGGCCCCGTTCTCACCGAGCAGGCAGTGGATCTCTCCTGGCCTGACATCCAAGTCAACCGCATCGTTGGCGACGAAACTCCCAAAGCATTTGGTGATCCCACGCAGGCTGAGCCCGCGGGGCGAAGCGTCCGACGACCGGTCCGCGGCGGTCTGTGGCACAACGGTGTCCTTCCTGTCAGCCCCACAATGGCTCAACCGGTCACGGGTGGCAAGTGGCTGGGGGGAGGCCGACGGCCTCCCCCCAGCATCCTTGCGGCCGAGCCGTGTTACTTGGGCTGCGCCTTGGATTCGATCGTGATCGCACCGGAGATGATGTCGGCCTTGATCTTGTCCAGCTCGCTGCGGGTCTCCGCGGTCACCTTGGGCTCCCACTCGTGGAACGGGGAGATCTTGACGCCGCCGTTTTCGAGCGAGCCGATGTAGGGATCGGACGTGAACGTCTTCGCCACGCCGGCCTTGATGGCTTCGAAGACCGCCACGTCCATGCCCTTCTCGACCGAGGTCGGGATGATCGGGCAGTAGTCGGCGGCGCTCACGCAACCGTCGGTGTCGACCCAGATCGCAGCGACCTTGCCGCCGCTGGCCTTCGCGACCTGCAGGGCGCCCTCACCGGAAGGACCGGCGACCGGGAGCAGGATGTCGGCACCCTGGGCGACGAGGTTGGTGGCCTGCTGCTTGCCACCGGCAACGTCACCGAAGGGGTTGTTGCCGGGGATGAAGGAACCGTCCTGCTTCGCCGCATTCCAGCCGAGCACCTGGACGGACTTGCCCTTCGCCTTGTTGAAGTACGCGACGCCCTGGGCGAAGCCGTCCATGAAGATCGTCACTGTCGGATACGGAGCACCACCGAACGTGCCCACCTTGCCGGTGGCACTGAGGGCTGCAGCCAGGTAGCCGGACTGGAAGGCGGCCTGCGCGGTGTTGAACACCAGCGGCTTCAGGTTGTCGAGCTTGGTATCGGGGCTGGCATCGACGATCGCGAAGTCCACGTTGGGGTTCGCCTTCGCTGCGGCCACGGTCGCATCGCCAAGGGCGAAGCCGACGGTCACGATCAGGTCACAGTCGGCCTTGACCATCGCCTGCACGTTGGCGGCGTAGTCCTTGGCATCGGTGGACTGGATCTCGTTGGTCTTGACTCCCAGTTGCGCCTTGGCGTCGGCCAGACCCTTGTAAGCGGTCTGGTTGAACGATTTGTCGTCAAAGCCACCTGCGTCCGACACCATGCAGGCGGTGTAGTCGACAGCAGCCACCGACGATGCTCCCGGGGTCGCCGCGGCGGTCGTGGTGGGCGGTGGGGTCGCACAGCCGCCGAGGGCGAGCGC
>CAYUWV010000182.1:0-5141 GCA_964448385.1 uncultured Propionibacteriaceae bacterium | reverse complement strand
ACGTACACTCACCCCAGCGACCCAGCCGATCTGGGTCGACTTCGCATGCAGTCTTTCCGCCAGCAGGCGGGCCGAACCCCGAGGTCCCACACCAGGGTGGTCAGTAGGCGACTGCATCAGGGGAGTCGAAAAGCTCGACTCCGGCAACCCAAGCGGGTTGGGCACGTCCCGACCTGCGTAGAAAGGAACGGCTATGGCCGTCGTTACCACACGCCAATTGCTCGACAGCGGAGTCCACTTCGGGCATCAAACCCGTCGCTGGAACCCGAAGATGAAGCGGTTCATCTTCGCCGAGCGCAACGGCATCTACATCATCGACCTGCAGCAGTCGCTGTCGTACATCGACGCCGCGTACGCCTTTGTCAAGGAGACCGTCGCCAAGGGCGGCCAGGTCCTGTTCGTCGGCACCAAGAAGCAGGCCCAGGAGGCCATCGCCGAGCAGGCGACTCGGGTCGGGATGCCCTTCGTCAACCAGCGCTGGTTGGGTGGCATGCTCACGAACTTCGGCACGATCAGCAAGCGCATCTCGAAGATGAAGGAACTCGAGGGGCTCAACTACGACGACGTCGCCTCGTCTGGGCTGACCAAGAAGGAACTGCTGCAGCAGAAGCGCAAGATGGAGAAGCTCGCCAAAACCCTGGGCGGCATCCGCGACATGGGCCGCGTGCCGCAGGCCATCTGGGTGGTTGACACCAAGAAGGAGCACCTCGCCATCGACGAGGCCCGCAAGCTGAAGATCCCGATCATCGGCATCCTCGACACCAACTGTGATCCCGACGAGGTCGACTTCGCCATCCCGGGCAACGACGACGCGATCCGCTCGGTCGCGCTGCTGACCAGGGTTGTGGCGGACGCCGTGGCCGAAGGCCTGCTGTCTCGCTCCGCAGGCGCCGTCACCGGTGAAGAGGCAGAGCCGATGCCCGATTGGGAGCGCGATCTGCTCGCCGGTGCCGCCACCGCTCCTGTCGAACCGGTTGCCGAAGCCGGGGCCGAGCCGGTTGCTGAAGCCGCGGCCGAGCCGGTTGCTGAAGCCGTCGCCGAGCCGGTTGCTGAAGCCGTCGCCGAGCCGGTTGCTGAAGCCGTCGCCGAGCCGGTTGCCGAGGCTGCTGCCCCGGTCGCCGACGAAGCCAAGTAATCACCCACACTTCAACGAAGGACAAGACGTAGAGATGGCAACGATTACCGCTGCTGATGTGAAGAAGCTCCGTGATGCCACGGGCGCAGGAATGATGGACGCCAAGAAGGCGCTCACCGAGGCCGAAGGCGACTTCGACGCCGCCATCGAGATCCTGCGGGTGACTGGTGCGGCCAAGATGGCCAACCGCTCCGACCGGGAGGCCAGCAACGGGCTGGTTGCCTCGGCGGGTTCCGCGGTGATCCAGTTGGCGGCGGAGACCGACTTCGTGGCCAAGAACGACGAGTTCATGGCGTTGGCGCAGTCGATCGCCGAAGCCGTCGCGGCCGCCGGCGCCCATGGTGTCGAAGCCGCCAACGCGGTCGTGCTGCCCTCGGGCAAGACGGCGGCTGAGGCGGTTGCCGAGTTGAGCGCCAAGATCGGGGAGAAGCTCGAGCTGGCCAACGCCGCCAGTTACGCGGGCTCCGTCAGCATCTACCTGCACAAGCGCTCCTCCGACCTGCCGCCGCAGGTCGCGGTGATGATCGAGTACGACGGTGGTGAGCCGGAGTTCGTCCGTGGTATCGCGATGCAGATCGCGGCCATGCGGCCGGGCTACGTCACGCGCGAGGAGATCCCGGCCGACGTGCTGGCCAACGAGCGTCGCGTCGCCGAGTTGACCGCCAAGGAAGAGGGTAAGCCTGATGCGATCATCCCCCGGATCGTCGAAGGCCGCCTCAACGGCTTCTACAAGGAGGTCGTCCTGGTTGACCAGGCCAGCGTCTCCGACGACAAGCTCACCGTCGGTCAGCTGCTCAAGCGGAACGGGGTCACGGTGAAGCGGTTCGTGCGCTTCGCCGCCGGAGCCTGAGCCAGAGTTCGAACCGAGACTGAAGGAGACCCCGTGGCCAGCCCCTATCGCCGAGTCCTGCTGAAACTGTCCGGAGAGGCGTTCGGGGGTGGCGCCATCGGTGTCGATCCTGATGTGGTGGCCAGTATCGCCGCCCAGATCGCAGAGGTCGTCGCCAACGGAGTAGAAGTCGCCATCGTCACCGGCGGTGGCAACTTCTTCCGTGGCGCCGAGCTGCAGAACCGCGGCATGGATCGGGCACGCGCCGACTACATGGGCATGCTGGGGACCGTGATGAACTGCCTGGCGCTGCAGGACTTCTGCGAGAAGGCCGGGGTCCCCACCCGGGTGCAGACCGCGATCGCCATGGGGCAGGTCGCCGAGCCGTACATCCCCCGCCGCGCCCAGCGGCACCTCGAGAAGGGCCGGGTGGTCATCTTCGGGGCCGGCTCGGGGATGCCCTACTTCTCGACCGATACCGTCGCCGCGCAGCGAGCCCTTGAGGTGGGGGCCGAAGTGCTCCTGATGGCCAAGCAGGGCACCGACGGCGTCTATGACTCCGATCCGCGGACGAACCCCAACGCCACCAAGTTCGATCACCTCACCTACGACGACTTCCTTGCCCGTGACCTCAAAGTCGCCGACGCGACCGCGGTGAGCCTCGCGCGGGAGCACAAGCTTCCGATGGTGTTCTTCGACCTGGGTGTCGAGGGGAACATCGCGCGGGTGGTCGCAGGTGAGAAGATCGGGACGACGCTCCACGCGTAGTCGTACCGAGACAACTGACTGGAAGGACGCCACGCCGTGATCCCCGACATCATCAAGGACGCCGAACACAAGATGGTCGGCGCCGTCGAGCATGCCCGCGAAGAATTCGCCGCGATCCGGACCGGACGGGCTCACCCGGCGATGTTCAGCAAGCTGCTCGTCGACTACTACGGTGCGCCCACGCCACTTCAGCAGCTCGCCACCTTCCAGGTTCCCGAAGCGCGCACCGTGCTCATCACTCCGTTCGACCGGGGAGCCATGCATGGCATCGAGAAGGCCATCCGCGATTCTGATTTGGGCGTGAATCCCGCTAACGATGGCAACCTGATCCGGCTGGTCCTGCCGCAGCTGACCGAGGAGCGCCGCAGGGAGTACATCAAGGTCGCCCGTCACAAGGCTGAAGAGGCGCGGGTCGCCGTCCGCAACATTCGGCGCCACGGCATCGAAGCGGTCCACAAGCTGGTCAAGGACAAGGCGGTCGGCGAGGACGACGCGCGCGGCGCCGAGAAGCAGTTCGACGCCCTGACCAAGAAGCATGTGGAACAGATCGACGAGCTGCTGAAGGCCAAAGAGGCGGAACTGATGGAGGTCTGATGACCTCTGCACCGCCGGCCCCGCAGCGCCGACCATCCAGGGCTGGCAGGGACCTGCCGGCCGCGGTGGCAGTCGGCCTCCTGCTGCTCGCCATCGTGGTGCTCACCTTGATGTACTGGCACGCCGGCTTCATCCTGTTGATCGTCGTGTTGACGTGCCTCGGCGCGATCGAGCTGCACCACGCCCTGCGTCGGATCGGCATGAACTCCGCGATCGCCCCCATCGTGATCGGGAACATCGCGATCGTCGGGGGCTCGTACGCCGCAGCGATACTCCAACCCGTCACGACGATCCCCTGGCATTCGGTACTCCTGGGCTTCCTGGCCGCCACCGTGTTGTTGGCGCTGATGTGGCGCATGCCCGGCGGGGCCGACGGGTACGTCAAGGATGCGGCCGCCAGCCTTTTCATCATCAGCTACATCCCGCTGTTGGCCTCGTTCATCGGCTTGGTCCTGGCGATGCCCCACGGCACGTCCAAGGTGGTCACGGTGTTCCTCTGCATCACCGGCAGCGACACGGGTGGGTACGCCATGGGCGCCACGCTGGGCAAGCATCCCATGGCTCCGACCATCAGCCCCAAGAAGACCTGGGAAGGCTTGGCCGGATCGGTGCTGCTTGCCAGCCTGGTCGGCATCCTGATGTCCGTCCTGGTCATCGGAGAACCGTGGTGGTTCGGCTTGCTGCTCGCGTTGGTCGTCGTGCTGTTCGGAACCACCGGCGACCTGGTCGAGTCGTTGGTGAAGCGCGACGTCGGCATCAAGGACATGTCGTCCTTCCTGCCCGGTCACGGCGGCGTCATGGATCGGCTGGACTCGACCCTGGTCGCGGCGCCGGCAGCTTGGCTGTTGTTCACCTTGTTCGGGGTGGCATGAGCGATTCCCTGAGCCCCCAAGAAGTGTCCGCCTATGCCGATCTCGTCGCGCACGCGCAGTCCGGACGCACGGTGCCGCTGGTCATGCAGGCGCCACGCCGCGGCAAACCCCCCGTCCACTGGATAGACCTGAACGCCGACCAGCGAGCCGCTGCGATCGAGGAACTGGGGATGCCCCGGTTCCGGCGCGACCAGCTCGATCGGCACGTGTTCGGCCGCCTGAGCCTCGACCCGGGGGAGTGGACCGACATCCCCAACGCTGAGCGTGCCATCCTCGCGGAGCGGTTCATGCCACCGCTGTTGACGCCGGTGCGAGACCAGCAGGCGGACGCGGGCACCACGGTGAAGACCCTGCGGCGACTGTTCGACGGTTCGCTGGTCGAGTCGGTCCTGATGCGTTATGGCGTCCCCGGGCTGCGCGCCAGCGGCCGGGGACGGGAACGGGCCACCGTCTGCATCTCGTCCCAGGCCGGCTGCGGTATGGCCTGCCCCTTCTGCGCGACCGGACAGGGCGGCTTGCAGCGGAACCTGAGCGCCGCCGAGATCGTGCTCCAGGTCGTCGACGCCGCCCGCCGCCTGCGCGACTCCGCCATCCCTGGCGGGCCAGGGCACCTGAACAACATCGTCTTCATGGGCATGGGCGAGCCGATGGCCAACTACAAGGCTGTCCTGGCGGCCATCCGTGCCATCACGTCCCCCACGCCTGAAGGCCTCGGAATCTCCGCACGAGGGGTGACGCTGTCGACCGTCGGCCTGGTGCCTCGGATCCGCCAGCTCACCGGGGAGGGCCTGCCGGTCACCCTGGCGGTCAGCCTGCATGCCCCGGACGACGAATTGCGCGACGAGCTATGCCCGGTCAACACCCGCTGGAACGTCGGCGACGTCGTGGACGCTGCCTATGACTACTTCCGGGAGACCGGGCGGCGGGTCTCGATCGAATACGC
>CAYUWV010000181.1:2293-5142 GCA_964448385.1 uncultured Propionibacteriaceae bacterium | reverse complement strand
TTGCGGTAGTCGAGGGCAGCGATGACCGTCTTGCCCGTGCCGGTGGCGGCGACGATGAGATTGCGGTGTCGCTCGTGGTTCTCGCGCTCGGAGGCCAGTGCGTCCAGGATCGCCTGCTGGTACGGGTAAGGGCGAACCTCCAACCCCGAGATCGTGACGACCGCAGACTGGCGTCGCTCTCCTCTCGCTTCGGCGAGGGCGTCATCGAGGCGGTCACGGTCCTGGTCGGGGTCATAGGTGCCGAAGGAGTCGGCATTCCAGTAGGTGTCGAACGTGGCCAGGAACTTGTCGAGCAGGGCGGGGGTCGCCACTCGAGACAGGCGCACATTCCACTCGATCCCGTCCAGGAGAGCGGCGCGGGACAGGTTCGAGGAACCGACGTAGGCAGTGTCGAAGCCCGACTTCCGCCGGAACAACCAGGCTTTGGCGTGGAGACGGGCTCGGCGGGCGTCGTACTGGACGCGGATCTCGGCGCCATAGTCGCGGGCCAGTCGGTCGAGCGCCTGCCGCTCGGTACCACCCAGGTAGGTCGTCGTAACGATGCGGAACGGGACTCCTCGCTCACGTGCATGGTGCAACTCAGACTCTAGAACCCGGATTCCGGGCCACATGACGAATGCGCACAGCAGATCAACCTCGTCACAGGTGGCAAGCTCGGCGCGCAACTCGGAGCCCATGCCTGGCTCCCCGGGGGCATTGGTGAGGAGGGCGGCGTCCGACAGCGGAGTCGAAGGGCGGCGAGAGGTGTTGATTCGTGTTACGCCCGGGCCCGCCGCGGTGGTGAGGCTGAGCAATTGCTTGATGCCGCCGATCGGGGCCTGGCCGGGCTCCTCAAGGAGGTCAAGGATCTGTCCAATGAGTGCCACGCGGTCTTCGGGACGGCGGCGGGAACGAAGGCCCCGGAGGACGGCTTCCGCGACGTGTCCGGCTAGGACGTGGGGCTGATCGGCCTCGTCGACGCCTGCGATCTGCGGGAGAAGGTCTTGCCGACTGCTCAGGCGTTCAAGGAGCCGTCTGCTCACGACGGACTCGTAGAGCCCCTCTGTCAAGCCGTTCTCATTCGCCACAGCCCGAGCATGCCAGCTTCAGGCTGGATGTCCGTCGTTCCCTACTGAGTCTCGGCCGGCCAGCATGATCCGTCCCGCTCTACTGTCAACTACTGCAAGACGCTGTTGCAGTAGGAGTTTGACAGTAGGCAGCCCGATCAGCAGGTACTTTCAGCGCACCTTCCAGGTAGCTCGCGGATCCTTGGGGGATTCGCCCTCCCAGATCACAAGGTCGGCATCCCGGAGTGCTTGAAGATGCCTCCCCGCTGTGGGTCTGGCGACGCCCACGAGCTCAGCGATCTGCCCGGTTCCTAGCGGCCGCCCGACTGCTCGCAGCTGATCGAGAACTCCCAGAGCGCCCCTGGGCAGGGTTGCCCGGATCTCGGCCGGGACCGCGTCCGCTGAGGTGAGGGCGAGGCGCACGGCTGCCGGAGTCTGGGTGTAGAGCGGGTCACTGAGTCCCCGGCGTCGCATCTCGGTGAACATGCGACGGATGCCTTCGCCCAATTCCTGGGTGATGCCTAGATCGGCGCAGACGCGAGCAATCCGTGGATTGCGCGCGTGTCGGCTGATGGAAAGCGGGCTGACCGGGTCGGCGAGTCCAGGGAACCTGCCAGGGCTGGTGATCTCGATCCGGTCCGGGAAGATCTCCACCCGGACGTGATCGCCGGCCATGCTGTAGGACCGGTGCACGACTGCGTTCACCAAGCCCTCCAGCCAGGCATCGCGCGGGATGATCGGGATGCCAGCGAACCGTCCGGTTTCGGTCAGGGAACGCCGTTTCGGAATCATGGCGTCGACGACGTTGGCCGCATGCATGATCTGCTCGGGGATGGACCCCTCACAGCGGATGTCGCCGTCGTCAGCCAGGGTCAAGCTGCTTCCGCTGCCGCGCTCGGTGTCGGTGTACTTGAGCACCCGGACGTGCGCGTTGGGGAAGAGTTCCTGCGGAGTCGCTGCGAAGAGCAGGTAGCCGGCGACGGTCAGCCGACCGTCCCGGGTCAGGAGATTTCGGGCCCGGAGCATCAGCGCGGGCGCCGTGGAGCCGATCGCGTGTTGGTACGCGGCGACCTGGTCCGGATCGAGATCGGACGGCGTGGCGTCCACAGCCGTGCCATCGAAAGGCGCCCGACCGCGATCGAACTCGAGTTCCTGGCGCTGAGCGAAGGTCAAGCGCCTCGACTCGTCGCCGACCCGAAGGTAGCACTCACCTCTCACGGCCTCGTGGACCTGTTCGCCGGGCGCGATGCTCAGCACCAGGAGTGTCTTGTTCGTCCCGGGGACGTGGAACTCCGCGGTGTGCATCCGTACTGGGGGATGGGTGAAGTCGTGCGCGGCCTGCCGAATCTCGTTCGTGCGGGCAGGGCTAACGCCATCCACCTCGCCGTCGCTGAGGCCCACGACGACCGTTCCACCCTCGGCATTTGCGAAGGCGACCAACGGTGTGGCGAGATCCCTCGCCTTGATGCGTCCGGACTTGCGTTCGTACCACTGTCCCTCAGGGATCTGCAGGAGCCGTGCCGCGACCTTGTCAGGGGGCAGAGTCAGGGCTCGGTCGACCTCCGCTGAGAACATGGCTTCTACTGTAACACTGTTACAGTAAGTGTCTCGATCTTGCGACGATCGACCTCGCCGTCGTCCCACTCCCCAACGGGAAGTTGCCGATCGCGAGATCACCCGCCCCGACGTCCCCGCAAGGCCGATGCGACTAGGCTCGAATGATCCGAGACTCGTGAGAGAGACGGTCCATGCGGGAAACGCATCTGCGCCAGGGGCGCCAAACAGTGAAGCTGGGCCTGATCA
>CAYUWV010000181.1:0-2193 GCA_964448385.1 uncultured Propionibacteriaceae bacterium | reverse complement strand
ATGCGGGAAACGCATCTGCGCCAGGGGCGCCAAACAGTGAAGCTGGGCCTGATCAAGGTCGTCCACGACCTGTTCCCGGAGGAGAAGCTCAAGACCTCGTATTCGATCCTGGAGGGCGTCTTCTGCAACCTGGACGGCTCGGTGTTGTCCACCAGGGAAGTGCGCCAGATCCGGGAGCGCCTGCGGGAGTGGGTGGAGCGGGACGAGCCCGTCCAACTCCTGGGACGCGAACGCGGCCTCTACGTGTACGACGTCGAGGGCTACGAGGTGCGGGCGCTGTACCCGGCGCTGACCAAGCCCTCTGAGGTGGAGCCGTTCACCCTGATCCCGTTCTCCGACGGCTTCATCGTCGACTTCGGCGACATCAACAAGGGCGACGGGGTCCCGGTGATCCCGCCGGTGAAGCTCCAGGCGACCTACGACGAGAACCACCGCTGGCTGGACCGGGTCGGCATCGAGGTGGTGGCCGACGTCAACTCCTTCATCCAGTCGGGTCGGCACCTGGAACTGATCGCCATCGCCGAGGCGCTGCACGAGAAGAAGATCTCCGGCATCGCCGACTCGATCCTGGCCCAACAACGGGCTTTGCGCGTCCTGCTGATCGCGGGACCCTCCTCCTCAGGCAAGACCTCCTTTCTGCGACGGCTTAACACTCAGCTGTTCGTCAACGGTTTCAAGCCCGTGCCGCTGTCTCTGGACAACTACTTCCTCGACCGTGACCAGACTCCGAAGGACGCCGACGGCAAGCTCGACTTCGACGTTCTGCAGGCGCTCGACCTGCCGCTGCTCCAGGCTCACATCCGGCAACTCGTCGAGGGGGACCCCGTCGAGGTTCCAACCTTTGACTTCGTCAGCGGACGCCGCACCAACGAACACGCCGTGCTGCAGGTGGGCCCGCGCGAGGTCTTGGTCATCGAAGGCATTCACGCGCTGAACCCCGAACTCGTCGGCGACGTGCACCGCAACCAGCTGTTCAAGATCTACATCAGCGCCCTCAGCGGGCTGAACATCGACCTGGTCAACCGCGTTCCGACCACGGAGATCCGGCTGATCCGCCGCCTCGTGCGTGATGACCGGACCAGGGGTATCTCGCCGGAGCAGACCCTCGGGCAGTGGGCTGGTGTGCGGCGAGGGGAGTACGAGTACATCTTCCGCTTCCAGGAGGATGCGGACGTGATGTTCAACACCAGCATGGTCTACGAGTTGAACGCGCTGCGTCCGGCGGCCGAGGCCGCTCTGGCCCGGATCGGTGACGAGAGCCAGTTCCGGGAGACGCGCGACCGGCTGCTGAACCTGCTCACCTTCTTCGAGCCCATCGACACCTCGAAGGTTCCCTTCAACTCTTTGATCCGGGAGTTCATCGGGGGCAGCATCTACTTCGAGGGTTGACGAGAAGGCCGCGATCCCGACCGTTCCGAAGC
The DNA here is from genome assembly GCA_964448385.1 of uncultured Propionibacteriaceae bacterium. Lineage (GTDB taxonomy): Bacteria > Actinomycetota > Actinomycetes > Propionibacteriales > Propionibacteriaceae > Propionicimonas. Next base: position 772 of record CAYUWV010000181.1, on the reverse strand, counting down.
GTCCAGACTCTGGCCCTGCTCCAGCGGCCGCTGGGTCCCTACGGCCACTCGGGGTTCAGTCTCCGAAACCCTCGAAGATGCCATCGCCGAGAGCGTTGACGAGCATCAGGTTGACGTCCCAACCGAAGTCGGTGCCGACCAGTTGCTTGCCGCGCCTGATCCACAGCCCGCAGTCTTCGAACATGGCGAGGCACCCCCCGAGCTCACGGTCGCTGACCCCGCGCGCATGCGGGTTTCCCGCCAGCGCTGCTGCGAGCGTGTTCGCCGGACTGTTCCACCACCACTCACACAGGTCCGCTTCCGTGCACGGCTGGCCAAACCGAGCGGAGATGGCGAACAGCACGCCCGGAAGCGGGTCGAAGGCGCTCACGGCCCTGGCTCGGTGAGCCAGGGACAGCAGCAAACGCAGGCCGAACTCCACCCAATCTGCGTCGGTGGTGGGCACCGCCTGCGGGTCCTTGGTCGCTCGTCGCTTACCGATGTTGATGAGCCCCACGGTCGCGGCGGGCAGCCACAACCGGTCCAGTGGCAGACAGTCGGCGGCGGTTCGCCACGTTGACAGGGACACCGTGGCCATCAGCTCGTGGATGTGCGGATCGTCCGGCGTGTCTAGCCCGCCGGCGCGGGCCCACGTGCGCTCCCAGGCCCACAAGTCCAGCGCTGTATACGCTTCCCGGGCGACCGCCGGCCGGAGCACCTCCGTGGCGGTCACCTCCCGCCCGGTGCCCACCCAGTCCGCGAGCGCGAGCACCTTCTGGACGAAGGGGGAGCG
>CAYUWV010000180.1:0-5148 GCA_964448385.1 uncultured Propionibacteriaceae bacterium | reverse complement strand
GATCAGGGTGAGGATCGTGACCACGGTCGCGACCAGGTACGAGTTCAGGAAGACCCGGACTGTCGCCGGGTCGGTGAAGATGGTGGTGTAGGCCGCCAGGCTGAACTGATCGGTGACCAGCTTGGGGGGCAGGGCGAAGATCTCGGTGTTCGACTTGAACGAGCTGGAGAGCATCCACACGACCGGGAGCAGGGCGAATAAGGCGCCCGGGACCAGCGCCAACAGCGTCAACCCAGCGATCAAGCGGCGCTTAGCGTCTTTGGTCATCATCAGGCCCTCGCAGTCTGGTGACGGACATACACCGCGGCTAGGACGAGCGACACGATCAGCACGATCACGGCGCTGGCCGAGGCTTGAGCGAACTGGTAGGACGCGAAGGCCAGCTTGTAGGTGTAGGTGCTGAGCATCTCGGTGCTGTCGATGGGGCCCCCGCCGGTGGTCATCCAGATCAGGGCGAACTGTTGAATCGTCCAGATGAAATCCAACAGCGCCAGCGAAATCAGGATGGGCCGCAGCTGAGCCAAGGTGATGTGGACGAAGCGTTGCCAGGCGTTGGCACCGTCGACCTTGGCGGCTTCATAGAGTTCTGTGGCGATTCCCTGCAGGCCGGCGAGGAGACTCACCATGTAGAAGGGGTATCCCGACCAGATATTGATGAAGGTGACCGACGCCAAGGCGAAGTTCGGGTCGGCCAGCCATTCGACCGGCGCGTTGATCAGGTTTCCGGTCTGCAACAGGTAGTTGACCACCCCGTTGGGGTTGAGCAAAAGGCGCCACAAGATCGCGATGATCGCCACCGTGAAAAGCCAGGGCAGCACGTAGATCATCCGGAAAAATGTTCTGGTTCGACGTCCAATCGACTCGGAGTTGAGCAGCATGGCAAAGACCAGGCCCAACACCAGGTGAACGACGACGCTCACCGTGACGAAAACTGCGGTGTTGCGGACGGCCACCCAGAAGGTGTCGTCGGTGAGAATCTCGGCGTAGTTGGCCAATCCGACCAACTCGGGAGACCTCTTCATGATCACGTTGTCGTAGAACGAATACCCCACGACCATGGCGATCGGAATGAACATCAGCACCACCAGCAGCAGCACCGTGGGCGAGACGAAGAGGTACGGAGTGGGTTCGGCGCGTCGTTTCCGCTGCCGATGCACGGTGGCCGTGAGGGTGGTGGGGGTCATCGGTCCTCCAGGATCGGTGTGGGGGGCGGTGGAACCGCCCCCCACCAGCGAGGTTTGCCAGGGATCAGCTAAACGCCTTCTCCCACTTGGCCTGGGTGGCTGCGAGCGCCGCCGCCACGTCCTGCTTACCGGTCAACGCCTTCTGGAACTCTTCGTCGAAGTCACGCATCAACTGGTCGGCCACCGGCGCCCCGGTGAACTCGTTGATGATCGACCCCTCCTGGAAGATCTTGAATGCCGCCTGGAAGTTCTCGTCGCCGCTCACCCAGGTGGGGACCGCTTGGGTGTTGCCAGGGAACGAGTGGGCCAGATCGCTGAGCGTGGTGTTGGCGTCCTTGCTCAACAGGTACGAGACCAGTTTCCAGGCCTCGGCCTTGTGCTCGGACTTGTCCGAGACACCGATTCCCCACGATGCGTAGGGGATGCCCCGCTTGCCGGTGAAACCGTCCTTGGCCGGGATGGCCGCCACGCTGAACTTGAGGTCAGGGTTCTTCTCCTTGATCAGGTTCACGTGGGCCAGGGAGTCGATCATCATGCCGACGCGACCGTTGGTGAACTCCTCGACCTTGTCCTGCTCCTTCATCGTGAGTGCGCCGGAGGCGATGACCTTCGCGTCGTAGAGACCCTTGATGTAGGTCGCGACGTCGGCCACCTCGGCGTTGGTCACGTCGGGCTTGCCGTCCTTGAGCATGGTTCCGCCCGAGGCCCAGACCCAGCTCATCACGTCGTTTTGGATCCCGTTCGGAGCCTCGAGCGAGAGCGGCAGCACCCAACCGGCGGTGTTGTTGCCGAGCGCCGCGATCTTCTTGGCCGCGTCCGCGAACTCGGTCCGGGTGCTGGGCACCTTGTCGACCTTCGCCTTGGCAAGCAGGTCATTGTTGACGAACAGCGGGTAGATGAAGTTGGCGACCGGGATCATGTACGTCTTGCCGTCCACCTGGACCTGGCCGGCAAGCTGAGAGTCGTCGTAGCTGCCTTCCGCCATCAGCGCCGTCAGGTCGGCCAGGGCGCCCTGCTTGGCGAAGTCGTTGACCCAGGCGCCGTCCAGGCCGACCACGTCGGCCATCGTCCCGGCAGCGGCGCCGGCGATGACCTGCTCCTTGGTGGACGCGAAAGGTCCGCTGATCAGCTTGACCTTGATTCCGGGGTTTGCCTTCTCGAAGTCATCGATGATGGCGCGGAACTTGCCCGCGGGCATCTCCGGTTCCCACCATTGCTGGAACTCCAGGGTCACCTCGCCGGCGGCCGTCGTGGCACCGCCCGAAGTCGATGCTCCGGGAGTGGTCGTGGTGGACGAGCATCCGACAAGGATGAGCGTTGCTGCAGCGGTGGCTGCTAAGGAACGAATGAGCCCTCTGGTCATCGTTGTCCTCCTGTGGTGGGCCGTCGGGTGGTGGGGTGAGTCCCAGGTGGGATGTCTCGAGGCTAGGAACGCGCCATCAGACCAGTCAATGGTTCTTGCGGGAAACAGCATTACATTTTCGTATAGTTGCGCTTTATAGTCGGATAGTTGCGGGTTTAGCACGAGCGCTTCCCGCAAAGACCGCAAGGAGGCCCGATGGCTCGTGTCGCCAACTTCCCCGCCCGACGGCGGGCCGAGATCGTGGATCTCCTGCGCCACCGCGGCCAGTCCACGGTGACCGAGCTGTGCCTCGAGTTCGCCGTCAGCGAGGACACCATTCGTCGCGACCTCGACTTCCTCTCCACCAGCGGGGCGATCAGCCGAACCCACGGCGGCGCGATCCTCGCCGAGTCGGAGCGACTCAACGCCAACCTCCCCTTCGAGCGTCGGCTTGCCCACTCCGAGGCGAAGGCCCGCATCGGGGAGGTAGCGGCCGAACTGGTCGACGAGGGTCAGACCGTCTTCATCAACGGCGGGACCACCACCCTCGCGGTTGCCCGAAGCCTGGCGGCTACCCGCGGGCTGACGGTGGTGACCAACAACCTCCGGCTGCCTGAGCTGCTGTACTCTCACGGCGCTCGGGAGGTCTACGTGCTGGGCGGCGCATTCCGGCTTCGGTCACTGGTGACGATCGGCCCAATCGCCCTTCCGGACGAGCACGGTCAACTCCACGCCCTCCATGCCGACCTGTCGATCATTGGGGTGGGCGGCGTTGCCGACAATGGCATCCTGTCCACCACATCCCTGCCTGAGGCCGGGATGATCCGCTCGATGATTCACGCCTCGTCGCGCACCATCATCGTGGCCGACTCCTCGAAGTTCGGGCGGACCCAGTTCGCCCAGATCACCCGCATCGACTCGACGATGACCCTGGTCACCGAGAAGCAGCCTTCGGCCGCCCTCCTCGCCCAGGCCAGCGAATGCGGAACTCAGGTGAGGGTGACCGACCCTCCGGCCGAACTGGGGCTGCTGCGATGACGCGGGTGATCGGGGTGGACTCGTCCACGCAGAGCTGCAAGGTGGTCGTCCGCACCCTCGAATCGGGTGAGCTGGTGGGTCTGGGCCGTGCGCCCCACCCCGCAGGCACCGAGATCGACCCCCGCCATTGGTGGGATGCCCTGCAGGTCGCCCTCAGCGCGGTGGGGGGGTTGGACTGCGGGAGCTCGATCAGCATCGCTGGACAGCAACACGGAATGGTCGCCCTCGATGCGCGGGGACGCGTGATTCGTCCCGCTCTGTTGTGGAACGACACTCGCTCGGCCGGGGCAGCAGCGGCCCTGGTGTCGGAGGTGGGTGCGGACGAGTACGCGCGCCGCACCGGATCGCTGCCGGTTGCCTCGTTCACCGCCTCCAAACTGCGCTGGCTGCGCGACCACGAGCCCGAGAACGCGGCGAAGGTAGCCGCAGTGGCGCTCCCCCACGACTGGCTCACCTGGCGACTGCGCGGGTACGGACCCAGCGACGAGGCTGCTCTCGGGCCCGACTTGGCCGAGTTGGTGACCGACCGTTCGGACGCCTCGGGCACGGCCTACTGGTCGTCCAACGGTGGCTATGACACCGAGCTCTTCGCGCTGGCGCTCGGCCACGAGGCCATCCTTCCCCGCGTCCTTGGCCCCGACCAGCCGGTGGCAGGCCCGGGGCTCGTGGTCGGACCTGGAGCTGGCGACAACGCTGCTGCGGCACTGGGCCTCGATGCGCGACGCGGCGATGTCGTGGTCTCCCTGGGGACGTCCGGCACCGTGTTCGCGACCTCCGGGACCGCCACGGCCGATCCCTCCGGGACAGTGGCGGGATTTGCCGACGCCGCGGGCGGCTTCCTGCCGCTGGTGTGCACCTTGAACGCGGCCCGCGTCCTCGACGCGATCGCGGGCCTTCTGGGCGTTGACCACGATCGCCTTGCCCAGCTCGCCCGAGCTGCCCAGCCGGGGGCGGACGGCGTCGTCCTGGTCCCCTACTTCGAGGGCGAACGCACCCCGAACCTGCCCGACGCGACCGCATCTCTGACCGGGCTGACCCTCAGTAACACCACCGCGGAGAACCTGGCCCGGGCCGGATTCGAGGGGATGCTGTGTGGCCTGGCAGCCGGCCTCGACGCCCTGACCGGCCTCGGCGTGCACGCGACCCGATTGCTGTTGATCGGGGGCGCGGCAGCGAACCCGGTGGTGGCCGAATCGGCCCGGCAGATCTTCGACCTCCCGGTCCACGTGCCCACTCCCGGCGAGTACGTGGCCGACGGGGCAGCTCGGCAGGCGGCCTGGGCGCTCACCGGGCAACGTCCCGACTGGCCGGTCGCGATGAGCTCGACGTGGGATCCCCAGCCGGTGCCCGGGATTCGGGCCGCCTACGCCGCGGCTGCGGCCCGGGCCGGTTGACCGTTGGGGTTCGGGTGGTGGCACCCGCTGGCGACACCAGGTGGCGGCGTGTTGGTGGCCAGGACGACCAACACGCCGCCACGTCCTGCAACCAGTGGGGCAGGACGGCGAGGTGAATGCAGAACCCCTAGCCAGAGCGCCCCCGGCAGGAATCGAACCTGCGACCTAGAGATTAGAAGGCTCCAGCTCT
>CAYUWV010000179.1:0-5265 GCA_964448385.1 uncultured Propionibacteriaceae bacterium | reverse complement strand
GACTCCCACTGGCGCCTGACCGAGCAGGCTAGCGCCGCCAGCGCGCTCGAGTTGGTCAGCACGACGCGCCACACCGGGATACCGCTGGCGGTTGTCGTCCGGCCGCGGCTGTCCGTCGTCGCCGCGCAGACCGTCAGCAGCCACGCTGGTGAGCTGCCCTTCGTCGACTACCGGCTGACGTTGCGGGCCGGCGAACCGGTGGAGTTGGTCCGCTCCGTGGCGGTCGTCCCCGGCATTGAATTCGCCGGTCCGCTGGCGGTGGCCCGACAGGTCTCAGCGGCGCTGGACGCCGCCGGGTGGGAGGCGTCGCTCGCCGCCAGCAGCGACGTGTGGCAGGGCATCTGGGCTGACAGCTTCGTCGAGATCGAGGGCGACCCCGAGGCGCAGCTCGCCGTCCGGTACAACCAGTTCCAGCTGATCGTGGCCGCACCCCGGTTCACCGACGACGCCAGCATCGGCGCGAAGACGCTGTCCGGCTATGGCTATCGCCACCACGTGTTCTGGGACACCGAGGTGTTCATGGTTCCGCACTTCACGTTCACCGACCCGCAGGTGGCCCGCAACATGCTTTCCTACCGGTGCCGACGCCTGGCTGGGGCGAGGGAAAAGGCTGCAACCAACGGGTACGCGGGGGCGCAGTTCCCGTGGGAGAGTGCCGACACCGGACGCGAGGTGACACCGACGTGGGTGCGCCACTACGCCGATCCGAGCGGCTTCGTCCGGATCTGGACGGGCGACATCGAGATCCACATCACCGCCGACCTGGCCTACGCCGTCATGCAGTACTGGCGGGTCACGGGTGATGATGTGTTCCTGCGCGACCAGGGCGCAGAACTCGTGCTGGAAGGAGCGCAGTTCTGGGCGTCGGCAGCCGTCGCCGAGTCGGACGGCCAGTTCCACCTGCGGAATGTCATCGGACCGGATGAGTACCACGAGCACGTCGACGACAACGCCTACACCAACTATCTGGCGGCCTGGCACCTGCGGACGGCAGCGCAGCTGCTTTCGTGGTTGGAGCGGACGGCGCCGCGGCGGGCAACCGAGCTGGCGGCGAGCCTCGGGATCGATGAGGCCACTCGCACCCGCTGGGTCGCCGTGGCAGACCAGCTGTACCTTCCCCTGGAGGCCGCCACGGGGCTGGTGGAACAGTTCCGCGGCTACTTCGCCTTGATCGACGTCGACCGTGAGGTGCTGCGTGATCCGTCCCGGCGGCTCTCGATGCAGCAACTGCTCGGCATCGACGGCTGCAACCTCACCCAGAACGTCAAGCAGCCGGACGTCCTGATGCTCGCCTACTTGCTGCCGGATCTCTTCACCGCTCAGCAGTTGGCCGCCAACTATCACTACTACGATCCGCGCACCGACCACGAACAGGGCTCCAGCCTTGGGCCGGCGATCAGCGCCGCGATCGCATGCCGGGCCGGAGCGGCCGAGCGCGCCTACGAGCACTTCCTGCGAGCGGCCAGGGCGGACCTGCTCGACCTTCGGGGCAACACCGCAGACGGGATCCATGGCGCCTCCGCCGGCGGGTTGTGGCAGGCGGTGGTACTCGGCTTCGCCGGGCTGCGGATCACCGACGACGGCTGGTCGCTCTCCCCCGCCCTGCCCGCCCACTGGCGGCGGCTGCGCTTCTGCTTCAATTGCCGCGGGCAGCGCCACGTCGCCGACGTGGTCGCCGGTGTGGGACACTAGGTGCAGGGTCCCACCAGATTGCAGGGCCCGACATCGCACTGCACGGCCACCTTGCCGGCGGATCCCCGCCGAGGACGAGTGAGCGGAGATGCCTGCGGTGAACCTCTTGTGAAAGCAGTTTCTTCTTGTCTCAACACACCACCACGCCCGCAACCTTCGACGCCCTCGGCGTCCCGTCGCAGCTCGTGGCCCCACTCCTAGCCAGCGGCATCGTCGCTCCCTTCCCGATTCAAACCGCCACCCTGCCTGACACCCTGGTCGGCCGCGACGTGCTCGGACGTGGCCGGACCGGCTCCGGCAAGACCCTCGCCTTCGCGCTGCCCCTGGTGGCCCGGTTGGCTGGCCTGGTCCCCTCCGGCGAGGGGATTCCCCGCCGCTCCCGTCCCGGTCACCCTCGAGCGCTCGTCCTGGCACCCACGCGCGAACTCGCCACCCAGATCAGCGAAACCGTGGCGCCGCTGGCCAAGGCGGCTGGACTTCAGGTGATGACCATTTTCGGCGGCGTCAGCCAGCACCGCCAGGTGGAAACCCTGCGCCGCGGCGTCGACATCGTCGTGGCGACTCCTGGCCGCCTCGAGGACCTGATGTCGCAGCGTCACATCGCCTTGGACTCCATCGCGGTGACAGTGTTGGACGAGGCCGACCACATGGCCGACCTCGGCTTCCTGCCTGGCGTGACCCGCATTCTCAAGGCGACGCCCGCCGGCACCCAGCGGTTGCTGTTCTCCGCCACCCTTGATCGGGGCGTGGACCGGCTGGTGGCGCAGTTCCTGCGCCAGCCGCTGGTGCACAGCGTCGACCCGGCAGAATCTGCCGTGACAGCCATGGAACACCACGTCTTCCTGGTTCACGACGCGGCCCAGAAGGGCGAGGTCGTGAAGGCGCTGGCGGGGGGAACCAGCCGGCGGCTGCTGTTCACACGCACCAAGCACCAGGCCAAGAAGTTGGCCCGCCAGCTCACCTCGTCCGGGATCCCGGCGGTGGAACTGCACGGCAACCTGTCGCAGAACGCCCGCGAACGCGGGTTGGAGGCGTTCGCCTCCGGTGACGTGAACGTCATGGTGGCCACGGACATCGCCGCGCGCGGGATCCATGTCGACAACATCGAACTGGTCGTCCACGTCGATCCGCCGGCCGAGCACAAGGCCTACCTGCACCGCTCTGGACGGACGGCCCGCGCCGGACACGGCGGCGACGTCGTCACCATGGTGCTGCCCGAACAGCGCGGGGACTTCAAGGCGCTGGCCCGCGCCGCGAAGATCGATGCCGAACCGGCGAGCGTTCACGCCGGTGATGCCCGGGTTCTGGCCCTCGTTGGTGAGGTGGCTCCGTCCGTCCAGCCCAGCGACGCGCCGCTGGCGGCTTCGCGAGCGGCCGCACCGGCACCGCAGGTTCGCCGGGGCGCTGCGCCGCAGGTTCGCGCAGCTGCGCCGGCTCGGACGTCGCGGGCCCCGCGACCGTCGACCACCACAGCCGCGAGCTTCTCCAGCCGGCGAGACCGGGGCAACCGGCGTCCGTCGACCGGTACGCGGCGCTCCGCCTGAGCCCAGGCACGGTCGCCGCAGTTGGCTCATCAGCTGCGGTGACCGTCGGGGTCCCCCTGCGACCCCGACGGGAGTAGCCTCGTAGCAGGCGCCTCGTGGCCCCAGCTCGGGGCGTGTGAGGCGAGGCAACGACGCTCTCGCCCGCATTGAAGGAGATGCGATGTCGGCGACACTGTTGACCCCGCTCAAGGTGGGGAACACCGAACTCAAGAACCGAATGGCCGTCGCACCGATGGTCACCTGTTACTGCGATGACGACGGCATGCCGACCGAGCAGTTCATCGCCTATCACGAGGCTCGAGCGGCGGGCGGCTTCGGCCTCATCATCACCGAGGACTACGCCGTCGACCCGCACGGCCGCGGCTTCTGGTGCGCCGGGCTGTGGAAGGACGAACAGATCGGGCCGCACCGGGAGCTCACCGAGCGCGTCCACGCGGCCGGTGCCAAGATCTTCGCTCAGATCTACCACTGTGGCCGCCAAACCTTGTCGGCGCTCATCGGTGCCCAGCCGGTGTCGGCCTCGGCGTTGCCCTGCCCGACCATGGGCGAAGTCCCCCACGCGTTGACCCAAGGCGAGATCGAGACCATCGTCGGGCAGTTCGGCGACACCGCGCGCCGCGCCAAGGCAGCCGGCTTCGACGGCGTCGAGGTGCATGGGGCGCACGGCTACCTCATCGCCCAATTCATGTCCGGGTATTCCAACAAGCGCACCGACGAGTACGGCGGCCCGTTGCACAACCGGATGCGGTTCCCCCTGGCGATCATCGCTGACATCAGGTCGAAGTGCGGCGACGACTTCGTCGTCTCCTTCCGCATCTCCGCCGACGAGTACGTGATCGGTGGCCGAGATCTGGCCGAAACGAAGGTGATCTGTCGGCAACTGGAGGCCGCCGGGGTAGACATGGTGCACATCAGTGCTGGAACCTACGAGAGCGCCTGGGCCATCATTCCGCCGCTGGGCCAGCCGTATGCCTGGCTGGCGGACGTGGCCGCCGAGGTCAAGCAGGTCGTGTCGATTCCGGTTCAGGTCGTGGGGAGGATCAAGACCCCCCAGGTGGCCGAGGACATCCTCAAGGCCGGACAGGCCGACCTGATCTCGTTCGGGCGGGCGTCGCTGGCCGACCCGGACCTGCCGCGCAAGTACGCCGAGGGCCACCCCGAGCAGATTCGCGAGTGCATCGGCTGCAACCAGGGCTGCATCTCGATCCTGTTCCTCAACCAGCCCATCAGGTGCCTGGTGAACCCGTCCCTGGGGTTTGAAGGCGCCCGTGAGATCAAACCAGCGCAGACCCAGAAGAAGGTGCTCGTGGTCGGTGGCGGACCAGCCGGGTTGGAAGCTGCGCGCGGCGCGACGCTGGCGGGCCACGAGGTGGTGCTGCACGAACGGCAGGATCACCTGGGCGGCAACTTCCGGGTCGGGGCCATCCCGCCGGCCAAGGGGGAACTGACGGCCTACATCACCTGGCTGGGCGAGGAACTTGGCCGGCTGGGGGTTCCGGTCAGCCTGGGTTCTGAGGTGACGGCTGACGTCGTGGAAGAGGCGAACCCCGACGTCGTGGTCTATGCGGCCGGCGCCAAGCACGTGCGTCCGCCCATTCCTGGAATCGAACAGGCGCACGTGGTCGAAGCGTGCGACGTGCTCACCGGGCTCGCGCTGGTGGGTGCTCGCGTGGTGGTCGCTGGCGGCGGGATGATCGGCAGCGAGACGGCACTGTACCTGGCCTCCATCGGACGCCAGGTGACGATCGTCGATCAGCTCCCGGCGGTGGCTCTGGAGGAGAACGCTGCGCGCCGCTTCTTCCTGATGAAGCACTTGGACCAGTACGGCGTCCAACAGGTGGTCGAAGCCACCATCACCGGGATCAGCGAGGATTCGGTGTCGGTCGTGCAGCACGGCACGGCTAGGACACTGCCGTGCGACACGGTGGTGCTGGCCCTTGGCATGACACCCGACGTGGGACCGCTGCGCTCGATCAAGAACGTCGTCGAGGTCAAGGTGATCGGGGATGCTGTCGAGGCGTCGGATGGG
>CAYUWV010000178.1:0-5270 GCA_964448385.1 uncultured Propionibacteriaceae bacterium | reverse complement strand
AGAAGAGGTGGCCCGGCATGACGAATCCGACTACTTCGACATCTGAGCGCGAGCCCGTGCCGGCTGCGGCCGCGCTCCCGAAACTGGGGCGCTGGGCACGACGCAGCCTCGCGCCGGCCGGGCTGGCGGTGCTGCTCTTCGTGGGGATCTGGCAAGGCGTGGTGCTCAGCGGCTGGCGTCCGGACTACCTGCTGCCGGGGCCAGCCACTGTCTTCTCGGCGCTGGGGGAGATCAGCGCGGCGCCCGAATTCTGGCAGTCGCTCGGGCGGACGCTCAGCCGCGCGGTCACCGGCTTCGGCCTCGCGGTGGCGATCGGAACGCTGATCGGCCTTGCGGTGGCACGTTCGAGGTTGCTGCGCTCGGCGATCGGCTCCCTGGTGACCGGGCTGCAGACCATGCCCTCGGTGGTGTGGTTCCCGCTCGCGATCCTGCTGCTCGGGCTGGGGGAGCAGGCCATCATGTTCGTGGTCGTCCTCGGCGCCGCCCCCAGCATCGCCAACGGGGTGCTCACCGGCGTCGACCAGGTGCCGCCGGCCTACTTCCGGCTCGGGCACGTGCTGCGGGCGCGGGGCTGGAACCTGTACCGCTTCATCGTGATTCCCGCCGCGCTCCCGTCCTATGTGGGCGGGCTGAACCAGGGCTGGGCGTTCGCCTGGCGCTCGCTGATGGCCGGCGAATTGCTGGTGGTGATCCCCGGCGCGGTCGGTCTGGGGAACCGGCTCGCGTTTGCCCAGGAGTTCGGGGACGCCGCGGGCCTGCTCGCCTACATGATCGTGATCCTCGTCGTCGGCATGCTGGCCGACCTGGCGTTCTCGGCGTTGTCACGCCACATTCGGCGTGGGCGAGGCCTCGCCGTCCGGTGAGGTAAGCGAGGCAATCGCCGCACAACGGCTGAGCAGGGCCTGCGCCAGCACGCGCAACTCTTTTTGTAATGACCAGTCAGTACAAGTAGTCTGGTGGTGTGACGAACCGAAGCACCCCATGAGCACCACCTTCGACGCCCTGATCGCCCCCCGCATACGTGGCGCGATTCCGGAGGGCGAGCGCGGCCTAGCGATCGAAGCCCACGGCCTTCAGTTGGACGGCAAGCGTGGCCGCATTTACGGCCCTCTCGACCTCAGCATCGCGCCGGGCACCGTCACCCTGCTGACCGGTAAGGGCGGAACCGGCAAGACCTCCCTGCTGCTAACCCTCGTTGGTCGGCTCAAGCCGAACCCCGGCAGTGACCTGCAGGTCCTGGGCCACCGGCTGCCGCGGCAGGCTCGAGCCGTCCAGCACCGCAGCGCGGCCACTGGCATCGCCGGTCTGGACGACCTTGACGAGGAGGTCACCGTGGCGGCGACGATCCGCGAACGGGAAGCGTGGTTGGCTCCGTGGTTCACGATCGTGCGCACCCCGGACGACAAGCGGGTCGCCGAGGTCTGCGGCGACGTGTTCGGCGACTCCCCGCTGCCCAGGGCAAGGCAACTCGTCCACGAGTTGGACGAAGCCGCCAACCTGCAACTGCGGATCGCGCTGGCGCTGCTCGGCCGCCCTGATCTGGTCGTCGTCGATGACATCGATCAGCTTCACGACACCGCGGGACGCCGCCAGGTGTGGCAGTCGCTGCGCCACCTCAGCGAGTTGGGCGTCACGGTCGTCGCCGCCGCCTCCAGCCCCACCGAACTGGGTCGGCTCCGTGGGGACACCATCCCTGCCCATGTCGCTCTCCCCACCAACTGACCCCCCTGATCAGAGACGCATTCATGTTTGCCTGGACCTCCCACGGAACCGAACTCAAACGCTTCTTCCGCCAGCCCATCACCCGCGCCGCACTCGCCGTCATGCTGTTGATCCCGCTGCTGTACGGGGCCATGTACGTCTGGGCGTTCTGGGACCCCACCGCCCGGATGGCCGACCTGCCGGTCGCGCTGGTGAACGAGGACGTCCCGACCACGCGCAACGGTGACCCCGTCCACTACGGGCAGGACGTGGTGGACGAACTGGTCGACGACGCCTCCATCGGGTGGAGACCAGTGGACCCTGCGACCGCGATGGCTGGCCTGAGCACCGGCACCTACTACTTCGCAGTCACCATTCCTGCGAGCTTCTCCCACGACATCGTGTCGCTCGGCGAGGACGAACCCCGCTCGGCTCACCTCGCCGTCACCTACGACGACACCAACTCGTTCCTAGCCTCAACGCTGGGGCACACGGCGATGCTGCAGGTGCAGCAGGCCTTGAACGAAACCGCAGGGCAGCGAGCGGTCGACACCCTGTTGGTCGGAGTCGGCGACGCCCGGGACGGTTTTGCCACTGCCTCCGATGGCGCGTTCGCACTGCGCGACGGGCTGCGGACGGCAACGGACGGAGCCGCCACGCTCAACGTCGGCGCTGACGACCTGGCCGCGGGGGCAGCGAAACTCGCTGCAGGCACCGGCGACCTGATCACCGGCGCGGCGGCGCTGCGGGCGGGCTTGGACGCCTACGTCACCGGCGTGACGTCCGCGGGCGACGGGGCCACCCGGCTGAGCCAAGGGACTCAGAACCTCAGCGCATTGCAGGCAGGACTCGCGCAAGCTGCAGATCCCGCCACGGGCGCCCCTGCCTTGGCGGTCGGTGTTGACACTCTCACGGACGGGGTCACCACGCTGGCCAACGGCGCCGCCTCGTACGCCAGCGGTGCGACGAGGTTCACCGAGGGCAGCACCACCTGGACGACCGGAGCCCGAACCTGGCTGCACGGGGCCACGGCGGCCACCGCTGCGACCGGTGATCTCGTGACTGGCTCCCGCGACCTCAAGGCGGGAGCCAGCAATCTCGCCGAGGCCACGGGTTCCGCTTCCGCGCTCGGTACGGGCGCGGCCACCCTGGCCAGCGGCACCAAGAGCCTGGCGGCGGGGGCCCACGAGAGCGCGGACGAGTTGGGCCAGGTGGAGGCACTGCTGCAGGCCGGCCATGCCGACGACGCGCTCAAGGCCGTCACTGCCCTGCAGACTGAGATGAAGCAGGTGGCCGCCAGCGCCGACCAGTTGGCCGTCGGCGCGGGTCACCTGTCCGCCGGGATCGTCGACGTCCACACCGGCGCCCGTCAGCTCTCCGCCGGCGCCACCACGGTGGCGGACGGGTGGGCCGGCGTCCATGGCGCGCTGGTCGGCGGCGGTCTCGACAGCGGTCTGGCGGGCCTCGAGAAGGCTGGCGCCCAGCTGTCAGCGGGATCCGCGGCCTTGACGGCGGGCGCTGCCCAGGTCGCGGACCCGGCCACGCTAGCCCGGGCGAAGGCGCTCGCAGCAGGGGCACACTCCCTGTCGGACGCCGTGGTCGCGATGAGCGCCGGGGCCTCCGACCCGGACGCCGGGATTCCAGCTCTGCAGGCCGGAGCGAAGCAGCTCGAGGCGGGCTTCGCCGGGTCAGATCCGACGCAGGGGCTGGTCAGCGGAGCGACCGCACTGCGGAACGGTTCGACGTCCCTCTTCTCAGGGCTGCGGGCAGCCGGAGCAGGGGCGACGAAGCTGAGCGAAGGCGCCGGTACCATCGCCGCGAAGACCCCGGAATTGGCGTCGGGTTTGCAGACCGCAACCGACGGCGCCGGTGAGCTCGGCACGAAGCTCGCTGACGCAACAGACGAAATCCCGAATGACAGCGCGGCGCTGCGGGCCGATCGCTCCAGCGCCATCGCCGCCCCGGTTTCGCTCACGGACGCTCACGTGCACGCGGCGGACTCCTGGGGCGAGGGGTTCGCGCCGTTCTTCATCTCGCTCGCGTTGTGGGTTGGTGCGCTGATCACGTGGCTGTTGTTGCGTCCGCTGCAAACCCGGGCGCTGATGACCTCGGTCAACGGCTTCAGGATGGCCTGGGGGTCGCTGAACTCCGCGCTCGTGCTGTCGCTCGGGCAGGTCACCATCTTGTTGACGGTGATGCACTTCGCGATCGGGCTGACGATGCGGAACGTCGTGGCCACCTTCGCCCTCACGTTGCTCACCGCGGCGGCCTTCTTCGCCTTGCAGCAGTTCTTCCAGGTCACCCTCGGCTCGGCCGTAGGCAAGGTGGTGGTGATCGTGCTGCTCATGGTGCAGCTGGCTTCGGCGGGGGGCACCTACCCGATCCAGACCACCCCGGACTTCCTGCAGGCGATCAGCCCCTACATGCCCATGACGTACGCGGTGACTGGGTTGCGTGAGGCGATCACCGGCGGAATCGAGGGTCGGTTCTGGACCTGCGTCGTGGTGTTGGCGGCTATCTTCGTGGTGTCGTTGGCGGCCAGTTCGCTCGCATCGTCCCGGAAGCGGATGTGGACGATGTCCCGGCTGCACCCGGCGCTGAGCATCTGAGGAGGCGGACATGTCATCGGTCGCAGCCGAGCCGAAGCAGGACGGACGGGTCGCCCGGCGCCGAGGGACCCGTGAGCTGATCATGGCGGCCGCGATCGAGCTCTTCGCCGAACGCGGGGTGACCTCCACCTCCACCGATGACATCGCCGAGAAGGCGGGCATCGCCAAGGGGTCGATCTACTACAACTTCAGCTCGAAGGCTGGCCTCGTTGAGGCGATCATGGAACAGAACAGTCGGCTGATGGCCGACAGTCTCGCCGCGGCAGCCCGTGGCAAGCACGGGGTCGAGTTACGGGCCGCGATGGTCCGGGCTCTGCTCACCCTGGTGCATGAACACACCTTCGCCGCACGCATGATGGTTGCCGAACTGTTCCGGACGGAGCGCTCCTGGCGGGAGTCGATCCGAACCTGGCGAGAGATCGCCCTGTCGCCCCTGATCGACGATCTGGTGGCCGAACGGACGGACGGCAGCCGGGGCGCCGCGGCCCTGCAGGGCGCGGCGATCGTGGGCGCCACGCTGGTCACCGGGCTGGAGTGGCTGGTGTTCAGCCCGGAACACAGTTTCGAGGAGGTCGTCGACGCCGTGCTCGAGACGCTGGCGCTGCGCGGGTCGTGAGCGTGTTCGCGAAGCTGGCGCGGACCCGCCGCACCGGGCCCGAAACTCGCCACGGTCGTGTGCTCGTCAACCCCGCCAGAGAACCCAGCAGCCGCCGCGACTCGGCCTGCCTGTCGCGACGCGGAGCCGTCGCGGGACGCTGGGAGGGCCCAGAATGGGCGGTGTGACGCTACCGCGCGATGGCTCCGGAACGCCCGGCGCTCCTCCAGAGCTCAGGCAGGCCAACGCGAACTTCGTGACGCAGCGCCTTGCCGTGGGTGGAGACCTGTCGCCGCGGTTCGTCGAGGCCAGGGCCCAATTGGATGAACTGGTGGCGGCTGGGATCACCCACGTCGCCGACCTGC
>CAYUWV010000177.1:1982-5286 GCA_964448385.1 uncultured Propionibacteriaceae bacterium | reverse complement strand
ACCGCTGGACTCCTGCTCCGGACTGGTCAGGAAGGCCGCGGCGACGATCGTCGACAGCCACAAGATGCCGACGACCCAGAAGGCGGTGCTGGCTCCAGCGGCCAACGCTGCTTCAGCCCCCTTGCCGGAAGCGCTCGCCTGGGCGCCGACTGTCGACATGATGGTCACGAACAGGGCGGTCCCGGCCGCCCCAGCAACCTGCTGGATCGTGCCGAGCATGGCCGAGCCGTAGCTGTACAGGTGCGGCGGCAGCGCACCCAGGGCGGTGGTGAAGAGCGGCGTCATCATGAAGGCCAGGCCCAGGCTCATCAGCAGGTTCGCCACCAGCAGCTGCCACCACTGGGTGGAGGTCGAGATGGTCGTGAAGATCGCGAAGGCTCCGGCCACCACGACTGCCCCGGGGATGACCAGCCAGCGGGGCCCGACGACGTCGTACAGCCGTCCCACCACCGGGCCGAGCAGCCCCATCATCAGCCCGCCCGGCAGCAGGAGCAGCCCCACGGTCAGTGGTTCGAGATGCAGCACCTGCTGCAGCACCAGCGGGGTCGCGATGATGGAACCGAACAGCACCATCATCACGATGGCCATCACCACAATGGCCGCGGTGAACCCCGGGTGGTTGAACGTCCTCAGGTCGAGCAGGGCATCGTCCGTCCGCTGCAGGATCACCTGTCGGAACAGGAAGGCTGTCAGGCTCAGGGCGCCGACGGCCAGCACCGTGTCGAGTTGCCAGGCCGGGACCAGCGGGTTGCCGACCAGGCTGAGCCCATAGACGAGGCCACCGAAGCCGAATGCGGCCAGCGGAATGCTGAGCAGGTCAAGGCCCACCTCGCGAGGTTCGTCCAGGTTGGGGACGAAGCGCAGCCCGAGAATCAGAATGCCCAGCGCGATCGGCAGCACCACCACGAACACGAATCGCCAGCTGAGGAACTGCAGGACCAGCCCGGAAAGCGTCGGGCCGAGTGCGGGCGCGGTGGCAATGACGAGGCTGATGGTGCCCATGACGCGCCCGCGCATGTGGCCGGGGACGAGCTCCATCACGGTCGTCATCAGCAGGGGCATCATCACCGCGGTACCGCACGCCTGGATGACGCGTCCGGTGAGGAGCATCGGGAAGGAGAATGAGATCGCGGCGGTTGCGGTGCCGAGGCTGAACAGCGACATCGCCAAGCCAAACACCTGACGGGTGGAGAGCCGCTGCAGCAGCCAGCCGCTGATCGGGATCACCACGGCCATGGTGAGCATGAACCCGGTCGTCAGCCACTGAGCGGTGCGCTCGTCGACGCGCAGGTCGAGCATGATCCGGGACAGCGCCACGTTCATGGCCGTCTCGTTGAGGATCACGACGAACGCGCCCACCAGCAACACGGTGAGCACCGTGACGGTCTGGGCGGGCAGTTTCTGGGAGCGCTCGGCGAGTCCGGGCACGCTGTGCGTGTTGGGCGCACTGGGCGTGTTGGGCGCGCTGGGCGCCTCGAGCTCGGCCGTGGTCTCAGGCTGGTTCATAGATCCCCTTGGTTGGTGGATCGCACGTGCGATCCGGTTCCTCCGGGCGACTGCTGTGGCGCCGACGTATCGCTTCCTCAAGGCGCGTCGTCGCAGGAGTATTCCCGGGCCGCGCCCTGGGTGGTCCCGCGGGCGGAGGGAATCGTCGCGTGACGCCCCGAGTCAGGCGACGCACCTGCTTGACAACCAGGTCAGGAGGCGAGTCGACTCAAGGCATGGCAGGGACGATGACAGCAATCGGCTACACGCATGCCGGCGAGCTCGACGACACTACCTTCGAGGCGCGCGAGGTAGCGCGTCCGCAACCGGGCTCCCGCGACCTCTTGGTCGAGGTGGCGGCCGTCTCGGTGAACCCGATCGACACCAAGCAGCGCCGCCGGGTGGACCCGAAGGGGTTCCGGGTGCTGGGCTACGACGCCGCCGGGGTCGTGCGCGAGGTGGGGGACGGGGTGGAGTTCTTCAAGGTCGGCGACGAGGTCTGGTACGCCGGCACGCTCGCCCGTCCTGGTAGCAACCAGCAGTTCCAGGTCGTCGACGAGCGGATCGTCGGACGCAAGCCCGCGTCCCTGGGATTCGCGGACGCAGCGGCCCTGCCGCTGACCACGATCACGGCCTGGGAGTGCCTGTTCGAACGGCTCCGGCTGACTCCTGACAGCCGCGGCACGCTGCTGGTCGTTGGCGGTACGGGGGGTGTCGGGTCGATCCTGCTGCAACTGGCGAAGGTGCGCCTGCCCGGCGTGCGCGTGATCGCGACCGCGTCGGCCGCCAAGCAGGAATGGGCCAGCGGCTTGGGTGCCGCGGTGACGATCGATCCGCACGGTGACTTGGTGGAACAGACCCTCGCCCTGGCCCCCGACGGTGTCGACTGGATCTTCTCGGCGTTCTCGGACGGACGGCTGCCCGCCTACGCCCAGGTGCTGCGTCCGTTCGGTGAAGTGGTGGGCATCGACGAGGGGCAACTCGACTTGATGGCGTTGAAGCAGAAGTCCATCACCTGGCATTGGGAATCGATGTTCGCCCGGTCGGCCTTCCACACCCCCGATCTGGTGGGGCAGCACGACCTGCTGAACGCGGTAGCCGACCTGGTCGACGCCGGTTCCGTCCGCTCGACCGCCACCTCGGAATTGGGGCAACTCAGCCCGGCGAACCTGACCCAGGCCCACCGGCTCATCGAAGCGGGACGCTCGGTGGGGAAGCTGGTGCTGGCCGGCTGGGAGTAGGGCGGGGGAAAGTGATTGCGGTTTCAACTGGACAGTAAGGCAAGGCAGGCCTAAGTTCATCCTTGCGGAGCAATGGCGGGCCGGACCGGTGTGTCGTGGGCTGCGCAATCCACCCAACGACGAACACCAGGAGGAACAGTGGCAATCGCGGAAGCTAATCACAAGAAGGTGCGCCTGCTCGGTTTGGTCACCCTCATCATCGGGGCACTCTTCATCATCGGCGGCGCCGCCACGTGGGGGATGGTCAGCGCGAAGCTCGCCACCGAGAACATCACCGTGTCGGCTGACGCGCCGATGTTCGCCGGTGCCAAGGTCACCGGACCGCTCGAGGCCTTCGTCCAGGCCGATGTCATCGCCCACCATGCGCTCGCCGCCACCGGGGGCAAGACGTACGCAGAACTGGATCGGGAGGACCCGCTACGGACCACCGCCATGACCGCGTCGTTCCTGCGGGCATCGCTGTTCACCTCGGTGATCGCCTTCGGGGTGGCGCTGTTCGCGATCGGCGTCGGCGTGGTCTGCGTGCTCCTGGGCTGGGGGTTGAGGCTGCTCGCTCCCGCGACCGCGAAGGCGAGCGC
>CAYUWV010000177.1:0-1882 GCA_964448385.1 uncultured Propionibacteriaceae bacterium | reverse complement strand
CGGGGATGTCCTCGACCTCGGGCAGGCCCAGCTCCTCACCCTCGTAGATGTAGGCGCTGCCGGGCAGCGCGAGCATCAGCAGGGCGGCCGCCCGCGCCCGGCGCAGGCCGCGATCGAAGTCCGCGGGCAGCGCCAGCAACTCGTCGATGTCCACGCGCTCGGAGAGCGTCTCCTGCGGACGGGCGTACCGGGAGACCTCGCGGGGGACGTCGTGGTTGGCCAACACCCACGTGGCCGGGGCCCCCACGGACCGGTGGGAAGCAAGCGTGGCGTCGATGACCTCGCGCACCCTCGGGGCGATCCAGGGCGCCTTCAGGAACTCGAAGTTGAACGCCGTGTGCAGTTCGTCGGGACGGATGTACTGCGCGAGCTGCTGGGGACGGCCCACCCACGCCTCGGCCACGAAGGCCCGCGCGGGGGTGTACTCGTCCGCCACGGCTCGCCAGGATCGGTAGATCTCGTGTACGCCGGGACGGTCCCAGTGCGGGTGGACGACGCCCTCGGGCGTGTCGGCGGGCAGCGGGAAGGCCATGTCCTGGACGTCGGCCAGGTGGTCGTCCTTCACGAGGCCGTGGGCCACGTCGATGCGGAACCCGTCCGCGCCCCGGTCGAACCAGAAGCGGAGAGTCTTCTCGAACTCGTCCTTGATGTCGGGGTGGTTCCAGTTCACGTCCGGCTGCTCGGGGGTGAACAGCCGCAGGTACCACTGGCCGGGGGTTCCGTCCTGGTTGGTGGTGCGGGTCCAAGCCGGCCCGCCGAACTCGCTGCGCCAATCGTTCGGCGGCAGTTCGCCGGTCACGCCGCGTCCCTCGCGGAAGACGAAGCGCTCGCGTTCGGGCGATCCCGGGCCGGCGGCCAGGGCTTCGCGGAACATGGGGTGCTGGTCGGAGAAGTGGTTGGGGACGATGTCGATGATCACCTTGATCCCGACCTCGTGCGCTTCGGCGATCAGCGCTTCGGCTTCGGCCAGGGTGCCGAAGACCGGTTCGATGTCGCGATAGTTGGAGACGTCGTAGCCGGCGTCCTTCATGGGGGAGGGGTACCAGGGGCTGATCCACACCGCATCGATGCCGAGGCCGGCGAGGTAGGCCAGTCGCGAGCGGATGCCGTTGATGTCGCCGACGCCGTCACCGTTGGAGTCGGCGAAGCTGCGGGGATAGATCTGATAGACGACGGCGCGCCGCCACCATGAGTCGGGATCGAGCGGGCCGCTGTGGGTGCGGACGGGTTGCGTGATGGTCATGCGCGCTTTCTTTACCGGTATAGAAGTTCCTGTACCGGTAAAGATAGACTGTTGCGCGTGGGCAGGCAAGTGCGGCCCCGAGGAGAGGAGCCGCCGCGTGGCGAGGGTGACCCTGCAGTCCATCGCGGACGAGGTCGGCGTCTCGCGGATGACGGTCTCCAATGCCTTCTCAAAGCCCGATCAACTCTCGGACGCCCTGCGCGAGCGCATCATGGCGGTGGCTGAACGGCTGGGCTACCTGGGGCCGGACCCGTCCGCCCGCTCCCTGGCGACCGGGACGACCGGGACGATCGGGGTGCTGTGGGCCGGCCGGCTGCGCGACTCACTGTCTGATGAGGTCTCGGCACGCTTCCTCGGGGCCATCGCCGACGAACTCGCACCCGACGGCCTTGCGCTCACGCTGCTCCCGGCTCAGGCGGACGGCCCGGTGGTCCCGGCCCGTGACGTCGCCATGGACGGAGCCATCGCGTTCTCGTGCCGCCGTGACCTGCCCGCACTGGTCTGGTTGCAGCGCCGCGGGCTGCCCCTGGTCTACGTCGACCTGCCGGGCGAGCCGTCGGTCACCATCGACGACCGGGGCGGTGCTCGCCGCGCTGCCCAACACCTGATCGATCTCGGCCACCGCCGGATCGCCATCGT
>CAYUWV010000176.1:0-5333 GCA_964448385.1 uncultured Propionibacteriaceae bacterium | reverse complement strand
TCGTGAACGAGAACGACACGGTGGCCACCCACGAGATCCGGTTCGGCGACAACGATCGACTGGCGGCCCTGGTGGCTCATCTGGTGGGGGCTGACGTTCTCGTGCTGCTCAGCGATGTCGACTCGCTGTACTCCTCGCACCCCAGTGACCCGGCCGCGAGCCGGATCGTCGAGGTGACTGACCTCGACGAGCTTGAGGTGGACACCTCGCGTCGTGGCGCAGACGTGGGGACTGGCGGCATGGAAACCAAGCTGCAAGCCGCGCGGATCGCCACCTCTTCTGGCATCCCCGTGGTGCTGGCCGCTGCCGCGGACGTCTCCCGCGCGCTGGCCGGCGAGCCTGTGGGGACCCTGTTCCATGCCACCGGCAAGCGGCGGGCGCGGCGACTGATGTGGCTCGCCTACGCCTCGGAGACCCAGGGCGAGTTGGTGCTCGACGCCGGCGCCGTCCGAGCGGTGGTGGAACGCAAGGCGTCCCTGCTGCCGGCAGGAATCGTCGCGGTCAAGGGGACGTTCGCCGCTGGGGACCCCGTTCGGATGGTCACCGAGGCGGGCAGCGTCGTGGCGCGTGGGCTGGTGAACTACGACTCTGCGGAGTTGCCGGCCATGATCGGACGCGGGACGCGTGAGTTGGCCGCTGAGTTCGGCCCGCAATTCGATCGCGAAGTCGTCCATCGCGACGACCTGGTGCTGAAGCCGCGAAAGGTCAAGCCGTGAGCCCGGTTGAGATCGTCGGTTGGCTGGGCGCGTTGACGGCGACCCTGCTTGGGGTACCGCAGGCGTGGCGGTTGATCCGGACCCGAAACATCGAAGGGCTCTCGCTGGTCGCCTGGCAGGCGAACCTCGTCATCAACATCGGGTGGACCGTGCACGGCATCGTCCTCAACCAGTGGAACATGATCATCCCCAACTCCCTGGCGATGAGCGCGACGTTGCCGATTCTGATCCTCATGCAGCGAGAACTCAGGCTGCGCCTGTTCCGCGTGCTGCTGCCAGGGGTGCTGGGCGGTGTCGCCATGGTCCTGGTCGATGTCTTCGCCGGCTCCGCCGCCTTCGGCTCGGTGGCACTGATCCCGGCGTTGCTGGCCAACGCCGGGCAGAGCGTGGCGTTGGTTCGCTCCCCGCGGGTCGTCGGGGTCTCACCGGGATTCCTGGTGACCCAGGTGGTCAACCAGGCGGTCTGGCTGATCTGGGCCGTGATGCTGCCCGATTCGGGAACGCAGATCGCCGCTTTCGTGACGGGATGCGTTGCGGTGTTCAACCTTGTCTGGTGGCTGCTGCGGCAATTCGGCCTGCGCGCGTTCGCGGTCCGCGCGGTGGCGGTGGACCCGTAGGCGGCCCGGATATCCTTCGTCGCATGACCTTTCTGGACCAGGCTGCGGTCGCCAAGCAGGCCTCGCTGTCGCTCGCGACGTTGAACCGTGCCGCCAAGGACGAGGCGCTGCTCGCCATGGCCGAAGCCCTCGCTGCCGCTGAGCCGGCCGTGTTGGCCGCCAATCAGCTCGATGTCGAAGCCGCCCGCGAAGCAGGGACGGGTGAGGCGATGATCGACCGTCTCGCGCTGTCAGCGTCGCGCGTCGCCGGGATGGCCGACGGCCTGCGCGCCCTGGCCGGGCTCCCCGACCCGGTCGGCGACGTCGTGCGCGGCTGGACGAACCCCAACGGGGTTCGGGTGCGACAAGTGCGGGTGCCGTTGGGCGTGGTGGGCATCATCTACGAAGCCCGACCCAATGTCACGGCCGACGCCGCGGGAATCTGCCTCAAGTCCGGGAATGCCGCGCTGTTGCGCGGATCTTCGTCGGCGATCAACTCCAACCGGGCCATCGTCGCCGCCCTCCAGGCAGGGCTGGCGGCCACCGGGCTGCCGCCGGGGGGTGTCCAACTCGTCGAGGGGGATCGTTCCGTCACTGACGAAATGATGGCTGCACGTGGCTACCTCGATGTGCTCATCCCGCGCGGGGGAGCGGGGTTGATCAACGCGGTCGTCAACGGCTCGAAGGTGCCGGTCATCGAGACCGGGACGGGCAACTGCCATCTGTTCGTCGACGCCAGCGCCGATCAGGAGATGGCGTTGGCCATCCTGCTCAACGCCAAGACCCAGCGTCCGTCCGTTTGTAACGCCGTGGAGACGCTGTTGGTTCACGGCGCCATCGCGGACACCTTCCTGCCCAGAGCGCTGGTGGCGCTGGCCGAGGCGGGAGTGACCGTCCATGGCACACCAGCCGTCATGGCCTATTCCGACTCGGTCGTCCCTGCGGGGCCTGGCGAATTCGATGCCGAGTACCTCTCGCTGGATCTCGCCGCGGACGTCGTCGATTCGGTGACGGCGGCCATCGACCACATCCGGCGCCATACCACCGGTCACTCAGAAACCATCGTCACGGAAACCCGTCGCTCCGCCGAGCAGTTCGTGTCCCAGGTCGATGCAGCGGCTGTGCTGGTGAACGCCTCGTCGCGATTCGTTGACGGCGGGGAGTTCGGCTTCGGGGCCGAAATCGGCATCTCGACCCAGAAGTTGCATGCTCGGGGGCCCATGGGTCTGATCGAGATGACCTCGACGAAGTACATCGTCGAGGGTGCCGGCCAGGTGCGCCCCTGAGTCGACGGCGGACCCGTCGACTGGCGTTGGCGCCCGGCGTGGCGAGCGAGCCGTCCGTGGTGCTGTCGCGCGAGCTGCGCTTCGGCCTAGACTCCCGGCATGCAGACGTTCCTTGAGGTGGTCCCGGTCGACCTGACAACGCCAGCCGTCGTGGGGGTGCTCTTCTTCGGCCTCCTGGCGGCTGGGCTGGGCTTTGTTCGGCAGGTTGGCAAGATGCGACCCCATGCCAAGAGCACGAATGACTGATACCCCCCTGGCCTGGCCTGAGGAGCGGACCCGGCGGCTGCGGCTCGGCGTGATGGGCGGCACCTTCGACCCGATCCACCATGGCCACCTCGTGGCAGCCAGCGAGGTGCAGGCACGCTTCCACCTTGACGAGGTGATGTTCGTCCCCACCGGACTGCCCTGGCAGAAGTCGGATCGTCAAGTCTCCCAGGCCGAAGACCGGTACCTGATGACCACCATCGCCACGGCGTCGAACCCGCGATTCTCGGTCAGCCGGGTCGACATCCAGCGACCCGGCGACACCTACACCGTCGACACGCTGCGGGACATCCGGGCGCAACGCGGGGACTCGGTGGACCTCTTCTTCATCACCGGCGCGGACGCCCTGAGCCAGATCCTCACCTGGCGAGGCGCTGACGAACTGTTCGACCTGGCCCACTTCGTGGGGGTGTCGCGTCCCGGGGTGCCGCTGGGTGACCGCGACATCGCCCACCTCCCGGCGGGCAAGGTGGACCTGCTCGAAGTGCCCGCGTTGTCGATCTCGTCGACCGCCTGCCGCACTCGCGTCGCGGAGGGCCTGCCCATCTGGTACCTGGTGCCGGACGGTATCGTGCAGTACATCGCCAAGCGCGGGCTTTACCGCCACACCAAAGGAGCTGCATGACCGCCACCGACCACGCCGTCGAGATCGCCCGCCTGGCCGCCTTGGCCGCTTTGGACAAGCTGGCACAGGATCCCGTGGCGTTCGACGTGTCGGATCGGCTGGCCATCACCGACGTCTTCCTGATCGTCCACGCCACGAACGAGCGCCAGGTCGGAGCCGTTGTGGACGGCATCGAAGAAGCCCTGCTCAAGCACGGCATCAAGACCGTCCGGCGTGAGGGTGACCGCGAGAACCGCTGGGTGCTGCTGGATTACCTGGACGCCGTGATCCACGTCCAGCACAGCGAGGAACGGGCGTTGTACGCGCTGGAGCGGCTCTGGAAGGACTGCCCGCGGATCGACCTCGGGTTGGCTGAGATCGCGACCGCCCACTCATGAGCTCCGGACGGGTCCTGCTGATCCGTCACGGCAACACCGAGTGGAACAGCGCGGGGCGTTTTCAGGGCCATGAGGACGTGCCCCTGAGTACGGACGGGCGTGACCAAGCCGCGAGGATGGCCGCGCAACTGGCCACCTATCACCCCACCCGCCTGCTCAGCTCCGACCTGGGCAGGTCGCTGCAGACGGCGGAGTACGTGGCTGCCAGGTGCGGGCTTCAGATCGAGGTCGACCCGCAGTTGCGCGAAGTCGACGTCGGCTCCTGGGCAGGACTCGACATGGAGACGGTCGGACGGCTCGAGCCCGACTTCTGGCCGGCGCTGCGCGAGGGACGTGACTTCCAGCGTTCGCCGGAAGGTGAGACCGCCACCCAGGCCGGCCAGCGGGTGGCTCTGGCGCTGCTGGATCATGTCGAAGCGGCGGCCGCCGACGCGGTGCTGGCCGTTGTGGGCCATGGCCTGTCCCTGCGGGTCGCGGCGTTGCTCCTGATGGGGTTGGACTACTCCTACGCGCGGCGCTTCGGCGGGATGGTGAATTGCGGCTGGATCGACCTGCGTCCTGCCGGTGACTATTGGCGGATGCACGCCTACAACCAGGTGGCCCAATAGAGCGGTCGCTCAGGAGACGAGCGCTCGGGCCGCGATCTCAACCATCGCCGCGTACGAGGTTTCGCGTTCCTCGGCGGTGAGGTCCGCCGTGGGGTCCAGCAGGTGGTCGGAGGCAGTCAGCACCGTCAAGGCTTCTCGTCCCTCAGCCAGGGCGACCGAATAGAGACCGGCAGCCTCCATCTCGACGGCGAGGGTCCCCAGCCGGGTGAGGGCCGGGATCCAGTCGGGCTGGGAGAAGTAGAAGTGATCGCTGCAGTACGTGGGGCCGACGTGCACCGTCGTCCCCGTCACGCCAGTTGCGGCGTCCACGGCAGCGCGAAGCAGGTTGAACGATGGTGCGAGCGAGAGGCTGATCCCGGGGACCATGAGCGTGGACACCGAGGAATTGGTGTGCGCCGCGGTGGAGATGATGACGTCGCGCACCTTGACCGAGTCGAGGATCGCGCCGCATGTGCCGACTCGGACGATGCGCTGCACGTCGTAGAACCGGTACAACTCGGTGGCGTAGATGCTGACGGACGGAACGCCCATTCCGGAGGCCATCACCGTTACCGGAGTGCCGTCATAGCGACCGGTGAAGGCCAGGATGCCCCGCACGTCGGACACCTGGGTGGCATCGGTGAGGATGTCGGCGGCGATGCGCTGAGCCCGCTTCGGATCCCCTGGCATGAGCACCAACGGTGCGATCTGATCGGCTGCGGCGGCGATGTGCGGTGTGGGCATGGGAGGACCTTCCTCGATTGGGTGCGGTTGCACTCTAGGGCAGCGGCAGCATTCGCGTCCGGGAAGCCGAGTTGGAGAAGCGAGCACTCTCGCTTGGTCTCGGGCGGGCTGTCGATGGGCGCGGCTCGACCGCCCGAT
>CAYUWV010000175.1:3567-5361 GCA_964448385.1 uncultured Propionibacteriaceae bacterium | reverse complement strand
GCCTGTTCCGGCAGCAGCGCGGTCACTCGGTCTGCCACCCCGTGCCGAGCGGCGTTGTCGCGGCACAGGGCGAGGGCGCGCTTGTTGACATCCACGGCGTCGACGTGGGCCTGCGGGCAGGCCGCGGCGAGAGCGACGGCTAGTACCCCGTAGCCACAGCCGAGGTCGAGCATTCGCCGAACGCCAGGCCGGGGCGTCTGTTCGCGCAGCAGGACGCCCGTCCCCGGATCGAGGCCTTCGGCGGAGAACACCCCGTTCGCGGTCTGGAACTCCCAGTCGGTGTCCCAGAAGCGCATCCGGACCGTCCGCCGCCGCTCGGGTCCGTCCGGGGTGGTGAAGTAGTGGCTCACGGGTGCTCCTTCGTCAGTTCGCGGCGGGCCCGCGCCTGGGTGGCTCGCTGGCCGAGCAACTCTGGCACGGGGTAGCCGACCTCTTCGAGAACCAGGCCGTGGGCCGGCATCACGGGGACCTCACCGCTACGCGCGTCGGTGTCCAGGAGCCCGGCGAGCCACCCCGCCGGACGACGTCCGGTCCCGACTTCGACCAAGGCTCCCACGAGCGAGCGGACCATGGAGTGGCAGAAGGCGTCGGCGCGCACGGTGACCTCAATGTGGCCGGCGGGCGCCCGTTCGGCGGCGACCAGGTGCAGGTCGCGGATCGTGGTGGCCCCCTCTCGGGCTCGGCAGAAGGCCACGAAGTCGTGTAGTCCGACCAGGGTGGCGGCAGCCGCGTTGATCGCGGGAAGATCCACCGTGCTGCGCGTCGACACGACCGTTGTCCGGCTCAACGGGTCGGCAGCCTCGTCCGTCAGCCGGTAGACGTAGCGTCGCCAGATGGCCGAGAACCGAGCATCGAAGCCAGGTGGTGCCACGCTGACCCGTCGCACCGCAACGTCGTCGGGCAGCGCTCGTCGCAACCGGCGTTCCAGTTCGGCAGCGACCGCCGAGGCGTCGCCACCGGTGTCGGGAAGGTCGACGTGGGCGACTTGCCCACGGGCGTGCACTCCAGCGTCCGTCCGTCCGGCACAGACCAGGCTGACGGGCTCGCCCAGCCGCAGCACCCGCTGCACCCACAGTTCGAGATCGCCCTGCACCGTTCGCAGCCCCTGCTGGGCGGCCCAGCCGTGGAAGCCACCGCCGTCGTAGGCGATGTCGAGTCGCAACCTCATGCGCGGCGGTAACACAGATCGACGACGGGTCGGCCGGCGGCAAGGCCGCGGGACTCGTACTTGGTGAGGGGTCGGCACTCCCACCGGGCCGTGGAGTCGCCCTGGTCGCTGACCAGGGACGGCTCCGCCGCCAGTACCTGGCGCATGTGTTCGGCGTACTCCGGCCAGTCGGTCGCCAGGCGCCACAGTCCGCCGGGCGCCAGCTTGCGCCCGACCGTCGCGGCGAAGCTCGGGTTGACCAGGCGTCGCTTGTGGTGACGCGACTTGTGCCAAGGGTCGGGAAAGAAGGTCCACAGTTCGTCCACCGAGGCGTCCGGCAGGGCAGCGGCAAGCGCCTGGGACCCGTCCGCCACGACCAGCCGAACGTTGTCCACCCCCGCGCGGTCGAGCTTGGCCAGGGTGCTGGCCACCGCCGGTTGGAAGACCTCGAAGGCGAGCAGGTTGGCGTGGGGGAATCGTCCCGCGAGCTGGGCGAGCGCGTCTCCGTTCCCCGAGCCGATTTCGACCCACAGCTGCGCCGCGCGTCCGAACAGGGAGGTGGGGTCGATCCGGGCGTGGGGCGCGACCGAGGTCACTCGTGCTGCCGCCGGCAACTGCACCACCCAGCGGTGGTGCAGGGCGTCCCA
>CAYUWV010000175.1:0-3467 GCA_964448385.1 uncultured Propionibacteriaceae bacterium | reverse complement strand
GTCCTGGCCGGCATCGTCGCCTGCATCCTCATCGTGACCATCCCCTTCGGGGTTGCTTCGTTCCGGATGGCCGGTTACGCGTTGTGGCCGTTCGGGAGGTCCGTCATCGACAAGCCGGGGGCAGGTGTCGGTTCGACGCTGGGCAACGTCATCTGGTTCGTCGTCGCGGGGATCTGGCTGGCCATCGGTCACCTCACCACCGCGGCCGCCCAGGCGATCACCATCATCGGCATCCCGCTGGCCATCGCCAATGTCAAGATGATCCCCGTTACCTGCTTCCCGTTCGGCAAGGAGATCGTCGACAACCGGCTGCTCCCGCCGCAGGCTCAGGCCCGCTACACGATCTGAGCGCAGTCCCGCGAGCCGGGGAAGGTGCGAGTGCGCGGGGTGACCCGGGCTCGATAGGGTGACCTGATGGTCGCGTTCGTGGACGGATATCTGTTTCTGACCACGGCGGTGACCCTTTTCGTGATCGTCGACCCGCCAGGGCTGCTGCCGGTCTTTCTGGGCCTGACCAAGGACCTGACCCGCACGCAACGACGAGCGGCAGGCACCCGAGCCTCGTTGGTGGCTCTGGGCGTGATCTTTGTCTTTGCGCTGTTCGGCCAGCAGATCCTCGACTACCTGCACGTGTCCGTGCCGGCGCTCCAAGTGGCAGGCGGCCTGCTGCTGCTCCTGATCGCGCTCGACCTGCTGATGGGACGCGGCGACGACCCGGTCGGCCATGATGGCGTCAACGTGGCCATCGTTCCGCTGGGCACCCCGTTGATGGCTGGACCAGGAGCAATTGTCGCGACCATGCTCGCCGTGCAACAGGCGCCCTTCCCCACCGGCCACGTCACCGTGGCACTCGCCCTCGTGACGGTGATGGGGTTCGTGTGGCTCTTCCTGAGGTACGCGAGCAACATTCGCGCCGTGCTGCGCGAATCGGGCACGATCCTGGCCAGCCGAATCGCCGGGCTGTTGCTCTCGGCGATCGCGGTTCAGATGATGGCCGACGGAGTGTTCGGCTTCCTCGCCCAGCCTCACTGACGGTCCGCCCACCGGGATCGGGTTGGGTACGGCAATGCCACCGTCCGGATTCCGAGAACTGCCGAGAAAGGTGGAGAAGGCGGCCCGCCAGCGCTGACGGACCGCCTTCACTCGTGTGTTGGGTTCAACTCTTGACGTATTTCTCCACCAGGTTGGCCGGCACCAGCTCGTAGCCGTGGAATTCCCGGCTGAACGTCCCGGAACCGTGTCCGATGCCACGCAGGTCGATGGCGTAGCGGGGGAGCTCCGACTGCGGCACCAATGCCCGGATGATGGCCTTGTGGTTCTCCGAATCCGAGCCGAGGAGCTGGCCACGCCGTCCGGAGAGATCGGTCATCGCAGCACCCAGGTACTCCTCGCCGACGGTCACCGTGACCAGGTCGATCGGTTCCAGCAGTGCCACCACCTTCGGGGTGGCTGCCTCCTTGATAGCCAGCGCGCCAGCCATCTGGAAGGCCATGTCGGAGGAATCCACCGAGTGGGCCTTGCCGTCGACGAGGGTGACCCGGATGTCCACCATCGGGAAGCCTGCGAAGACGCCGCGCTCGAGCTGATTGCGGACCCCCTTCTCGACGCTGGGGATGAACTGACGCGGCACCGCGCCGCCCACGACCTTGTCGACGAACTGGAAGCCAGCGCCGCGTTCGAGCGGTTCCACCTCGATGTTGCACACCGCGTACTGGCCGTGGCCGCCGGACTGCTTGACATGCCTGCCCATGGCGTGGGCCTTCGCGACGAAGGTTTCCCGCAGCGGGATCTTGAGCTCTTCCTGCTCGACCTTCACCCCGTAGCGGTCCACGAGACGGGCCACCAGCAGGTCGGCATGGGCTTGACCGGTCGTCCACAGCACCAACTGGTCGCCGCCGGCCCGATCGAGTCGGACGGTCGTGTCCTCGACAGCCAACCGCTGCAGGGCGCCGGAGAGTTTGTCCTCATCGTTGCGTGTCGCGGCGCGAATCGCCAGGGGCAGCAGCGGCTCGGGCAGCGACCACCGTCCGACCACGGCCGGGCGGTCCTTGCTTGAGAGGGTGTCGCCCGTTTCTGCGGTCGTCAGCTTGGGCACCATGACGATTTCGCCGGCGATCGCCGACATGCGCGGCTTGAGCTCGATGCCCACCGCACCTTGGATCTGGCCCACGCGCTCGTCGGTGTCGTGGTCGGCCGACCGAGACCCGTGGCCGCTCACGTGCAGCACGTCGTCGGCACGCAGCGTGCCGGAGAAGATGCGCACCATCGAGAGCCGACCAGCGAACGGGTCGGTGGTGGTACGGATCACCTGGGCCACCAGGGGGGCATGGGGATCGGTGGCCGCGGCGGGCAGCGGATCCCCCGCGGGGGTGGTGATCGCCGGGTTGGGGTGCAGGGACGGGGTGGGGAAGCCGTGTTCGATGAGCCGCAGCAGCTCCTCGACACCCACACCGGTGTTCGAGGCTACGGGCACCAGCGGATACAGGTTCGCCGTTGCCACGGCCTTCATCAGGTCATCGAGCAGGTATTCGGTGTCGAGCTCCTCGCCGGCCAGATAGCGATCCATGAGCGAATCGTCCTCGGCCTCTTGGATCAGACCCTCGATCAGTGGGCCGCGGTAGGCCTCCACGTGATCGTCGTCGGCGGTCAGGTGGCGGTTGACGACCTCGCCGCTGGAGTAGTCGTGCTCCTCAAGGCTGAGCAGGCCGATGTTGCCGGAGATCTGACCGGGCACGGACTGGGTCGGGACGTGGGTGGGCTGGACGCCCTCACCGAAGGCCTGCTGGGCGGCCTCGACGCTGGCGTCGAAGTCGGCGTGGCCGGCGTCCAGTTTGGTGAGGGCGATGATGCGGGGGAGCTTGACGGCGGAGCACTCCTCCCACAGCGCGGCGGCGGCTCCATCGATGCCGTCGGCGGCGGAGATCACGAAGATGGCAGCGTCCGCGGCACGGATTCCGGCCCGCAGTTCGCCGAGGAAGTCGGGGTGCCCTGGCGCGTCCAGCAGGTTGACCAGAGTGTTGCCAGTGACGAACGATGCCAGGTAGAGCTGGGCGGCGCGCTCCGCGTCCTCCTTCTCGCCCCGGTACCCAACCAGGCGAGCCTTGAGCAGCTGCTCGAACAATGAGGTCTTCCCTGACCCCGCGTTTCCGATCAGGACGACGTTGCGGACTTCATCGGGACTGGTGACCTGCATCGTGGCAGCGCTCAACTTTGAACTCATGGGGACTACCTTGCCGCCGCATTAGGGCCCCCGCAACCGGATTCGCCCGATTGCCCCCTCAGCCGCGATCCTCCATCGCGACGTAGCTGCGGGCGCGGTAGCCGGTGTAGATCTGCTTCGGCCGCGCGATCTTGTTCTCGGGATCGGTGATGAACTCCTGGTATTGGGCAGCCCAGCCCGCTGACCGGGGGACGGCAAACAGGACGGTGAACATCTCCGGCGGGAACCCGAGCGCCTCGTAGATCAG
>CAYUWV010000174.1:2793-5373 GCA_964448385.1 uncultured Propionibacteriaceae bacterium | reverse complement strand
GGCGGCAGCATCACGGGCCAGACCGTCACCGAGACGGCCCTGTCCACCAACGTGTACAACTGCAATCCGGGGAGCGTCGCGCCCAACACGCTGCGCAACCTGAACCCGGACGGCACCATGTACCTGCTGATCCTGGTGACGGCCGCGTTCGTCCGGGCCGCTGGCGCCATGACCGTGACCTTCTCGCTGGAGTCGGACAGCGTCGACACCATCGACAGCTCGGCCACGGTCCACTGGACCTCGGCCGCGATCAGCAAGGCGACGCTCGTCGCCGGCTACAAGCTGCTGATCCCGCTGCCGAGCGAGGCCACCTACGAGAAGTACCTGGCGGTGCGGTACACCTGCAGCGCCACGGGCGACTCCGGTGCGGTGTTCGCGACGCTGACCAACCAGCCCGAGTGCTACACCCAGTACGAGGACAACATCACCATCTCCTGATCCGTAACGGACCAGGCACAATCACCGCCCGAAGGAGGGCAGCATGACCGCCACACCGATCAAGGTCGAGGCCATTGGCCGCGGGTTCTACAACACCCGGATTCGTCGCCCCGGCGACCGCTTCCTCGTCAAGTCCGAGAAGGACCTCGGGTCCTGGATGAAGCGGCTCGACGTGCCCGAGCCCGAGCCCGATCCCGCCACCGAGGTCGCGACCGAGGTCGATTCCATCGGCGACCCGGACCTGCCGCCGGAGCCGCCGGGGAAGCCCAGGGGCCTGATCAAGCCCGAGGCGGACACGCTGTCCTCCAAGCTCATCGAGCAGCCGCAGACGGCCGGCGAGTTCTACGCCGGCAAGAAGGGCCAGAGGGGCGGCACCAAGTCCGACGGCCTGTAAGCCGGGGCCGCGGTGTCTGACGCAACTGAGGGCGGCTACGGCCGCCCTGTTTTTTGGTGAGGCGCGATGACGGACAAAACCACCATCTGCAACATGGCCCTCGGCCGCATCCGGCACAGCCTGCGCGTCACCAACATCGCCACCGACACGAGCGAGACGGGGAAGCAGCTCAACATCTACTTCAACGCCTCGCGGAATGCCGTGCTGGAGGCGTGCGACTGGGGCTTCGCCCGGACCTTTGAGGCCCTGGCGCTGTCGACGCGGACGCCGATGGCCGGCTGGACCTACGAGTACCAGTACCCGACGAAGTGCATCCGCGCACTCCGGGTCACCGACGAGTCCGGCGGGCGGCTGGCCTGCACGTCGATCTACGACTCCGACTACAACGACTACACGGGCTCCGCGCTGCGCAAGGTGCCGTTCCAGCGCATGAGCCGGCCGGAGGACGCCACGCAGGTCATCGTGACCGACCTGCCGGACGCCTACCTGCTCTACACACAGGCCATCGAGGACACGGAGCGGTGGCCGGCGACGTTCGTCGACGCCTTTGCTTGGCTGCTGGGCGCGAACGTGGGGCCGGCACTGAAGTCCGACGCCAAGATCACCGGGTTCGCCATGGAGATGTACCTGAAGTCCATCGGCATCGCCAAGGCGTCGACGTTCAACGAGCAGCGGCCTGACGCGCCGCCTGACAGTCCGAGCGTCGCGGGGCGCTGATGGTCGACAAGGTTCAGCCGTCGTTCGCGGCGGGAGAAATCACGCCGGCCCTGTGGGGTCGCGTGGACCTGGAGCGCTGGCAGTCCGCGCTTCGCCGCTGCGAGCACATGCTGGTGATGCCGTTTGGCGGCGTCGTCGGTCGGCCTGGCCTCGGGTACACGCACAAGACGAAGTACCCGGATCAGGCTGTCGTGCTGGTGAGGTTCATCTACTCGCGCGAGCAGGCGTACATCATCGAGTTCGGGCCGAACTACGCGCTCTTCACGGCGAACGATGCCAGGGTGACCGACGGCTCGACCGTTGCGGTGGCGTCGGTGGTGGTTGGCACTGGGTATTTCCTGATCGAGACCGACGACCCTCACGGCTTGGTGGTTGGGGATGTCGTGACCGCTTCCGGGATCAAGGGCACTGGGTCTATCCCCGGCGCGAACGACTCGCATACCGTCTCGGAGGTGCCATCGACGACCACGTTCAAGGTTCCTCGCATTACGTCGGGGTCTGGCGTGTACTCATCTGGCGGCGCCATCGAGCGTTGCGTCCAACTCGTCACGCCCTACGCGGCTGGCGACCTGGCTGACCTGCGATTCACGCAGTCGGCGGACGTGCTGACCGTCTTCCACCAGAACCACAAGACCAGGGAAATCAGCCGAACCGCGGTCAACGCGTTCTCCATCGAGGAGCCGGTCTACGAGGATGGCCCGTTCCTTGACGAGAACACCGACGAGGACATCACCGTCTACTCCTCGGCGGAGACCGGCACGGTGACCCTGATCGCCAGCGACAACATATTCCTGGATGGCCACGTCGGAGCGCTGTTCAGGATGAAGGAAAAGAACCTGCAGCGCACGAGGCCGTGGGAGCCTACCAAGCTGTTCGGCGGAAATCCGTTCGGCCTGCAGCGCAGGTCAGACGGGAAAACCTACGAGTGCGTAACAAACACCGGCTCTTCATGCGCAACCGGCACCGTCGCGCCAACCCACGAGCGCGGCACGGTTGCTGACGGAGACGGCAACAAGGTCGACGGCCTGGCG
>CAYUWV010000174.1:0-2783 GCA_964448385.1 uncultured Propionibacteriaceae bacterium | reverse complement strand
TGTCGGCGTGAAATGGCAGTACCTTCATTCCGGCTTTGGGATCGTGCGCATCGAGTCCGTTGTCAGTGGCACGGAAGCCACCGCAACCGTGCTCAGACGTCTCCCGAGGTCGGTCGTTGGTGGTGCGGTCATTGATGCGGGCCCGTGGACGATGACGGGCACTGGCAGTGACTTCACGCTGTCTGTTACTGGGGCCACCAGTAACGAGCCAGACGACTACGAGGTCCGCGTCGCGGATGCCTTGCTGTCGCCCGGCCAGTACAGCGTGAATTCGACGTCGGACGTGCTGACGTTCGTCGATGCCCCGGCCAATGCCGTCGCGGTCTCTGCGTTCCAGGGCAACTCAGACAACCTCACGGACCTGTGGGCGTTCGGTGCATGGAGCGATGTGCAGGGCTACCCGAGCGTCGGCACCTACTACGGAGACCGCTTGGTTGCCGCTGGCACGGCACAGGAATCGCAGCGCGTCGATATGTCGGAGGTCGGAATCTACAAGAAGTTTGGCGTGTCGGTGCCGCTGGAGGACGACGACGCGATCAGCTTCACCGTCAATTCGCGCGAGGTGAACCCAATCAAGGACCTGGTGCCACTGGAGCAACTGGTAATCCTGACGGACGTCTCCGCGCTTCGCGTTGGCGCTGGCTCTGACGATGCCATCACGCCGAGCACCGTCGGAGTGCGACCGCAGTCGTTCCGCGGGTCAAACGGCGTTCCGGCAAGGATGATCGGCGACGGTGCCGTCCACCCGCAGCGCAACGGAACCAGGCTCCGCGAGTTGTCCTACCAGTATGAAGGGGCGAAGTTCTCTGGCGAGGAGTTGTCTCTGCTGGCGCGCCACCTGTTCGGCGGGTCGCGCCGGATCGTCGATATGGACTACGCCGACGAGCCGGACAATGTCCTGTGGGTGATCGTGTCGAGCGGTGCCCTGTACGGGCTAACGTACATCAAGGAACAGCAGGTCGTCGGCTGGCACCGGCACCCGCTGAGCGGCCGGGCCGAGCGCCTGTGCGTGATCCCAGACGGCGAGCGGGACGTGCTTTACGTCGTGGTCAGGCGGACGGTAGCCGGCGGATCGCAGCGCTACGTCGAGAAGCTGACGTCCACCGACTACGACGACCGCAGGGACGCCGTGTGCGTCGACTGCAGCCTGACCTATGACGGCAGGGGCGACGGCGTGCAGTCGCTGACCCTGAACGCAATCGCGTGGACGGCCGGCGAGGCTGGCATCATCGAGCTGCAGCCCGGGGCCGCGTCGTTCACGGCGGACGATGTCGGCGACGAGGTGTGGCTGTACGACGAGGACGGGAACGTCGCCTACCGCGGCGTGATCGCCCGGCTCCTGTCGTCCCTCTCCGTCGAGGTTGGGCACTCCGCGGATGTCCCGTCCTGGGCTCGGGGCGTCGCGCTGACCGCGTGGGGCATTGCGCGCAGCGAGTTCGCCGGCCTAGACCACCTGGCCGGCCGGGAGGTAGCGGTGTGCGCCGATGCCGAGGACGGGGGAACCTACACCGTCGCTGAGGACGGCAGGGTCACCACCGACACGCCCGGCGTCGTGGTCCACGTCGGGCTGGCGTACATCCCGCTCATCGAGACGCTGGATATGGACTTCGCGTTCCTCGACCGGAAGCGGGTCACCGAGTTGGGCGTCATGGTGCAGGACACGACCTATTTCGAGGCCAGCGGCAGCGACGGGGGCTTCACCGGGATGCGCACGCGTTCGGACGACGACAGCTATGACCCGTCCGCGCCGACCACCGGGCTCGTCGAGATGGAGATGACCACCGGGTTCACCGAGGGCGGTCGCATCACGATTCGGCAGACCAAGCCGGTGCCGATCCGCGTGCTTTCCCTCATCGCCAAGATCACCAAGGGGGACTGATGGCCGGCAACACCTGGGTCAAGCCCGCGGAGATGGCCGACGCCGAACTGGTGGCGGCGATGGTCCGGCCGGCCGACTATGCCGAGCTGCAGGCGTCGTCAGGCAGTCGGGTGATCGACACCCTTCGCTGGGGGATTGAACACGCCGAGGTGGCCCTCACCGGCTGGAGCAAGGATGGCCCGCTTTGCATGTTCGGGGTGACGGACACGTCGGTCCTGACCCGCCACGGGACGCCCTGGCTGATCAGCACCACGCTGGTCGACCGCTACCACCTGTCGTTCCTGCGGAACAGCAAGCCGTACTTCGATGCCATGCGTGAGCGCTATGACAGCCTATCGAATTACGTCGATGAGCGGCATACTGTGGCGCAGCGGTGGCTCAAATGGCTGGGCTTCAACATGGCGCCGCCGGAGCCCTACGGGATCGCCAAGATGCCGTTCCGGCGATTCTGGTGGACGAGGACGATGCTGAACGCGAACTCCCATGTGTGACGTCGCAACCAAAGGATTCATGGCCTCGATGATGCTGTCCCTGGCGGGCGGCGCCATGCAGGCCACAGCGACCCGGCAGGCCGGCAACTTCAACGCCCGGCAACTGGACCGGCGCGCGCAGGACGCGCTCGTCATCGGCAACGCCGAGGCCATCAACCGAGGCCGGCAGACCCGCCAGCAGATCGGTTCCCAGCGGGCCGCCATCGGCGCGAACGGCGTCGCGGTCGACTCCGGGACGGCCGCCGACATCGTGCGCGACACCGCGACGATTGGCGCCGAGGACGAGGCCATCATCCGTAACAACGCCGCCCGGGCAGCCTGGGGCTTCCGCGAGCAGGCGAAGCAGGAGCGGTACCAAGGCAAGATGGGCGCCATCAATCAGCTCACTGGCGGGTTGGGAACCGCGCTCACCA
>CAYUWV010000173.1:0-5445 GCA_964448385.1 uncultured Propionibacteriaceae bacterium | reverse complement strand
ACCTACCAGCAGTACCCGGTCCTTCCCTACCAGCCACAGCCGCCGCAGCCTTGGCCCACCCCTGCTCCCGCCTACCGCCCAGAACACCCCAACGCGGCCCCCACCTTGGCGCTCGGCCTGCTCGGGCTCTTCAGCTTCGGCCTGACCTGTCCCTTCGCCTGGGGACTCGGCGCCCGAGGCAGGGCAGCGATGCGGCGCGAGCCGGGGCGCTGGCGCCCCAGCGCCATGATGACGTTCGGCATGGTGATCGGCATCATCGGCAGCGTGCTGTGGCTGCTGGTTCTCGGCCTGATTGCGATGATCGTCCTCATGTCGGCCTGATCCGGCTGGCCTGAACGGGCGCTGGTCCGGGTCTACCCCCCCAGGTACGCCTCGACCACGCGGGGGTCGGTGGCGAGTTGACGGGCCGGGCCCGACAGCGAGACGGTGCCGTTCTCCAACACGTAGGCCCGATCGGCGATCCGCAGCGCGGCCTTGGCGTTCTGCTCCACGACGAGGACGGTGGTGCCCTGCTCCTTCACCGCCGTGATCAGCTGCATCACCTGCGTCACCATGAGCGGCGCCAACCCCATCGACGGCTCGTCCAGCAGCAACAGCTTCGGCCCACTGACCAGGGCCCGGCCGATGGCCAGCATCTGTTGTTCACCGCCAGACAGGGTTCCGCCTTGCTGGTCTCGCCGGTCATGCAGCCGGGGCATCAACTCGTACGCCCGGTTGATCCGCTCCGTGACCAGCGCGGCGTCCTTCACCCGGTAGCCGCCCAACTGCAGGTTCTCGTGAACCGTCATGGTGCTGAAGATGCGGCGGCCTTCCGGCACCTGGACGATCCCGTGGGCGACCAGGTTGTGCGGGGCGATCTTGGTCAGGTCCTTGCCGTCCCACGTCAGGGTCCCGGTGCTGGGCCGGACCAGGCCACTGACCAGGTTGAGAGTCGTCGACTTCCCGGCCCCGTTGTTGCCCAGCAGCGCAACCACTTCGCCTTGAGCCACGGAGAAACTGAGGTTCGCCAGCGCCTGGATCCGGCCGTAGAAGAGACTGATCCCACTGACCTCCAACCAGCTCACTGCTCCTCCTCGTCGGCGCCCAGGTAGGCCTCGATCACCACAGGGTTGTTCCGGATCTGCTCCGGGGTCCCGTCCGCGATCTCCTGGCCGTAGTTGAGCACGATGATGCGCTCAGAGATGTCCATCACCAGTCCCATGTCGTGCTCGATCAGCACGATCGAGACACCGAGGTCCCGAATCCGCCGGATCAGCTCGATCAGCTGTTGCTTCTCGTTGTGGTTCAGCCCGGCCGCCGGCTCGTCCAGCAGCAGCACCTTCGGGGAGGTGGCCAGCGCCCGGGCGATCTCCACCCGTCGCTGCGCACCGTAGGGCAACTGCGTCACGTAGAGCGATTCGTCGCCGCTGAACCCGACGAAGTCCAGCCAGGCACGGGCGTCCTGATCGCACCAGGCTTCGGAGCGCCGGTATCGCGGGGTGTGCAGAAAGGCGTCGAACCAGCTTTGCGAAAGCTGGGCGTGCATCGCGGTCTTGACGTTGTCCAGAATCGACAGGTCAGCGAACAGCCGCAGGTTCTGGAACGTCCTGGCCATTCCCATGGTGGTGATCCGCGATGGTCTGGCGTGGGTGATGGACTCCCCCAGGAACGTGATGCTGCCGCGGCTCGGACGGTAGAAGCCGGTGATGCAGTTGAAGGCGCTGGTCTTGCCGGCACCGTTGGGCCCGATCACCGAGACGATTTCGCCTTGGTGCACCGCCATGCTCAGGCCGTCGACAGCGCGGACGCCGCCGAAGTGCAGGTGGAGGTCCTTGACCTCCAGCAGGGTCTCACGGGCAGGGGCCGGCTCAGCGCCCATGGTGATCCCGCCTTCCCGCGGCGTCCTCGGCCGCCTCGAGATCCGCCACATCGCGCGGGTTGAGATCCTGCTCGACTGGTTTGGGACCGGTCCCCAGGCGCTGGTCGCGCGACCACGGGAACGCCGACGTGGCGGGCCAGATGCCCTTGGGACGGAAGATCATGGTGACCACCAGCAGGACGCCGAATAGCAGGTAGCGCCAGTCGGAGAACTCCCGCAGGAACTCCGGCGCCAGCGACACGAACAGCGCCCCGATGATGACCCCGGGGGTGGAACCCATCCCGCCGAGGACCACAGCCATCAGGATCAGCGCCGAATAGAGGAACTGGAAGCTGTTCGGCGAAATGGCCGACAGGTGGGCCGCCATCAACTGACCGGCCAGTCCGGCCCAGACGGCGCCGATGATGTAGGCGGTGATCTTGGCCACATAGGTGTTGATGCCCATCGCTTCGGCAGCGTCCTCGTCGTCACGGACGGCCTTCCAGGCGCGTCCCATCTTGCCGCGGGACAGCCGACCGATGCCGATGACCCCCAACACCACGACCACCACCGCCACGAAGTAGTAGAAGACGATCTTGGGGTTGAAGTAGATCCCGCCGATGGAAAGACCCGCGCTGAAGTCCCAGCCGAAGAACGCCCAGGTCGGGATCCCGTGGATGCCCGAGGGCCCACCCGTGATGTCCAGGTTGTTGGCGGTGATCCGGATGATTTCTCCGAAACCGAGCGTGACGATGGCCAGGTAGTCGCTGCGCAGCCGCAACGTCGGGCCGCCGATGATGATCCCGGCCAGGATGCACGCCGCGATGGTCACCGGGATCGCAGCCACCATGGTGAACCCGAACTCCGTGGTCAGGATGCCCGAGGTGTAGGCCCCCACCGCGAAGAAGGCGATGTAGCCCAGGTCCAGCAATCCGGCGTAGCCAACGACGACATTGAGCCCGAGCGCCAGCATGACGTAGATCATGGCCGAGGTGAGGATCGAGATCACGTACGGGGAGGCGTTGATGAACGGGAGCACCAGCACCGCGACGACGGCGACCACCCCGAGAGCGCGCAGGCCGGCCTGGTCGCTGCGCCAACTGAACGGGGGCGCCGGACGAGCGGTGTGCCGGTTCGGGGGGATCAGCACGCCGGCGGGGTCGCGCGAGGGAACCACAGTGCCCATCTCGATCACATCCGCTCAACCACGCGGGCGCCGAGCAACCCGGTGGGCCGGAAGGTGAGGAACAGGATGAGGCACGCGAACGAGAACACGTCGCGCCACTCACCGCCCACCCACGCGGTACCGAGGGCTTCCAGCAGGCCGAGAGCCAAACCGCCCAGCATCGCGCCGTAGAGGTTCCCGATGCCACCGATCACAGCCGCGGTGAACGCCTTCAGCCCGATGGAGAAACCCATCATGAAGTCGATGGATCCGTAGAACGCCCCGGCCATCACGCCGGCCGCGCCAGCCAGAGCGGAGCCCACGAAGAACACCCGCGAGATCGTCCGATTGACGTCGATGCCCATCAGGGTGGACGCCCGGGAATCCAGGGCGATCGCGCGCATGGCGCGTCCCTCCCTGGTCCGGTTCACGTAGAAGGCGAGCACCGCCATCAACAGCGCCGCCACCAGCATCAGCGAGATCTGCGCCACCGAGATCTGGGCGCCGAAGACGGTGACCATGCCGCCGCTGATGCGCAGCGGGTACGCCTTGGGGCTGGGGCCGAAGACCTGCCGCACGCCGTACTCGAGCGTGAAAGACATGCCGACTGCGGTGATCAGCACCGACAAGCGTGGCGCCGAGCGCAAGGGACGATAGGCCACCGCCTCGATGGCGACTCCCAACAGCCCGGTGGTGAGCATCGCGATGAGCAACAAGACCAAGAGTGCCGGGACAGCTGCCACCTGGGCCGCACCCGGGACTCCGGACAGGACCATGAACCCGACATAGGCACCCAGCATGTAGAGGTCGCCGTGGGCGAAGTTGAGCAGCTTGATGATGCCGTAGACCATGCTGTAACCGAGTGCCACCAGGGCGTAGAAAGAACCGACGAACAGCCCATTGAGGAGTACCTGTGCCACGACCCTCCCTTCGTTAACGTGGGGAAACGGCTGCCGGCCCGCTGCAGGCCGGCAGCCGCGCCATCAGCCGAGCAGGTCGTCGTGGAGGATGAAGGTTCCCGCCGGTCCGATCTTGACGATGACAAAGCCGCCGCTGGACAAGGTGCCCTTGTCGGTGAACTTCAACGGACCCGAGAAGGTCGGGAAGCCGTCCAACGCGTTGAGGGCGGCCACCACCTTGTCCATGTCGGTGGAGCCGGCCTGCTTGATCCCCTCAGCCATCACCCGCACCGCGTCGTACGCCTGGGTGGTGTACGGGCCGGGTTCCGCGCCGAACTTCGCCTTGTAAGAGGCGATCCAGGTGTCGGCGCCCTGCAGCATGTCCGGGGTCTGCGTGAAGGTGGCGAAGACGTTCGTGGTGTAGTCGGCACCGGTGATCTTGGCGAAGCTGGCGTCGACCGCGCCGTCGCCCACCAGGAAGATCCCCTTGTAGCCGGCGTCCTTCGACTGCCGGTTCAACAGGGCGCCCTCTTGGTAGTAGCCGGTGAAGTAGACGAAGTCAGCCTTCGCCGTGGTGATCTTGTTCGCTTCGGCAGAGTAGTCCTTCTCTTTCGGCGTGAGGGTCGCCCGGCCGGCCACGTTGAGCTTGGCCGCCTTCGCCTGCTCCACGAAGGAGTCGGCCAGATCGACCGAGTAGTCGGTCGAGTCGTCCAGGACGAAGACCGTGGCGGCCTTGGACTTGGTGGCGAACGTGACTGCCGCCTGGGCCTGCTGGGTTCCGGTGCCATTGATCAGGAACACGTTGGCCTGGCCGGCCTCGACCAGGGCATTGGAGTTCGCCGCCGGGATCACCATCGGCACCTTGGCCGCCAGGAAGATCGGCAGGGTGGGCAGGGTGGCACCCGAGCAGTAGCCGCCCACGGAGGCGATGACCCCCTGGGAAACAAGCTTGTTGGCAGCGGCCACAGCCGAGGTTGGATCGCAGCCGTCATCTTCGGTGATCAGTTCGATCTTGCTGCCGTTGACACCACCCGCGGCATTGATCTCCTCAACCGCCAGGGTGGCTCCGTTCTTCAGGTAGGCACCGAAGGCACTCTCACTGCCTGACATCGGCGCCAGCATGCCGAACTTCA
Organism: uncultured Propionibacteriaceae bacterium; assembly: GCA_964448385.1. Taxonomy (GTDB): domain Bacteria; phylum Actinomycetota; class Actinomycetes; order Propionibacteriales; family Propionibacteriaceae; genus Propionicimonas. Next base: position 411 of record CAYUWV010000173.1, on the reverse strand, counting down.
GTGGCCCCCCGGTAGTCGTCGCTTGCGGGCCGCCAGCCACGCCACCGCTGCACGCTGTCACCGCGATGGCGCAGGCGGCCGCGGCGATCATGGCGCCAGCCCGCCTGAGGACGGTCAATCTCCTGCTCATTCGCTTACTCCCTCAAATGCTCGCCGGTGAGCCAGATCGGCCACACCGCCTCGGCCACACCTCATCGTGTGATGTGACACACCGTAGAGCAGCACGGGAACCCCGCGGCCCCGACGTCGAAGATGAGATCGCTCGTCCAGGCGGCCTCGGGCAGGGGGGCGGCAGCGAGTCGCCGTGCACTGCTCGCCCCCGTGATCAGGCCTTCCACACCAAAAGCGGCCCGACACTAGGTGTCGGGCCGCTTCGTGGCTGGCAGGGGTCGATCAGCCGATCTGACCGAG
>CAYUWV010000172.1:4171-5501 GCA_964448385.1 uncultured Propionibacteriaceae bacterium | reverse complement strand
TTGGTGACCAAGGCACCCAGTTTGACCTCGACGCCGGCCTTCTCGAGCACCCGCTGGGCGGCGGCGGACAGCCGCGGCCCGAACGGCGCCAGCACCGCGTTAGCCCCGTCCAGCAGGACCACCCGCGCCGAGGTGGTGTCGATCCGCTTGAAGCTCTTGCGCAAGGTGTGCTGGGTGAGTTCGGCGATCTGCCCTGCCATTTCCACCCCGGTCGGGCCGGCACCCACGACCACGAACGTCAGCAGTGAGCGGCGTTCGTTCTCGGATTCGGTCAGTTCCGCCATCTCGAGGGCCCCGAAGATCCGGGCGCGCAATTCGAGCGCATCGTCGATCGTCTTCATGCCCGGAGCGAAGGTGGCGAAGTGGTCGTTGCCGAAGTACGACTGCCCCGCCCCGGCCGCCACGATGAGGTGGTCGTACTTGAGCACGGTCGTCTTGGCGAGTTTCTCGGCCACCACCACGCGGGAGGCGAGGTTGATGCTGGTCACTTCACTCAGCAGCACCGTCACGTTCTCCTGGCTGGCAAGGATGTCCCGGGTCGCGGGGGCGATCTCACCGGTGGACAGGATGCCCGTGGCCACCTGGTAGAGCAGAGGCTGGAAGAGGTGGGACGCCGTCCGCGAGACCAAGGTGATGTCTACCGCTGCTTTGGCCAGCGCCTGAGCGGCGAACAAGCCGCCAAAGCCGGATCCGATGATGACGACATGCGGACGGGTCACGATTACTCCCAGGAGCAGAGGGCCGAGGAGGTAACCCTAGCCGGGGATCACGCAGAGCGGGAGATTACCGCGTCACACAACGCGGACAGCGCGTCCTTCGCCGGGCCGACCGGCAGCGGGGCCAAGTGTGCGCGGGCCACCTCGGCCCGGCGTCCGATCTCAGCTCGGGCCTGCGCCAGCGACTCGTGGCTGCGGAGCAGACTGAGGGCTTCGGCCACCTCGGCTTCGGTCACAGGGCCATCCTCCAGCAGGGCTCGCAGCCGGGCGTCTTCGGGCCGCGTGGACCGCCGGGCCAGCAAGGTGGGCAGGGTGGGGACACCCGCCCGCAGATCCGTTCCCGGGGTCTTGCCGGACTCGTCGCTGGCAATGTCGATGATGTCGTCGCTCAGCTGAAAGACCACCCCGATCTCCTCGCCGTAGGCATCCAGCGCCTCGAGGGCTTCTGGGCCGAGGCCGGCGACCATCCCGCCGAAGACGGCGGAGGTGGCGATCAGGGCGCCGGTCTTCCCGGCCACCACGTCGAGGTAGTGCTCAAGGGGGTCGTCGCCCGGCTGCGGTCCCCGGGTCTCCGCCACCTGGCCCTGGACCAGCCGGGCGAAGGTGTCAGCCTG
>CAYUWV010000172.1:0-4071 GCA_964448385.1 uncultured Propionibacteriaceae bacterium | reverse complement strand
GCAGCTTCCCGCAGCCGTTGCTCGATCACCTCAAGCTGGGCGGTCACCCGCTCATTGAAGGCGGGGTCCAACCCGGACACCTGATCGGACAGGGCGCTGTCAACAAACACCGGCACAGCTTAACCTCAGCGAAGGAAGATGCTGGACGCCGAGATGAGGTCCAGCAACTGACCGGGGAACAGGCCCAGGTACATCGAGGCCACGGCCCCGAGCACCACCGGCACCCACGTCATCCCGCTCGCGCGACCCACCACGACCGACGCGGCCGGCTCGGCGAAGAACATCACGACGATCACCCGCAGGTAGAAGTAGGCCGCCACGAGGCTGAACGCAATGGCCGCCATGACCAGCCAGGGGAACCCGCCACGCCAGGCCGCCGAGAACACGGCCCACTTGCCGATGAAGCCGCCCGTCAGCGGGATGCCGGCGAAGCTCAACATCAGCAGGGCGAAGATGCCGGCGAGGATGGGATCCTTGCGACCCAGACCGGCCCAGCCCGAAAGTGAGGTGACCTCGCCGGTCGAATCCCGAACCATGGTGATGACCGCGAAGGCGGCGATGGTCGCGAAGCCGTAGGCGATCAGGTAGAACATGATCGAGCCCATCGAGTTGACCTGCACTCCGGGATCGGCGTTCGCACCGACGATTGCCGTGAGCAGGAAGCCGGCGTGGGCGATCGAGGAGTAGGCCAGCATCCGCTTGAGGTCGGTCTGGGTCAACGCCAGGATCGCGCCCACCGCCATGGTGAGCACGGCGAGCACGGCCATGGTGGGCTGCCAGCTCCACCGCTCCGCGCCCAGGGCCACGAAGAAGACCCGCGCGGTCGCCGCGACGGCCGCCAGTTTCGTGCAGACCGCCATGAAGCCGGTCACCGGAGTCGGGGACCCGACGTAGACGTCCGGTACCCAGTTGTGGAACGGAACCACGCCGATCTTGAACAGCATGCCGATCGCGAGCATCGCCAGCCCGACGTACAGCAGGCCCGAGCCGTAGTACGGCGAGGTGATGGCCGCGTCGATGGCCTTCAGGTCGAACGAGCCGGCATAGCCGTACAGCAGGGCCATCCCGAACAGGAAGAAGGCGGAGGAAAAGGCGCCGAGCAGGAAGTACTTCAAGGCGGCCTCTTGGCTGAGCAGCCGCCGGCGACGGGCCATGGCACTGAGCAGGTAGAGCGGCAGCGACATCACTTCGAGGCCGACGAACATGGTCAACAGGTCGGTCGCGGCCAGGAAGACCATCATGCCCAACAGCGAGAACAGCGCGAGCGGGAAGACCTCGGTGTGTTCCAGCCGAGCCGTCGTGGCCTCAGTCTCATGCACGCTGCCGGGGATCGAGGAGGCGGCGGCGGTGAACACCGACGATCCGTTGTCGAGTTGGCGTTCCGAGAACACCAGCATGCCGAGCAGGCCGAAGATCAGCAACGACCCCCACATGATGTATGTTGGCCCGTCCAGCGCGATCGAACCCATGGCCAGGATCCCGTAACGGTCGGCGCGGTAATTGAGCACCAACACCACGAAGGCTGCCAGGACGGTGACCTCCATGAGGCCGATCTGGCTATTGAAGCGCCAACTGCGCGGCAGCAGGGCCTCGGCCAGGACACCGAGGCAGCCTCCGGCCAGCACGATCAGGACGGGCGCGAGCTCCAGCCACTCAAACGTCGGGGACGCGATCTCCAGAAGGGCCATCACTTGGCCTCCTTCCCGTGCAGCGGCACCGGGTCAACGACCCTTGCCTGGGTGAGGGTCGCGACTGCCGTCGGCTCGATGACGCTGAGCGCGACCTGAGGCAAGACCCCGAGGAAGAGGATCAGGCCGACCAGCGGCACCACGACGAGCTTCTCGCGGGCGTTCAAGTCGGTGGTGATGTGATCACGAACCTGGTCGGTGACCGGGCCGGTCATCGTCCGCTGGAACATCAGCAACACGTACACCGCCGCCAGCACGGTGCCCAGCGCCGCCACCGCCGCCACCCACGGATCGCGCGACCAAGTGCCGGCGAGCACCATGAACTCTGACACGAAGCTCGACATGCCCGGCAGTGCCAGTGCCGACAAGCCGGCCAACAGCAACGCGCCGGTGAGCGCCGGCGCGACCTTCTGCACCCCGCCGTAGGCGTCGACCATGGCCGAGCCACGCCGGGAGACCAGGAAGCCGAGCACCAGGAACAGCGCTGCTGTGGAGAAGCCGTGGTTGAGCATGTAGAAGATGGTTCCGCTGACACCGGCCGTGGTGAACGTGTAGATGCCGAGCACCATGAAACCGAAGTGGCTCACCGAGGTGTAGGCCACCAGCCGCAGCAGGTTCTTGCTGCCGATCGCGGCAACCGCTCCGTACAGGATGGAGACCAAGGCGAGGACGATCATGATCGGACCGACCGACCGGCTCGCGTCCGGGAACAGGAAGAGGCAGAACTTGATCATGCCGAAGGTGCCGATCTTGTCCAGCACGCCCACCAGCAGCACTGAGGTGCCGGGGGTGGACTCCTCTGCCGCAGTGGGCAGCCAGGTGTGGACGGGCACCATCGGCGCCTTGATGATGAAGGCGATCAGGAAGCCCACCATCAGCAACATCCCCGTGGCCGGATCCAGCTCCAGCTTCGCCAAGTCGGCCAGCAGGTAGCTCGGCGCGCCGAACTGACGAGTCGACTCCGCGTACAGCCCGATCACGCTGAAGAGCATGACCAAGCCACCGGCCAGGCTGAACAGCAGGAACTTGACCGCGGCGTACGACCGTCTGGCGCCGCCGAAGCCGCCGATCAGGAAGTACATGGGGATCAACGTGGCCTCAAAGAAGAGGTAGAAGAGCAGCACGTCGTCGGCGAGGAAGACGAACAGCGAGAGGCTCTCCAGAGCCAACACCAGACCGAAGAACGCCCGTGAGCCCCAGCCGGTCAGGGCGTCGGCGAGTTTCCACTCGGCGAGCAGGACGGCGGGAGTGAGCACGACGGTGAGGAGCACCATCATCAGGCCCATGCCGTCCAACCGCAGGGACCATCCGGCACCGAACGCGGGGATCCAGGGCACCGACTCCACGAGGTTCGCGCCGCCTGCGAACACCGCCGCGACGATGAAGCCGACCAGAGCGGTGACCAGGGCGAAGGCCAGGCCGACACCCTTGGCGACCTGCTTCACCGGCAGGCACAGCACGGCCGCGCCGAGCAGCGGGATCAAGCCCAAGATGGTGAGCCAGGGAACAGTCATTTCCTCGTCCTCCCTCAGCCCAGCAGACTGAGAATCATCACGGCCCCAACCAGGAGGGCTCCCGCCATCATGGTGAACGCGTACGTCCTGACCTGACCGGTTTGGAGCTTTCGACCCTGGACGGACAGCCCGGAGAAGATCGCCGCCAGACCGTTGGCGCCGCCGTCCACGATCCGATCGTCAACGGCCACCACGCCATCGGCCAACATCATGGTCGGCGCTACGACAAGGGTGTTGTTGACCGCGTCGCCGAACAGGTCGTTGCGACCCGCGATCGTCAGCGGGTTCAGCGTGGCCGGCGCAACCTCGGGGATCGGGTTGCGTCCGAAGACGTACCACGATGCGGCGATGCCGACAGCCACGATGGCCATGGTGGCAAAACCGACCGACGTGGGCAGCCATTCGACCTCGTGCGGATGGGCGCCGGTGGCGGGTTCGAGCCATTCCCCGATCCAACCGTTCATCAGTAGGCCGGCGATCACGCTGAAGAAGCCCAACACGACCAGCGGAATGGTCATGGTCTTCGGCGACTCATGTGGGTGGACGCCTGGCTGCCAGCGCTTCTGGCCGGCGAAGGTCATCAACATCAGCCGCGTCATGTAGAAGGCCGTCACGCCGGCTCCCAGCAGGGCAAGGCTGCCCACCAACGCACTGTGGTGGAAGGCCGCCTCGATGATGTGGTCCTTGGAGAAGTAGCCGGCCAGCGGCGGAATGCCGATGATGGCCAGGTAGCCGGCCGCGAACGTCCAGAACGTCCACGGCAGGACCTTCCACAGCGCCCCGTAGTGCCGCATGTTCACGTCGTCGTCCATGGCGTGCATCACCGAGCCGGCGCCCAGGAACATGTTGGCCTTGAAGAAGCCGTGGGT
>CAYUWV010000171.1:0-5510 GCA_964448385.1 uncultured Propionibacteriaceae bacterium | reverse complement strand
CTAGGACACTGCCCTTTCAAGGCAGCAGCGCGGGTTCGAATCCCGTTGGGGATACCAGTAAACACCCTAGTCAACACCACGTTGACTAGGGTGTTTCGCTGTCCCCGCCAACAGCCCCGGGAACGTACGGGAACACGAGCCCTCACGCGACCCCCAAAGCAGCCGCCCGCGCCCGCTCCAGAGCGTCCACGAAACTCACGCACCAGTCCAGCCCGTGGGGCAAGGCGCTCACCGTGTCGCCCGACTCGGCCTCAACGCCCTACGTCGATCTGGTCCGTCGCACAGCCCGGGATCACCCCCATCTGACCAGGTAATCCAAACCGACTCGCCACGCCCCCGTTCTGTCGCTGCCCTGCGGAACGGGGGCTGTCGTTGCGTCCTAAGGACTGCGGGATGATATGCGAGTGAAGGCACCCACCCGAACCACAGTCGCGTCTGCGATCACAGCCTTTGGCGTACTCCCAATCATCAGCCAGGCCTACGTCGGGCTGAACGGCCCGCACGTCTGGCGACACTTAGACGCCTATTCGCAAATCCTCGGCATGCTCGGGCAACGAGGCCTCGAGCCCCTGTCAGCCTTCACCGGCGCCGCCGTCATGTACGACTTTCCCTTATAGCAAGCCATCCTTGCGGCCACCTCCATGGCCACCAGCGCAGACCCACTGGCAGACTCACGATTCGCGAACGCGGCCCTCTGAGTAGTGCTCGCGTGGGCGACCTACACCATTCCAGAATGCACAGACCAAGGTGGCCTGTGTGCTGTGACTCTCATCTCGGCCTCCCCGCTGCTCACCACTTCTATTCCGTCCCCCTGCCGGACAACCTCGCGCTCAGCCTGGCAGTTGCAGCGCCCTCGCTATGCAGCAGAAGTGGTGGGCTGCCACCGCCAGCATGGCCGTCGCGACGATGATCATGTCCCCCATCCCTTTCGTGATCCTCGTGTTCCTCGTCACGTGGATGCTCCTACACGGCCCCGCTCGGAAACACTGGCGTCCCCTCTCCCGCATGCTCGCGACAGCGCTTGCCCTCGCACTCGCCCAGGAGGCGCTGCGTCACCTGGTGACGCCGCCCACACCAGACCAAGCCGGCGCATTCCCGCTTCGCTGGTACTTCGGGCACATCTGGGACCGACTGTCAGCGTGGTAGAAGCCACATCCCCAATGGGATTCGAACCCGCGGCCCCCGCTGCGCCATCGAGGTCCTCAAGACTCACCGTGAACACACGGCCACGCCCTGGGACGCAGTCTGCTCGCGGCTCAGGATCATCGCGGCCAGACCCGAGTTGGTCGGCCCATGGTGTTGCTCGTGGTCCTCAGGTGACTGGTGTGGCCAGTCGGCACGAGCCAGCCGTGCCTACTCCGTCGAGGCTTGACGCCGGGGAACCACGCAGACGGTTCATACGAACCGCACCAACCATGGCACCAGCCGCGGTCGTCCGCGCGTAGCAGATCACGCGTGATGCGCAATCCACGCTGCTGCCTCCGATGGCATGAGCGTTGGGTCAATCGAGCAGCGCTATGTCCAGGTCGTAGGCAAGGACGACGGCTCGGGCCAAGAGGAGTTCCTGTTCGGCGCTCAGGAAACCGATGGTGCGGCCCAGCAAGGTCTTCGGGACGGTCAGCACGTTGTCGAGCGAAATGACGCAGTCATGGTCGAGCCCGTTCGTGGGGCCGACCGGCACCTCACTCGACAAGCCCTTGATGGTGGTGGTGATCGGGGCAACCGTGACCTTGGTCATGGCTGGGCGGGCGCCATCTCGGGTCAACACAAGGGCCGGCCTGGTCTTGTCGAGCCGGACCAAGCAGATCTCGCGCACCGCTCAGTACTCGATGTCGGCGTGCGAGGCAGTCCAGGCCACGAGGTCGTCCAGATCGTCGTCGGCGCCTCGGTCGCGCAGAGTTGCGGCGTCGGCCTGTGCTGCTCGGCGACGCATCTCGCGCTCAACGGCGGCTGCCACCAGTGCCGCCCTGCTGGGCGCCTCGCCAGCGGCGACGGTCTGGTCGAGGAAGGCGACCATCTCATCGGGGAGACGGATTGCGATCTGGGTGCTCATGACCACATGCTACCGCAATGAATCCCGTTATGGGATGCATGTTCATGCCGCACGCTGCACACCATCAGGGCCGATCACGCTCTTCACCCGGCGACTATCGCCGTTCGCGAGGGGTCCCGCATCACCATGCGACTCGGACCGAACCCCGCACGTCGCCATCCGCCACCGATCGGCGAAGTCGCGGGCTCGCTGCTCCCTCCGCGCAGCGGAGTGACTAGGACGCGGAGGGCCCTAACCGGGTTGTCGCCGGGCCCTGCTCGCGGGGCTCCTTGAGTTCGACGAAGAGGGTATGGGTGAGCGTGTCCCCGATGTTCGTCCCTGCGTGCTCCTGGGCGTCCAACCAGCGCGCTTGGAAGGCCGGCAACTCGACGTCGACCTCATGGGGGCCTGACCGAAGCCGCCGCCGGAAAGCGCTCAGCGTCACCATCACGCTGTCGGGATGGGAGTGCGGCTGAGTCGCGTCACCCGGTCGGTCGAGGTACTCCAGCACCCGGACACGGTCATTCTCGAAGACCACGCGGTAAAGCTCAGGGTTGGTGACGATCGGATCGTTCATGATTACCTCCGATGTGCGACAACTTCCGGCCAATTCCCACAACCACTCTGAACGCCGCGAGCGCTCGAAACAAGACCGACTCTAGGCCCAGGAATGCGTCGGACTCGGCGGTGTTCTCGAAGTACTGTTCGACTGATTGAACCCGTCCGCCCTGAAGTCGGAACACGGTGACACAGGTTGAGTTCAGGGACACGCCGTTACGGGTCGCCTCACTTCGGTCGAGAGCGAACACGTGGCCGTCACCCTCGGCCAAGGCCAGTTGAATGACCTCCACCAAGTAGGCCACAACGGCATCACGCCCCTCCTTGGTGCCTGAGGTGGGCTGCTCCCCGGCCCACGTAACGTCCTCCGCGAAGAGCTCGCTCAGCCCGCGGCAAGATCGCCTGCGATGAACGCGGCATACCCTTGTCGGACAACATCCAGATCGCTCTCGGCCATGGTCTCGCTCCTGTCTCCGCGCGCACACAGAGTCGGCCCAGGACCTCGCATGCACTGGCTCAAGCGTCCCGAGGCGTCCCAGTGGGGTAATGCGCTCAATTGCTGAGCCAGCGGAGCACAAGGCGAGGCTGCGGGCAAGAGCGCACCCCGGGCCGACAGTGCGTGGCCGCCGATCAGGCCGATGATGATGACACCGATCGCGCCGCCCCCTTGCCCAGTGGTGGACGACCTGATTCCGCGGGCCGGGCTAACAGGTGGGCGGCGAGGATGTCGCCGAAGAAGACAGTGCACCGCTGGTGTGACCAGCCGCGTCGGGACAGGGTGTGGTAAACCTCGGCGCTGAACAGGGCCAGCAAGATGTCGGTGGCGGCGTCGAGGTCGAGCCCGGAGCGGAGCCCGGGGGTCTTGGACGCCACCACGGCCAGCACGTGTCGGTAGCTGTCAGCCTGCCGTTCGTAGGAAACCCTCACGACCTGGGCGGCGTCCGGGTCTCCCACCGCCCCGTGCATTGCTGGCATCAGGGGCGCCACGCGCTGCAGAATCTGGGCGCCTGACTCCACGAACAGCGCGAGGGCGTGGTGGCTGGTCGCTGCTTCGTGGAACGGCGCCCACCAGGTGTTCAGCGGCATCAGGTCGGCGACCTGCGGGTCGGGCGGGGTCTCCTTCCACCGGTCGAAGCCGATGACAGCCGCACCCAAGGCGCTGTCCAGCAGGTTGGCCTTGGTGCCGAACGAGTAGTAGATGGTCGGCACCGCGACCCCGGCCCGCTCGGCCACGACGGCGATCGTCGTGCCCAGGTAGCCGTCCTGACAGAACAGGTCGTAGGCCGCCCGCACCATGCGGCGGCGGGTGGCCAAGGCACGCTCGACCCGGCTCACCCGGGACGCCGTGGCGCCCCGGGACGCCGTGGCGGGGCTCTTGCCAGCACGCGGTTGCATGCGACTATAGTAGCTCTATAGCCAAAACTATAGTGTCGCTTCAGCAAGAGCTGGGAGGGGTCATGAAGATCCTGTTCGCTTCCGTGCCCGCCGACGGGCACTTCGCCCCGCTGACCGGGCTGGCCGTGCACCTGGGCAAACGGGGGCACGACATCCGGTGGTACGCCGGCCCCACGTACGCCCCCAAGGTCGAGCGCCTCGGCCACCAGGCCTACCCCTACCGCCGGGCGACCGAGGTGACCGGCGAGAGCTTCAACACCCTCTATCCGGAGCGGGCCGCGCTGCGCGGCCCGAAGCTGATCGCCTTCGACGTCGAGCACTTCTTCGTCACCAACGTCGAGAACTACTACGAGGACATCGTGGAACTCCGCGACGACTTCGGCTTCGACGTGATGGTCGTGGACGGCGCCTTCTACGCCGCCAGGCTTGTCGCCGGCGTGCTCGGCGTCCCGGTGTACTCCCGGGGCCTGCCCGCCGTCCTGCCGGACGCCGCCAGCCCACCCCCGTTCTTCGGCCTCAGGCCGGCCCGCCACGCCGTCGACCGGATCGTCCACGAGGTGGTCCGCAGGATGGTGCGGAGCGGGAGCAAGCCGGCCGTCGACACGTTCAATGCGATGCTCGCCAGGCACGGCATTGAGCCCATCGGCTACGACGGTTTCCCTCAGGACCCGATGATCGCAATGGCCGCCCGCATTTTCATGGACACCACCCCCGGCATGGAGTTCCCCGGCTACCAGCCCCCTCCCCAGGCGACGTACGTCGGGTACCTGCCCCCAGCGACCACGACCACCCGCGAGGTGACCCTGCCGGCGGCGGTAACCGACCCCCACCGCACCGTGGTCGTCGTGTCCCAAGGCACCCTCGACAACACCGACCCGGGCAAGCTTGTCATCCCCACCCTCGAAGGACTCCGCGACGAAGGCCACACCATCGTCGTCACCACCGGCGGCGCCCACACAGCCTCACTCCGGAAGCGCTACGCCTGCGCCACAGTGGTCATCGAGGACTACATCCCCTACGACACGCTCTTCCCCCACGCCGACGTGTTCGTCTCCAACGGCGGCTTCGGCAGCAACATGGCAGCACTCGCCCACGGCGTCCCCCTCGTGACAGCCGGCACCCGCGAGGGCAAGAACGACAACAACGTCCGACTCGCCGTCAACAACCTCGCCCTCGACCTACGCACCGAGACCCCGAAACCAGGACGCGTCCGGGCAGCCGTGCGGCAGGTGCTCAGCAGCCCGGACATGAAAGCTGCCGTGGAGCGTGTCCAGACCGAAATCGCCACCTACAACGCCTTCCGCATCATCGAAGAAAACCTCCAAGCTGACGCCGCCCAGCGACTCACCGAGCGACGCCCCAACCGAGGCTCCAACTGATGCCTGGCGAGCCCTGCTTGCCCAGAGTCGGATCGGATGGCGGACCGCAACCGGCTTGATGGCGGGGGGCGTTGAGACAGGGGACCTGGCCGTCACCGGCGCATGCCACAGTGGCGGTGTGCACGTCTCCCGGATCGGCTTCACCC
>CAYUWV010000170.1:0-5587 GCA_964448385.1 uncultured Propionibacteriaceae bacterium | reverse complement strand
GCGGCTGCGGAGCGCCTGTCCGAGGTGCTGCGCCGTACCGGCGGGGAGGGCTGACCCAACCGCCCGGTCGAGCCCTACGGCAGCCAGCGCAGCCAATAGCCGTGCGGATGACAGGTTGCCAGGTGCTCGACGTCGCGACGTCCACCACGCCACCGAATCACACTCAGCAGCGTCAGGCTGGAATCCGCCATCCCCGGCGGGCAGGGCAAACCGGGCGCGTGGGACGGGGATTCCGCGCACACCCAGGACAGATCGCGGGTCTGGGCAATGCCCTCCAGTTCACGGACGAACGCGTCCCGTGCCGCCTGGTCGAGGTAGTTGAGCACCCAACTCGTGGTGATCACCGGGTGGCCCACCGCCAGCGCCGCCACACTCGAGGCCAGTGCCGTCACCGCATCGCCGGCCCTGACCTCCACCCCAATCTCCAGGGCGAGCTGGATGGCCGTCCCGAGCCGCTCGAAGCGGTCCGTCTGATCCGGCCAGACGCAGGCACGCAGCCACCGGACCTGCTCGGCATCGGCCAGGTCGATGGGTGACCGATCGAGGCCGAGTCGCGTTGGGAACCTGGGGATCTGAGTGGGCAGCAAGTCCTGCCGATCGCCGAGCGGCGTGCAATTCACCACGAGTCGCTGCCCGCCGAGGCGATGCCCGGCGTAGTCGTAGCCGAGTTCTCCCACCAGCAGGTTGAGCCCCGCACTAGCACCGACATCGAGGTGCGCCAGATCGCCCACCTCGCCGGCCACGCGGGCCAGCCCGACCAGCAGCAGGGCGCAACGCCCGATCTCGTTGGTCTGTGGGGTTCGAGTCCGCACCAGCTCGGCGACCTGGGCACGATGGTCGTGGCAGAAGCTGACGAAGGCCAGCACGGGGTCATCGGTGCGCGGTTCCGCGGTCAGGTTCGGGTAGTAGGCCGCCAGCGGGTCGGACGGATCCGCCAACAGCAGGTCGTGAACCGCAGCGAACAGGGTCACCGGCATCCGGCTCGGCAGGGGCGCTTCGGCCAGGATCGCCAAGACCTCGCTCTGGTCGGCCAGCCCCACCGCGAGGCGTTGGTACAGCGGCGCACGAGGCCCCGCCACCGCCTCGAATCCCCGCATCAGGACGGACAGCTCAGACGCGTTCACCGGATGAGTCAATCAGGCTTGCTTCGCCGGCGACAGGTGGCCTCGGCGCGAGCGCGATGTCAGCCGGCCGAGCCGGTTCGGGAGCGGAACAAGTTCTCCGGGTCGTAGGTGCGCTTGACGGCCAGGAGCCGGTCGTAGTTGGCTCCGTGAGCCCGTCGCGCCGCGTCGGGATCGCTCAGGTCGTCGAAGTTGGGGTACGCGCCGACGGTGGAGTACGGGCTCAGGGCCGTGGCCGTTTCTCTGGCCCAGGCGATGTTCGCCCGGTCACCGGCCGGGTCGTCCCAGTTGGCTTCGATCCCGATCATGAAGGGAGCGGTCCGGTTGCCGACCGGGCTGGCCTCGGCCGGGACGTCGGCGATGGCGCCGCCGTTGATCCAGATGTCGAGGGAAGTCAGCGGGGACGGTCGTCGTGCGGCCTGGTCGACCAGGGTCGCGGCGACCTCGGCGCTCAGGTCGTTGAGATGGGACGACTTCCAGTAGTAGCGACGGCCGCGCGGGTAGTCCTCGTCAAAGAGTTGCTGCGCCTCGACCCACGGCACGACACCGCCGAGGTCGGTGAGGACCGTGCCGAGGTCTCGCAAGGGGGCGCAGACCCGCTGCCCCTCGTCGACGTCGCCAATGTAGGGGCCTGCGATGCCGAGGAACGGCTGGCCCCAGAGTTCCTCGGGAAAGACGTCCGCTTCGGGGAAGGTCCAGCACACTGCGAGCGATCCGAACCCCCGCGGCGCGGCGTGCGCGAACTCCCGCAGGTTGGCCAACACCTGGGGGCCTTCGCTGAGCGGGTAGGTGAGGAACGGCAGGTACACGTCGGGACCGACCGGGTGGGCCTGATACTCCAAAGCCGTGACCACGCCCAGGTCCCAGCCGCCGCCCCGCAGTGCCCAGAACAACTCGGGGTGCTGCTCAGCGCTCACCCGAAGCTCGCGGCCATCGGCGGTGACGAGGTCGGCGGCGACCACGTTGTCACAACTCAAGCCGTGCTTGCGCCGCATCCAGCCGTAGCCGCCGGCCAGGGTCAGGCCGGCCACCCCCGTTTCGGAAACGACACCCAGCGGCACGGCTAGGCCGTGGGACTGCGTCGTCCGATCGAGGTCGCCGATCTGCGCACCCCCCTCGGCACGAACCCGGCCGGTCGCCGGGTCCACCTCGACCCCGCGCAGCTGCGACACGTCGATGACCAGGCCACCGTCAAGGACGGCTGACCCCGCGACGTGATGACCGCCGCTGCGAACCGAGACGCCAAGGCTGTGCGAGCGGGCGAAGTTCACCGCTTCGACCACATCGGCCGTGCCCACGCAGGACACCACCAAGGCTGGTGCCTTGTCGATCGCGCCGTTCCATACGCTCCGGGCGGCGTCGTAGCCGTCGTCCCCTGCAGAAACCAACGAGCCACTGATGTGGGACGCCAGCCGAACCAAAGCATCCTTCTTCATGGCCACTCAGCGTCCCATATGGTGAGACGCGGGGAAAATGGGCAATAGTGCTAGGGCGTGCCGGAACCGGGGGACTCGTTGATCTCCCGGTGCGCAGCTGCCCACTCCTGGCGGGTGACGGCGTACTCGACACCGTGCTCGTCCCCTTCGATCCGGACCGGCCAGTCAGCGACGAACGCCCGGACGAAACGAAGCCCGGCCTTCTCCATCACCCGCCTGGATGCGCCGTGGACGGCCATCGCCTGCGCGTAGACGCGCCGCGCACCGAGTTCGGCGAACGCCCTCTCGATCAGCGCCCTCGAGCCTTCGGTCGCATAGCCGAGACCCCACGCCGACGCCATGAGGCGGTAGCCGAGTTCGGGCTCATCGTCGGGTCCCCCGTCACGGGGACGCAGGTGGAACCAGCCCAGGAACGTCCCGCTGCGCTTCTCGATCACCGCCCAGAAGCCCCACCGCTCGCCCCGCTCGTGGTACGCCAGGAATGCCGGCAGGTAGTCGTTCGCGATCGCCTCGGCCGAGGTTGGCAGGCCCCCGGTGATGTAGCGCATCACCGCGGGATCCGCGTCCAACGACACCAAGACGTCCACGTCGTCGGGGGTGAACCGCCGCAGGAGCAGCCGCTCGGTCTCCAGGAACACGATCATGACCGGAGGCTAACCCGAACGGATCGAATCCTTCGACCCCCACCCCACTATCAGGCGTCGGGGCGGACACTCTGCATCGGGGCGGACACTCTTGAGCCAGCTGACCTTGCAGGAGCGGCACGCCGGGAACCGACTTCTTGGGGGTCGAAGGCTCTCAGAAGCCGATCACGTGGACAGGGGTGCTGCTATCGGTGGTGGTGCCGTCCCCGAGCTGGCCACGATCGTTCTTGCCCCAGCAGGTCACGCCACCGGCGGCGGTGACCGCACACGTGTGGGCGTTGCCGGCAACCACGGCGGCGACCCCGGGGGTCAGGCCAGCCACTTTCACCGGGTTGGGCGTGTTGAGAATGCCGCTGCCGGGCCCTCTCCCGAGTTGACCTTCCTCATTCCTGCCCCAGCACCAAACGTCGCCCTCCTCGGTGACCGCACAGGTGTAGGAGTTCCCGGCAGACGCGCACGCCACCGCGCTCAGGCCTGCCACCTCCACCGGGGTGCTGCTGTGGTGGGTGGTGGTCGCCTTCCCGAGCTCGCCGAACAGGTTGTTACCCCAGCATGTCAAGCGGCCTGTCGTGGTGAGCGCACACGTGTGGAAGTAGCCGGCGGACACTGCTCTCACCCCGACGCTCAGCCCTGCCACCGCAACCGGACCGCTTGAGTTGGTGGTGGTCCCGTCCCCAAGCTGACCGTCAAGATTCATTCCCCAGCACGTCACGCCGCCCCGGGTGGTGAGAGCACACGTGTGACTCCAGCCGGCGGAAACGGTGGTGACCCCGGAGGTCAGCCCGGCCACCGCGACCGGACTGCTGTGGTGGGTGGTGGTGGTCCCGTCCCCGAGTTGGCCCCAACTGTTCGACCCCCAGCACGTCACGCCACCCGTCGTCATGACTGCACAGGTGTGCTCACGGCCGGCGGACACCGCGATGACCCCGGAGGTCAGCCCGACAACCTGCACCGGGGTGCTGCGGTCGGTCGTGGTCCCGTCCCCGAGCTGACCGTGGATATTGAGTCCCCAGCACTCGACGCCACCGGAGGCCGTGACCGCGCACGCGTGGTATCCGCCGACCGAAACGGCGGTGCTACGGGAAGCAAGCTCGGCCACGTCGACCGGCGTGCTTCGGTCGGTGGTGGTCCCGTCCCCGAGCTGACCAACGTGGTTCAGGCCCCAACATTTGACCCCTCCCGTGGCGGTCACCGCGCAACTGGATGCTGGGTCGGGCCATTCCGTCGGCTGCGGTGGCGTCCCTGTTGGGCCCGTCAGCACTGGTGCGGCCATCAGCACCAACCCGCCGGTGGCCACCAAGTGGCCCACCGTAGCCAAGATTGCCAGTCCCGCAGCCGCCTTATCCATCCCGCCCCCTCCTCCGGAAGGGCGAGCCACCCGAAATGCCACACCAAGGAGCAGCAGCGCCGACAGCCGCGCGACGACACCCAGCCCCCACCCCGCCAGCGGGTAGCCAGCCCAATAGACGCCGACCAGCACCGTGTCGAATGCGATGAGCACCATGCCGGTCACCGCTGCTGCCCGTGAACCGCGCCAAACCCACACGCCGATCCCGGCCAGCCCGGCACCGACGATCAGGTTGCCCAAGAGCCCCCCCGTGCGCAGCACCAGGAGCGACACGTTATTCACGATGACGTCGAGAGCTGCCCCCGGCACCAGCCACCCCCAAGCGACAGGTGTCCAGAACCAAGCCCCCATGAGGTCGCCGGACGGCATGAACAGGTTCAGCACACCGGCCTGCACCAGAACCGCCGCCGTCACCCGACGAAACAGGAGTCCGACGCCACCCGACCACCGCGCCGACCCTGCAGGCGGGACCTCTGGCACCACCCTTTCGGACTCGTCAAGCCGGGTCGCAGCCTCTGGGCCGGGATGTCCTTCGACCGGCATCACCGGCGACTTGTCCCACTCGTGGCCGTCGACCTCCCGACCCGCGACCGGTACCCACTGGGAGCCGTCCCATTCGTAGCCGTCGACCTCCCGGCCAGCGACCGGTACCCACTGCGAGCCATGCCATTCGTAGCCGTTCACCACAACACCCGGGACCGGCAGCCACGCTGCGCCGTCCCACCGGTAGCCATCGACGACCTGGCCAGCCTCGGGCACCCGGTCCTGCGGCGACTCGTCCATCTGCACCCCCGAGGACCACCCCAGCAAGGCTGCCAAGGACCTCCTCGATCACCATGCTAGGCAAGCGCAGCGACCCAAGACCCTCGTTCCCCAACACCACCCGAGCCAGCTATCTGCGGGAGGACCCAGCGACAACTACCTGCCGAGGAGCCGCCACCGCGGCACGACTGGCACGTGGGTGATCCCGGTCCCCTGGGTCATCAGAAGAGGGTGGTCTCCACGTTGAAGGCGCGGACGACCCGACCGAGTTCTTCG
>CAYUWV010000169.1:3343-5623 GCA_964448385.1 uncultured Propionibacteriaceae bacterium | reverse complement strand
GCCTGCACGACCTCCTGCTGACCGAACCCCTGACCCGGCTCCGACAAGGGAGGACGCAGCTCCCAGCGGCGAAGGTCCGGCGACCAGGCGTGTCCGACGACGCCGCGGTTGTCGGCCGGGCCGTGATTGGCCCTCGCCGTGATCAGCATGTGCCAGCCGTCCCCGTCGGGGTCGGCCAACACCCACGGATCACGGAACGCTTCGTCGTGCCACATGCCATCGGCGAGCTTCTCGTACCAGGACGAGTCGGCCGAGACCAGCGGCCCGGGGAGTTTGTGCCAGGTCATCAGGTCCGGCGAGGTCGCGGCCCCGATCGACTGCACGTTGCCCGCCGGGGTCATGGTGGCCCCGGTGTAGAACATGAACCAGGTGCCATCGGGATGCCGGACGACCGACCCCGTCCAGGTGGCCATGTCGTCGAACGCGGGGGCATCGCTGCGCACCAGCGCGTCCGCCACCCGCTCCCAGGACACCAGGTCGTCGGAGACCGCGTGCCCCACCGAAGCGCGGTAGTGCCGGGCGTCGGGGTCGTGGAGCGCCCGGGAGGCGTACAAGAAGAACAGGTGGTACTTCGTGGCGTCGTCGACGATCCAGAAATCCCACACCCACGAATCAGGCAGCGAGAACATCAGCCCTTCACCCCCGAGGATGCGATGGAGTTGATGAAGGCGCGTTGGAAGGCGATGAACATGGCGAGGACGGGGACGGTGATGATGCTGGCGTAGGCCATGATTTGTCCCCAGGAGACGTTGAGTTGTTTGAAGTAGTCGATGCCGACCATGGCGGGGCGGAGTTCTTCGCTTTGGACGACCATGAGGGGCCACAGGTAGGAGTTCCAGGCGGGTAGGAAGGTGAGGATGGCGACGGTGGCGATGGCTGGGCCGGCGAGGGGCATGATGACGCTGCGGTAGATCCGGAACCAGCCGGCGCCGTCGACGCGGGCGGCTTCGTCGAGTTCTTTGGGGATCGAGTCGAAGTATTGGTAGAAGAGGTAGATCGAGAACGCGTTGCCGATGAACGGCACGATTTGGACGGCGTAGGTGTCGAGCCAGCCTTGGGAGCCGTCGATGTAGGGCAGGGTGTTGACCCACCACAGCAGGGGTAGCGCCATGGTTTCGAAGGGGACGATGAGGGTGGCGAGGATGACGCCGAGGATCACTTTGCGGCCTTTGAAGGTCATCCGGGACAGGGCGAACGCGGCCATCGAGTTGACGACCAGGCCGAGGGCGACGGTGCTCACCGAGATGAGGATCGAGTTCATCAGGAAGGTCGCGAACGGTACCCGTTCGAACACGCCGAGGTAGTTGTCGAAGTTGAGGTCCCCGACGGGGAGGAAGGCGTTCCAGGAGCCCAGGTCGGCGAAGATCTGCAGGTCGGGTTTGAAGCTGGAGACGATCATGAAGACCAGCGGCAGGCCGAAGACCAGGGCGAGGACGAGCCGGAACCCGGTGGAGAGGACCACCGAGACCGTGCTGGGGCGCTTCTCAAGGGTGGTGCGTCGGGTCTTGCGGCGGGGCGTGTCGGCGACGTGGGAGATCGCGGTGGTCATCGGCGGGCGTCCTTGTCTCGGGTGAGGTAGCGCTGGATCAGGGAGACGGCCAGCACGATCACGAAGAAGACCAGGGAGATCGCGGCGGCGTACCCGGTCTGTTGTTGCTGGAAGCCGGTGCGGACCGCCATGAACACCACGGTCGAGGTGGAGTCGAGCGGGCCGCCCTGGGTCATGATGTTCACCTGGGTGAACAGCGAGAATGCGGCGATGGTGATGGTGATCAGGATGAAGATCGCGGTTTGGCGCAGCCCGGGCCAGGTGACATGGACGAACTGCTGCCACGTGCTGGCGCCGTCGAGGGACGCGGCTTCGTAGAGTTCGCCGGGGATCGTTTGCAGGCCGGAGAGCCAGATCACCATGTGGAACCCGCAGGCCTGCCAGATCGACATCACGATCAGGGCGAACAGTGCTGTCTTGGGGTCACCGAGCCAGTCGGGGCCTTGGATGCCGACCTTGGCCAGCAGGGCGTTGATCAGCCCGTCGGGCTGGTACATGAACATCCACAGCATGGAGACCACCACCATGGAGGTCACCACGGGCAGGAAGTAGACGGTGCGGAAGAAGTTGACTCCCCGCATCTTGGTGTTGATCAGCACCGCCAGGCCGAGCGCGATAGCCGACTGCACCGGAACGACGACGACCGCGAACACGACGGTGTTGATCAGCGACCTCCAGAACGTGTCGTTCTCGAACAGCCGGACGAAGTTGGCGACCCCGATGAACTTGGC
>CAYUWV010000169.1:0-3243 GCA_964448385.1 uncultured Propionibacteriaceae bacterium | reverse complement strand
TGGCGGTGGCGGGGGCGCTCATGGGCGGTCCTCTCGATTGAGGCTCCCCGGGACGCGGCGGCGGGTCCGCGTCCCGGGAAGGTGCATCACTGGAAGTAGTTGTTGGATTCCTGGTTCGCGTCGATGTTCTTCACCGCGGTATCGAGGGCCTGCTGCGGGTCGGCACCGTTGAGAATGTCCTGAGCGACCTTCGTGAACTCGGTGGCCATGAACGGGTAGCCCGGGTTCACCGGACGGAGCACCGCCATCGACTTGGCGTACTGCCGGAACATGTCGTTCTCGCCGCCGACCTCGAAGCCGGGGACCATGGCCGCTGCGGCGTCGGTGGCCGGGATGTTCGTGGTCGCCTTGGCGACCCCAGCGACGTACTTGTCCTGGGCGGAGAACTTCATGTAGTCCATGGCGCCTTCAGGGCTGCCGCAGTTCTTGGAGACGCCCCACTGCCAGGATCCGCCGCCGATCTTCGGGCCCTTGCCCAGGTCGACCGAAGGCAGGAAGAGGATGTCGTCGCCGAACTTCTTCCGGGTGTCCACGGCGGTCCAGCTGCCGTTGTAGAGAATGGCGGACTTGCCGTTCATGAAGTCCTTGGCCGGGTCAGCGCCGGACTTCAGCGGCACGTACTTCTCGGTGACCAGGCTGCGGAACCACTTCGCCCACGCCAGGGCTTCGGGGCCGTTGAGGACACCGTTGGCCGACTTGTAGTCCGTCCGGTTGATCAGGTCGCCGCCGAAGCTCTGCAGGAAGGGCGAGTAGGCGTAGGGCCACCACTCACCGGTGAAGCTGGTGGCGATGTCCAGCGGGTAGTCGAAGTCGCCCGAGTCGCGGATCGTCTTCAAGGCCGCGGTGAACTCGTCGTTCGTCCAGGGCTTCTCGATGGTGGGGATCCGGATGTCGTACTTCTCCAAGGTCGACTTGCGGGTGACCATGGTCAACGCCACGTCGTAGTAGCCGAAGGAGTAGGTCTTGTCGTTCCACTTGCCCAGCACGCTGGGCAGGAACTTGCCGAGGGTGTCGTCCATGCCCTCCAGCGGGGCGAGGTAGCCGGCCCAGGCCCAGTTCGGGACGTTGGGGCCGTCGATGTCGAGGATGCAGGGCAGCTTCTTGGCCGCCGCTGCCGCCACGACCGACTGGTTGTACGAGTCCTGCGGGAACGCCTGCACGTCGACCTTGTACTTGGTCTGGCTGGCGTTGTAGTCGGTCACGATCTGCTGGACGGCGGCCAGCTCGTTCTTGTTGCCGGCGTTGTGCGTCCACATGGTCAATGTGGTCGTGCCGCCGGGGGTGGTGTTGGCGTTGCTGCTGGAGCCGCCCTTGGCGCAGGCGGCGAGAGTCAGGGGGAGTGCGGCTGCCAGCGCCAATGCCGCCAACCTGGTCTTGAGGGTAGTCACGTTTACCTCCGGGAGGGATGAACCGGCCGGGAGCCCCGACCTGCTAAATCCTTTTAGCATCATGAAGGTAGCACGCCGATCTGGGTCGGTGCAAGAGCTTGCTAAAACCTTTCCGCTAGGATGGAATCAGCCGCGGGAAGACTCCACGCGGGCGCGTGACGACGGCGGACTGTTGCCTTGGGGGGATTGGCATGGCGAAGCGGGTGAAGTTGGCCGACGTGGCCAAGCTGAGCGGAGTCTCGCAGACAACCGTCAGCATGGTGCTGAACGATCGTCCGAACACCCGACTGTCGGAAGAGACGGCCGAACGGGTCCGGGCCGCCGCAGCCCAGCTCAACTACCGTCCGAACCCCTCGGCTCGAGGGCTGCGGGTGGGCAAGACCGCGACCGTGGGTTTCATCTCGGACGAGGTCACGGTCACCCGGTTCGCCTCGGCGATGATCCGCGGGCTGTTGGACGTTGCCGAGCAGCGCGAGCACACCGTGTTGATCTCGGAGTCGGGACGGCGCCCGGCCCGGATCGCTGCGGCGCTCGACGCGATGCTCGATCGCCGCCCGGACGGAATCGTGTTCGGGCTGATGGGGGCCAAGCAGATTGAGGTGCCCAAGGTTCCCAGCGACATCCCCGTCGTCCTGCTGAACTCCACGAGTACCGAAGGGCACCCCTCCGTCCTGCCGGACGAGTACCAGGCAGGGCGGGAGGCAGCCCGCGTCCTGCTGGATCAGGGACACCGCCGGATCGCGCTGATCGGACGTTCGGCCGAGTTGCTCAAACCCGAGGTGTCGGTGACGGTCGGAGCCCGCTACGCAGGCATCGACGACGCGCTGGCGGAAGCTGGCGTCGATCTGGTGGCAGAGATCGAGGGGATGGTGTGGGAACCGGACCTGGGCTTCGACGGCGTCCATCGGCTGCTGGACGGGGGCGCCGCCTTCACCGGGCTGATCTGCCTCAACGACCGGCTCGCGTTCGGCGCGTACCAGGCGTTGCAGGAGCGGGGGCTGAAGGTCCCCCACGACGTGTCGGTGGTTTCGTTCGACGACGAGGACCTGGCTTCCTACCTGCGACCCAAGCTGACGACCATGCGCATCCCGTATCTGGAGATGGGCCGGCGGGCCATGGAATTGGTGTTGGGCGATGAGCGTCCGGCCCAGAGCCTGATCCCGATGCCCTTGCAGAATCGCGAATCGGTACGACCGCTCGACTGAGGCGTCACGACCGAGCGAACCCGACGGTCGATCAGGCCCGAACGGCCTCGACCACGTGGTCCAGCGCGAGGCGGAAACCCACGTCGGAATCCACCTGGCGACGGACGACCTCGGCGCGCGTCACGTCCAACCCAAGGTCGGTCAGCATGCCAGCGACGACGTGCGGGCTGGTGAGCAGATCGGGGTCCTGAGGTCCACCCACGCCGTGGTCGATGTTCGTCCGGTCGTGCGCGACCAGCAGCAGCCGTCCGCCGTCGACGAGCGCGCGGGCGGCGGCGCCGAGGGCCAGCTTGAGCCTGTCGACGGGGAGTTGCAGGTAAGCGAGCAAAGCGAGGTCGTAGGTCCGGGGGGTTGGAGAGTAGTGAGTGGCGTCCGCGACCAGGGCGGCGACGTCGAGGCCGAGGACGGCGGCACGCCCCTGGAGCTTGCCGATGGCGACCGCCGAATGGTCCACGGCCGTGACCCGCCACCCCTTACTGGCGAGCCAGAGCGCGTGGCGTCCCTCGCCGCAGCCGAGATCGAGGGCGTGGCCCTTGCGAACCTTGTGAAGCGGCTGGGTCACGAACTGACTCGGTTCGAGGTCCCAGACCTGCGAGGCGGCGTAGCGGGCGTCCCACATTGAAGAGCTCACAGGTTCTCCTTGCCTGTCG
>CAYUWV010000168.1:0-5637 GCA_964448385.1 uncultured Propionibacteriaceae bacterium | reverse complement strand
GCGGCAGCGTCGCTGTCGCGCCCACGGCTCGGTGAAGGGGTGGCCATGCGGGTCCAGGAAACGCTCGCGGTCGCTGGCGTCGCATTCAGCGTCCATCACCACCCGCCGATTCGCAGCGAGGCCGATCTGCACCGGACGAAGCTGGATCAGACGACGTCGGTGAAGACCCTCGCGTTCGAGTTGCCGGACGGCAGGCTCGCCCTGGTCGGGGTGCCGGGTCCGTTCCGCGTCCGTTACGGTGCGATCGCCCAAGCCCTCGGAGTCTCCCGCTCGCAGCTCCGCCCGGCCACCGAGGCGCGGTTGCGGGCAGTCGGCATGGAACCCGGCGGGGTGAGCCCGATCTGCTCCGATGCCGACACCGTCGTGCTGCTGGACGAAGCGGTGCCGGCGATGGGCGCCGTCTTCTGCGGCGGCGGGACACCGACCTCGACCCTCTCGGTGGAGGCGGGCGAGATCCTCAAGGTCGCCGCACACCCGCTGGTGGCGGCTATCGCGGAGCCACCTCGCGGTTGAGCAGCGGCTGCGTCTCAGTCCGGGGGGCTGGGGTCCTCCGCTGAGCCACGCAGTCGCGACTCAACTCCCCCGACGGCCTGATCGAGATTGCCGACTGGGAGTCCATCGAGGCCCTGGCGTCAGCGGTTGAGCAGGCAATGGCCTTAGGGATCTCTACACCCGTGTTCGATCTGGCACCGGCTCGGTTCAGGGCAAACCGCATCGGCTAGTGACAAGTCCAACCCGCGGCCAGATGAGGTCGAATCGGGCGCCTCAGGTCGACGAGCAGGTGAGAGTCCCGTGAGGTGGTGGCCGTCTTGAAGCTACAGCCGCGCTCATTCCACGCATGCCGGGGCGTACGTACGAGATCCCAAGAGCTCCGCCCACTCCTGCTGGGTGAGTACTCGTCCGGCGATCTTGCACGCGCGTTCCTCCCACACCGCCGGCTCGGCGACGACGACCTGCCAACGCCCGTCCGACTGTTCGAGCGCGACGGTGCGCTCATCGAGCTCGGCGGGTGCATGGTCCCGTAGGTGGCTGCGAAAGGCCGCCGACCAGTCCCCGAAGTCCGACGTGACGATCGCGCCGTCGTCTCCGGCGGTCACCAGTTCGCCGGTCGGTCGGAACTCGACCGCGGTGACCAAGTCGTCATGGTCCCGGAGCGTTTCCGCGATCTCGCCGGTCGCGGTGCTCGCCACTACGACGTCGTTGCCGGCGGCGATGGCGAGCTGAGTGCCGTCTGGGCTGAAATCGGCCACCGTCGGAAAGGAGGCCAGCGAGACGGTGATGGGTGCTGCTTGCCCGGAGGAGGCGACGATGCGCACCGCGCGCGAGCCATCGCGGACGGCGATCCGGCGGCCATCCGGACTGACGGCGAGAATCCCGGTGCCGGGGATCTGATGGAGCTCCTCGCCCGATGCCGTGTCAAGGACGACGGTCGGTCCGAATCCACTGGCGTACAGCCGCGAGCCGTCCGGTGAGAACTTCACCGCACTGTACTGCCAGGCCGGACCCGGCAAGGCCCGACCGGGCGTGGAGGTCGGATCGGAACTGATCACGCCGAGATCCAGGAGTATCGGGCTGGTCGGGTGTCCCGTGCCGCCTCGCCAGAGGGCGATGCTCACGGATGACTCAGGCTGCTGTGTCGCGGCGAGCGCTGCGAACTGGGATCCGTCGGCCGAGTACTCGACGTCTGTCGCGGTCCCGCGCATCCCCTCGTAGGTTGCCACGCCGGAGCGGCCCTGCTTTGCGAGGTCGAGCGTCCCCGTCCGCCGGAAAGCACAGACGACGTCGTTACAGGGGTCGGACGTCTCGCTGAACGCGACGGACCCTGAGACGGGATCGACCGCCGATGTCAGCATCATCCTCCCGAACGGGGAGTACTCGCCGAGCTGCGATCGGGCGTCCAGATCGAACAGGCGCACGTCGTGGTCGCTGTCGATCACCGATGCCCGGGTCCCGTCCTCGGCAAGCGACATGCTCACGGCGGCGACTCCGTCTTCCGGGATCCGGATCACGCTCGTCAGACGGGGTGCGCGCGAGATGACGCGTACGAGGTTGACCCGAGTGTCGGAATCGTCCCAGATGTGGATCGCCTGCACAGCGAGTAGCAGCGCACGCTCGAAGTCCGGCTCCTTCAGCGCCAGCCCAGCGACCCGCCGGGCCTCTGCGACCGTCGCCCGCTCGCCTGCGAGGTTGGCCTGGAACCCCCCGAACAGGCTCGAGGCGATCGCGACGATCGCGAGACCGGCGGCGGTGGCGGAGATCCAGGAGAGTCGGCGCACCATGCGGCGCTCCTTGCGCAGCTGTCCTTGCGCGGCGGTGAGTCCTGCGGTCTCATTGGCTGCGGAGGCGTCGAGGAACTCTCGTTCGACCCCCGTGAGCGCGGGTTCGACCGCATCCCGCCAGTGTTGCGCCGTGGTGAGTCGGCCGCCGCGGTAGAGCTCGCTGTCGGGTCGTCCCATCGCGTCCCAGGCGGCGGCCGCGGAGCCGAGGTGTCGCATGATGTGTTGGCCCTCGACATCATCGGCGAGCCATTCCTTCAATCGTGGCCATTCCCGTGCGAGCGCTTCGTGCGAGAGCTGCACGGACACTTCGTCGGTGGTGAGCAGTCGGGCATCGGCCAGCCGGTCGACGATCTGCGCATGGGCGTCGTCGATCGCGATCCGCGTGCGCTCGACGCGGCGAGAGAGCACCGCGCCGTCTGCGGAGGCTTCGACGAGACGGAGGAGGATGTCGCGCAGCAGCCGCACGCCGTCCGCGGAGAGCGTCGCGTAGACCTCCTCGGCGGTCTTCGCGACGGCACCGTCGATTTCGCCGGATGCCCGGTACCCCTCGACGGTCAGAACGCGGCCCTCCCGACGGAACCACACCTGACGCAGGGCGTGAGAGAGCAGTGGAAGGGTGCGCCCATCGGCGTCGCGAACCAGGATCTCCACCAGGCCCGGCTCGAGGATGAGCCCGGCCTGCTCTGCGGGCCTCTCGATCACGGTTCGGACCGCGTCGGGGCTCATCGCGGTAAGCATCAGCATGTGCGACTGGATGATCTGGGCGAAGCCTTCGTGATCGGCCAGGTCTCCGAGTCGGTCGGCACGGATCGCGACCACGAGCATGCCGCAGAGGGCCATCTCCGACAGGGCGTTGAAGAACTCGCGGATCTCGGCCGGGTCGTCCGCGCTGAAGACCTGCTCGCACTGATCCACGATGAGCAGCGAGTCTCCAGAGGCGAGATCGAGGTCGCGAAAGGCATCGATCGGATGCTCTCCGGGCGTCACGACAGCGACCTCCTGGCCGCGCGCGATGAACTGGGCACCGATCCCAGCCCTCACAAAGGAGGACTTTCCGACGCCTGATGAGCCCGCGACGAGCAGCACACCGTGCTCCTCGAGCGCCCGTAGTGCCCCCGACAGCTCCTGCTCGCGACCGAAGTACCGTTCGGCGTCCGCCACGCCCGCGGGAGGCAGGCCGAAGTACGGACACTCCGCGCTCGCGGCGCGGAACACCCGGTCGGACAGCAGCGCGGGGTCCTGACGCAGGATCGCCTGCTCCAGCTCAGCCAGCTCGATGCACGGATCCAGTCCGAGCTCGGCGGCGAGCAGCCCTCGCGCCCTCCGGACGGTGGCGAGCGCGTCCGCTTGCCGGCCCTGCCGGTACTGCGCCACGCTCAGCACGACCCAGCGCCGCTCGCGCAACGGTGCCTCGGCGACGCGGGCCCGCGCCGATGCTGTCACCTCCTGAACCTCGCCCGCCTGGAGGCGTGCGTCCAGAAGCAGCTCCTCGATACCGAGCCGCATCTCCTCGAGGCGTCCGGACACGATCCGAGCCGGCTCCCAGTCGAGGAGGTCAAGGTAGGGCTCGCCCCGCCACAAGGCGAGCGCCTCCGAGAACGAGTGCGCGGCCCGCTCGGGCTCGCCGAGCTCCAGCTGCTGCGTACCGCGCGCGACGAGTCGTTCGAACCGCTCGGTGTCGACCTCGACGTTCTCCCGACTTAGTCGATAACCGTGCAGGGTGGTCTCGACCCGCGCCGGCGCGATCAGCCGGCGTAGCCGCATGATGCACCCTCGAATGACATGCGACCACGAGGCGGGTGGGTTGTCGCCCCAGAGCGCCGCCGCGAGGGATTCGACGGACACGGATGCACCGAGCCGGACCGTGAGCGCACTCATCACCGCACGATCCCGAGGAGCCAGCGGGACCCGGCCGTCGTCGAGCGTCAGCGCTCCCAGTACGCGCACTTCCATACGCCACTGTGACCCCGACCCCGACATCCGTCAAGACGGCTGATACCGGGCTGATACTGCCGCGATGGGCGTCGTTACGCTGCTGATACGGACGTGTTCTTCACTGATCGAGCAGCCATCGCGCTGCCCGGCTCAACGAAAGGACATGGACATGTGGACTTCAATCCGGAGCTCCCGCGCCGCTCACTCGACACGCTCGCGGCGGGTGGGTGTTGCCATCGCTTCACTGGCGTGCGTAGGCCTCGCCGCGTGCACCGCGACCGTACCGCAGTCCCCCGCATCGACCGCGGAGGCCAACACGATCGCACCGTTCCCGCAGAGCGGCGCCATCGACGCCGGCACCTACCTCGTCACCGGCTACCCGGTGCCGTTCGAGATCACCGTCCCAGACGGCTGGGAGACCTTCAACGGCGACAGCCTGGGCAAGGACGACCCGGATCACCCAAGGAACACATGGGATGTCGCCGTGTGGTTCTTCCCCGTCACCCGTGTCTTTACGGACGCCTGCGCGTGGCAGGGCGCGCTCGTCCAGATCGATCCGACGGCTGAAGCGTTCGTCGAGGCGATGGCGGCGCAGGCGTCAACGGTAAGCACCCCTGCCGTCGAGGTCATGGTGGGCGACTACGCCGGCTTCGAGTTCGACCACGCCGCCGAGAGCGACGTCGACTTCACCGACTGCGACGGCGACAAGTTATGCATCTACTCGGATTCGGCGCAGGACTGCAACGGACGCGACTACCAAAATGTGGGCGTACGCGAAACTTACCGAGTGGTCGACCTGAACGGCGAGCGCGCCGTGATCGCGGTGTTCCAATCCGCCGGATCGATCAATCCGGCGCTGACGAAAGAGGCACGCGCCGTGTTCGACTCGATCGAGTTCGTCAGGCCCGACTAAAGGCGGTCGGCCCGGTCCTCGCTGTCAGCGGTGAGAGAGTCTTAGCCCTTTTTCGGCAGATGAGCGAATCGTCTGCGGCTGGAAGGGGATGGTCCGTGGTTGGGAGGACTTCACGACGAACGCAGGCGACCACTTACACCGGGGCGCCCGCGATGATCGTGGCCGCGACCGTCATGCTCCGCAGGGCGCGGGCAGCGTCCGCGGTGACCAGGCCCGGGCAGAGCGGGTCGGCATCGAGCAGCACGAGGTCGCCGGGACTGCCGGGGGCGATCCGTCCGCGCACGCTGGCAGCGATCGCCTGGCGAGGGGTGAGCGCTTCTGCGGGGTTCCACGGTGCGTCGTCCGGTTCGCCACGATGGACGGCCGCAGCGATCGCCAACCAAGGGTCGAGCGGGGCGACCGGAGCGTCGGACCCCAAGGCCAGCGGTACCCCGGCGGCCACGAGCGACGCCAGGGGGAAGCACCGGTCCGCGCGGTCGGCCCACAGCCGGTGGGTCACCTCGCGGTCGT
>CAYUWV010000167.1:0-5669 GCA_964448385.1 uncultured Propionibacteriaceae bacterium | reverse complement strand
GCGAGCGCCCCGGTGAGGTTGAGCGATCCGATCGGCGCCCCGAAGTCGGCGCTCACGGCCAGGGTCAGGTTGGTCAGCTTGGCCCCGCCGGCCAGCGTCTGCTGCCGCAGGGTGAGGCTGCCCGTCAGGGCGAACCCGCCGACGCTGAGGGTGATGTCGCTGCCGCTCAGCGAGAGGTCGGCGGTCGTGGCGGTCGTGGTGAGCTGCAGGCCGATGGTGCCGGACAGGCTCACGCCGGGCACGTTCAGGCTGACCGTGCCCGCGATGCTGCCTGACATGCCCGACGGCGCAAGGGTGAGGCTGCCGCTGCCGTTGGTCAGGGTGGCCACGTCGGTGGAGCCATTGCCGAAGCCGGCCTGCAGGTTCGTCACGGCCAGGGTGACGGTGGTGTTCGGCGCGGTGCCGCTCTGGGTGAAGACCAGGTTGCCGCTGATCCGCTGCCCGGCCACCTGCAACTGGATCGCGGTGCCTTCCACCCGCAGGTACGGTCCGGCCGGCAGGTCGAGGGTGATGGCCACGCCGTCCACGGCGACGTCCTGGGTGATCCGGACGCCGGTGGTGTTGATGGCCACTGACAGCGTTCCGGAGAAGGAAACGGCGTCGCCCGGCACGATCAGCTGGACGGTACCGCTCACCCGGCCGGCGACGCCGGCGCTGGTGAGGGCGAAGAATGCCTCGCCGTCACTCAGCCGGAGGCCGGCGGTCGCCGTGCCGAGGCTGACCGACACCGCGGTGGCCACGATTTGGACGGTGACCGCCCCGGTCGTGCCGGCCGGCGCGCTGGGGCTGGTGGTTCCGGTGACTTGGGAGAAGACGAACACGCCGCTCACGCTCTGCCCGGCGACCGTGAGGTTGGCCCGGGCGCCCAGCGTCCCGATCTGGACGCGGACGGACTGCGGCGCGAGGCTGACGCCGTCGACGACCGTGCTGGCGGTCCCGGTGTTGAGTTGCAGGCCGACGGCCCCGGAGAGGTCGATGCTGGCGCCGGCTTTGAAGGCGATACTCCCCTGCAGCACCAGGGCGGTTCCGGCCGGTGCCAGCAGGATCTCACCCGAGGCAACGCTGACCGTGACCAGGTCCCCACCCAGCGTCAGGGTCAACGGTGACCCGCCGGCCTTGGCCGAGGTACCGAAGGTCACTCGCAGGCCGGTCGGCTTCTTCTCCAACCCGATGCTGCCGGTGAGGCTCTGCCCGGCGATCCCGAGGTTGAGGGTCCCGACGACCTTGGCGTAGGGCGTGCCGACCGCCCCGGCGGCCACGGTCACTTCGTTGACCGTCCCGGCGGCGAACGTCACCGACGCGGCGGTCTCGTTGTAGAGCACCTGCACCGACCCGGCCAGCGTGACGCCACTGAACCCCACCAGCTCCACGGTGCCGCTCACCGCCAGCGCGCGGGCACCGGCGGCGCCTTGGGCGAAGCCGTTCACGTCGGTGATGAAGACGCCTCGGGCCAGCGGGTTGCGTGAGGTTCCGTCGGGCAGGAAGCCGGGCCCTTCGCCGAGGAAGATGGTGACCCCGGTGACGGACACCTGGGCGCCGCCGAAGCTGATGCTGCCCGAGATCTCGACGAAGTCGCCGAGCTTGATGGTGGCCGAGATCTTCACCTCGACGAAGGCGGCCAGCGGGCTCCCCTGGGCCACGTCGGTGGCGCTGAAGTTGAGCTCGACGGTGGCCCCGCCGATGCTGATCGACCGGGTGATGCCGGAGGTGGTCGAGTTGAAGCGGACGCTGACTTCGCCGCCCGCCGAGAAGGCGCTGTTGGCGCTGACCGAGATCTTGCCGGTGAAGAAGCCGACCAGCCCGCCGGGGGCGATCAGGAAGGCGCCGCGGCCCTCGGTGACGCTGAATCCGCCGCCGGACTGGGTGAGCGCGACGCTCACCCCGGTGAACCCGATCAGGGTGGTGGTCACGCCGGCGGTGGTGGAGCTGTTGATCGCGAAGCTGCCGCTCAGGGTGGGGCCGCCGGTGATCGCCAGCGAACCGCCGGTGACCACCAGCGCCAGGTACGGACCGGCTGGCACGTCGAGCCCGAGCGCCGGACGCGAGACCGCAGCGGTGCTGGTGTTGACCTGCAGGAAGACCGTGCCACCCAGGGTCACGCCGGGGATGCTCAAGACGCCGGTGATGGAGCCGCTGAACTGCCCGGCGATGCCACCGGCGGTGACCACCAGGGCGCCGTTCCAGTTGTTGCTGGTCGCGACGTTGACGACCCCGCCAAGGCTGAACGTCACCCCGACCACGCGGACGCCGACCTCACCGGTGGTCGCGTCGCTGCTGAACGAGACCTCCGTGGCGCCGAGGGTGATCCCGGTCATCGCGAGGCTGGCGTTGGCGACCGTGACCTTGACTCCGGGGGTCAGCCCGTCCAGGGTCGTGGTGCCACTGTTGAACGCCACGGACACCGTCCCCGTGACGACCAGCCCGGTGATGCTGACGTTGAGGGTCGCCGCGAGGCTGCCACGGGTGCCGGACGGATCGGCGGTCAGGGTGCCGTGCACCGCGGTGGCGCTGACCAGCGGCGAACCGCTACCGCCCAGGGCGAGGCTGCCGTTGGCGATGGTGACGGACAGCGCCGTGCCGCTCTTCACGACGGTGACGTCGGCGACCAGGCTGACCCCGGCCACCGCCAGGGTGAGGGCCGTGCCGGCGAACCGGAAGGGGATGCCAGCGTCCAGCGTCAGCCGGGAGGTCACTGCCCCGATGGTGAAGCTCTCGTCGATCGGTGCCGCGGTGGTGTTGATCTCGACCCCGAGGGTGCCCCCGAGCGTGACGCCCGGCACGCCCACCAGGGCGACCGTCCCGGAGACCCGCCCGGCGATCCCGGTGCCGGGCAGCAGGAAGAGGGCTTCGCCGTTGGTGAGCTGGGCCAGGGTGGTCGTGCCGTTGGTGAGCCGGAGGGTCACCTGGGTCAGCGCGAGGCGCACCACCGAGGCTCCGGCCGTCGTCGTGAGCTGCTCCAGCAGGACGTTGCCGGTGAGGGTCTGGCTGGCGACCGTGACGCTGACCCCGGTGCCGACGATGCGCAGGTAGGGACCGGCGGGCACGTCCAGGCTCACCTGGGCGGCCCCCACGGTGAGCCGCTCGGAGACGGCCACGCCGGTCGTGTTCAGGGTGAGGGCCAGGTTGCCGTCGATGCTGAAGGGGGCACCGGCCGCGAGGCTGATGCTGGCGCTCAGAGTCCCGGCCAGCCCCGTCGCGGTGAGGACGAACAACCCGCTCACGCCTGTGACGGACACCAGGCTGCCGCCCAGCGAGAGCGTCCCGCCGGCGATGCCGAACCGGATCAGCCGGCCACCGGCCGCGTTGCTGACCTGTTCGAAGGTGATGTCGGCGACGATGGTCTGGCCCAGCACCGAGAGGTTGAGCCCGGAGCCGCCGAAGCGGACGTGCGCGCTGCCGGCTCGGGTGTCGAGGTCGATCGCCACCGTCCCGCTGACGGCCACGCCGGGGGCGGCCAGGGCGACCGCCACTTCGACGGACAGCACGAGGCCGGTCGGACCCAGCTCGACCGTGGCAGGGGTTGCCGTCTGGGTCAGCGTGAGCAGCGGGTTGGCCGCGGTGCCGCCGAGCCGGATGCTGGTGTGCTCGAGGGTCAAGCTGAGGGTGACCGTGGTGTCGAGGGCGACCGTTCGCGTGATCGTGACATCCGTGGTGAGGGTCTGCCCCAGCACCGACAGCGCCACGCCCTTCCCGGAGACCCGCACGTAGGATCCGGTCGGCAACTCCAGGGTGAGCACCTGGTCGCCGACCCGGAAGGACTCGCTGACGATCGCGCTGGTGGTGTTCAGCTCGACGGCCAGGGTGCCGCTCAGCGAGACCTGCGGGACGGCGAGGCTCAGCGTGCCCTGGATGCTGCCGGCCACGCCGGCACTGCTGAGCAGGAACAGCGCCGACCCGTCGGTGAGGCTGACCAGCGGCTGGGCGCCACCGAGGCTGAGGCTGACGGCACTCAGGCCGAGCTTGAGCACCGAGCGAGCCGGGTCGACGACCCCGCTGGCCGACAGGGCCGTGGCCTTCTCGATGACGATGTTGCCGCTCAGGCGCTGCCCGAGCACGGTCAGCACGATGCCGGTGCCCTCGACCCGCAGGGACGGGGCGGCAGCGCTGGTGTCGAGGGCGAGCCGGAGGGTTCCGTCGAGCTGGGCGTCGCTGCCGAGCTGCACGGTGATCGTGCCGCCGAGCTGTCCGACGACTCCGGTGCTGCTCAGCACCAGCCGTCCGGAACCGTCGGTGACGGTGACCCCGGCGGTGGCGGTCCCCAGGGTGAGTTCGACGTTGGCCAGCGCCAGGGTGGTGGTGATGGTGCCGTCGGCTGCGACGCTGCGCTCGATCGAGAGGTCGGCGATCAGGCTCTGACCGGCGATGCTCAGGCTCAACCCGGTCGCGGTCAGCTGCAGCGGGGTCGTCGCGGTCGGTGTCGTGTCCAGGGCGAGGGTCACGGTCGCGCCGGTGAGCCCGACGGCCGGGACGGCGATCGTGGCGGCCAGGTTCCCGGTGAGGCCGGCGGTCTGCAGCAGGAAGGAGCCGGTGATCGCACTGATCGTGACCGCGCCGCCGAAGTCGAGCGCCGCGTCCGCGATGGTGACCTGGACGTCGGTGCCGACCCGCGAGAAGCCGAAGGTCCCGGTCAGGCTCTGGCCACCGAACGCCAGGGTGGCGCTGCTGACGGTGAAGGCCGTCACGGTCGCGCCGTCGGCGAAGCTCAGCGCGATGCCCGGGTCGGTACTGCCCGGGATCAGCAGCGTCTCGGTGAGCGCGGTGCCGGTGGTGTTGACCCGGACGCTGGTGGTGCCGGCGATGGTGACCCCGGCCACCCCGATCAGGCTGACGGTGCCGCTGGCGACGAGGGCATGGCCGCCGTTGTACGAGATCAGGCCGATCCGGGCGTCGCTGAGCAGCACCCCGATGGCGAGCGGGTTGAGCGCGCCGCTGGCGAGCTTCGCCGGGCCGCGTCCCAGGAAGATGGTGAGCCCGGTTCCGGCGAAGACCTGGGCGGCGACGCTGCTGCCCCCGACCGTGATGGTCTGGTTGCTGAAGGTGACACTGCCCTCGATGGTCACGAAGTCACCGATGGTGAGACTGAGGTCGGACAGCGTCAGCGCGAACACGGGGTCGCCGGTGGCGAACTTCACGCTGAGGGTCTGCCCGCCCAGTTCGACGCTGGTGTCCACGGCTTCACCGGTGGTGTTGATCTGCAGCAACACGCTGCCCGACACCGAGACACTGCCAGCCGAGGCGGACGTCGTCCCGGAGAGGTAGCCGGCCACCCCGGCGGCGCGCAGCACCAGCACCCCGGCGCCGTTGTAGACCGCCGGGGTGGTGGAGGTGCCGAGGTAGGCGGTGACGCCGCTCAGGGCGACGATCGTCTCGGTCACGCCGCCGGTGGTCGACCGGCTGAAGCTGACCGCGCCGGTCAGCCGTCCGGCACCGAAGGTCAGGTCGGCGCTTGCCACCGTGACGGCGAGGCTGGCGGTGGCGGTGTCGAGGCTGACGCTGACGTCCGCTTCGAAGGCTGCGACGCCCGGCACGACGAGGCTGGCGTGCGCCGTGAAGCTGCCGGCCACACCCGCCGCCGTCACGGCCAGCGTGGCGGTGGCCCCGCTGATCGTGACGGACGAGCCGATGCTCAGCGCGCCGTCGGCGAGGGTCAGCTGGATCCCGGTGGGGGT
>CAYUWV010000166.1:0-5670 GCA_964448385.1 uncultured Propionibacteriaceae bacterium | reverse complement strand
GGGGCCCGGCTCGGGCAGCGGCATTTCGGCCGACCTGCCGCGGATCCAGGTCCCGCTGCTGCGGACGGCGAGTGAGCCGACCAGGACACCCCTGCGCGGGGCGCCGATGCGCACCGCCGCCAACATGGACGCCTCGCTGGCCGTCCCCACTGCCACCTCGGTCCGGCAGATCCCGATGAAACTCGTCATCGATCAACGGCAGATGATCAACGACCACCTGGCTCGCTCCACCGGCGGAAAGGTCTCCTTCACACACCTCATCGGATTCGCCATGGTGCAGGCGTTGAAGGCTCTGCCGGAGATGAACAACCACTACGAGATTGTCGACGGCAAGCCGAACCTGGTGACCCCCGGGGCGATCAACCTCGGCCTTGCCATCGACATGGCGAAGCCTGACGGCACGCGACAACTGCTCGTCCCCAGCATCAAGGATTGCGGCATCCTCGACTTCGCCCAGTTCTGGGCCGCCTACGAGCAGATCGTGGCGAAGGCGCGCAAGAACGAACTCACGGTGGCGGACTTCGCGAACACCACCGCCACCCTGACCAACCCTGGCGGTATCGGCACGAACCACTCGGTGCCGCGCCTGATGTCCGGCCAGGGCATGATCCTCGGCGTCGGCTCCATCGACTACCCGCCGGAA
The DNA here is from genome assembly GCA_964448385.1 of uncultured Propionibacteriaceae bacterium. Taxonomy (GTDB): domain Bacteria; phylum Actinomycetota; class Actinomycetes; order Propionibacteriales; family Propionibacteriaceae; genus Propionicimonas. The sequence goes on along the minus strand of CAYUWV010000166.1, from coordinate 5,027 downwards.
TTCCAGGGTGCCAGCCAGTCCCGGATCAACCAGATCGGGGTCTCGAAAGTCACCACGTTGACCTCGACCTATGACCACCGGGTCATTCAAGGTGCCCAATCGGGCGAGTTCCTCAAGCGGATGCACGAACTGCTGATCGGCAAGCACCACTTCTATGACCAGATCTTCGCCGCCCTGCGCGTGCCCTACACGCCGATCCGGTGGGCTACCGACCTCAGCGACGAGGCACTCGGGGCGATCCCCCGCAATGCCCGCGTGTTTTCGTTGATCAATGCCTACCGCACCCTCGGCCACTACATGGCTGACATCGACCCGTTGGAGTACCGTCAGCGGTCCCACCCTGAGCTGGCCATCGAGCACCACGGCCTGACCCTCTGGGACCTCGACCGGAGCTTCCCGGTCGGGAGCTTCGGGGGGCGTGACGGCACCACGGCGACGATGCGCGAGATTCTCGCCATGCTGCGCGGTTCGTACTGTCGCACCGTCGGCATCGAGTACATGCACATCGCCGACAATGAGCAGCGCTCCTGGATCCAGGAGCGGTTCGAACGTCCTTTCGTCCCGTGGCCGCGCGAGGAACACCTGCGGATCCTCGACAAGCTGAACGAAGCCGAGATCTTCGAGACCTTCCTACAAACGAAATTCGTTGGCCAGAAGCGGTTCTCCCTGGAGGGCGGCGAATCCACCATCGTCTGCTTGGACGAGATCTGCGAGCAGGCTGCGAACGCCGACCTTGATGAAGCCATCATCGGCATGCCTCACCGTGGCCGTCTCAACGTGCTGGCCAACGTCGTCGGCAAGTCCTACGCCCAGATCTTCCGCGAGTTCGACGGCAGCTACGACCCGAGGCTCACCCAGGGGACCGGCGACGTGAAGTACCACCTCGGATCCGAGGGCCAGTTCACGGCGATGACCGGGAAAACGATCCGCACCTCGGTGGCGGCCAACCCCAGCCACCTTGAAGCGGTCAACCCGGTCGTCGAAGGCATTGCTCGGGCGAAGCTCGACAAGGCTGGACGCAAGGGGATCTTCCCGATTCTGCCGATCTTGTTGCACGGGGATGCGGCCTTCGCAGGGCAGGGCGTGGTGTACGAGACCCTCCAGATGAGCCAGTTGCGGGCCTTCAAGACCGGCGGCTCGATACATCTGGTGGTCAACAACCAGGTCGGGTTCACCACAGCACCGGCCGAGTCTCGCTCGTCGGTCTACTGCACGGACGTGGCGAAGACCGTGGGCGCTCCGATCTTCCACGTGAACGGGGATGATCCCGAAGCGGTGGCGCGGGTTGCGCAGATCGCCTTCGACTTCCGGCAGAAGTTCAACAAGGACGTGGTCATCGACCTGGTCTGCTACCGCCGCCGCGGGCACAACGAGGGCGACGACCCGAGTTTCACGCAGCCCCTCATGTACGACCTGATCGAGCAGAAGCGGAGTGTCCGCAAGCTCTACACCGAGGCACTGATCGGGCGTGGTGACATTTCGACCGATGACGCGGACGAGGTGATCGCGCACTTCCGGCAGCGCCTCGAGGCCGTTTTCCGCGAGGTCAGGGAGGTCGATTCCGCCGAGGACGCGAGCTACCGAAAGGTGCCGTACTACCCACCGAAACTCGGCAAGGACCTCGGGACGGCGATCACGGCCGAAACCATGGAGACCGTCGCGCGCGCGCACCTCACCTTCCCCGAGGGCTTCAGCGTTCATCCCAAGGTCATGCCACAACTGCAGCGGCGTGCCGACGCGATCCGGAACGGTCCGGTCGACTGGGCAACGGCGGAACTACTCGCCTTCGGCTCGCTCCTGATGGAGGGCCGCCCCGTCCGCCTCGTCGGCCAGGACAGCCGGCGCGGTACCTTCTCGCAGCGGTTTGCCGCCGTGATCGACCGGGTGACCAACGAGTCGTTCGTGCCGTTGAAGCACTTGTCCGACGACCAAGGCCAGTTCTACGTGTTCGATTCCCTGCTCAGCGAGTACGCCGCGATGGGTTTCGAGTACGGCTACTCGGTCGCAGCACCCGACGCGCTCGTGTGTTGGGAAGCCCAGTTCGGGGATTTCGCGAACGGGGCCCAGACCATCGCCGACGAGTTCATTTCGTCCGCCAATGCCAAGTGGACGCAGAAATCAGGCGTAGTCCTGCTACTGCCACACGGCTACGAAGGCCAGGGACCCGACCACTCCTCGGCGCGGCTGGAACGTTGGCTGAACCTGTGCTCCGAAGGCGCGTTGGCAGTGTGCCAACCGTCCACGCCGGCCAGCTACTTCCACCTGCTGCGCACCCACGCGTACGTGAACTGGCACCGCCCGGTGGTCATTGCCACACCCAAGTCGATGCTTCGCCACAAGATGGCGGTCTCACCGGTTTCGGAGTTCACCCATGGGCGCTGGCAACCCGCCATGGGCGATCCGACCATCACCGATGCGGCCGCCGTCGAGAGAATCGTGTTGTGTTCGGGCAAGGTCCGTTGGGAACTCGTGGCGGCCCGCGCCGAAGCAGGACTTGACCAGAAGGTCGCGATCCTGCCGCTTGAGCGCCTCTACCCGCTCCCCGCGCGGGAACTCGCCACGGAATTGGCACGGTATCCACAGGTCACCGACGTCCGCTACGTCCAGGACGAGCCCGAGAACCAGGGGGCCTGGTGGTTCTTGCAGATCAACCTGCCACCCGCCATCGCCACCTTCCTGCCGGGGTACGACTTGACCCTCAAGGGCATCACCCGGCCGGCTGCTTCGGCCCCCTCCGTCGGATCGGTGAAGGCTCACGCCGCGCAAGAGGCCGAGTTGCTCGGCCGAGCCCTGGCGGGCTGAGGGATGTACTTCACAGACCGGGGTACCGAGGAACTCCGCGAGCGACGCGGTGAGGAAGTGGTCAGCCTGGCTTGGCTGGCCGAACAATTGCAGACCTTCGTTGACCTCTACCCTGAGCACGAGGTTGCCGTGGAGCGGCTGGCCACCTGGCTGGCTCGCCTGGACGATGAGGATGAGTGACGATGCAACAAGCCGTAGTTGACCACTTCACTGCCCTGACCGGGGCCCCTCCCGCGGGAGTCTGGGCGGCACCGGGCCGGATCAACCTGATCGGTGAGCACACCGACTACAACGGTGGTTTTGTGCTTCCGTTCGCGATTCCGCAAGCCGCCTACCTGGCGGCCTCACCACGTCCAGATCACCGCTGGCGATTCGTGTCACTCGACCTTTCCGACCTGGTCGAAGCCGGACTGGACGACCTGGTCCCCGGTGAATCGGGTTGGCACGCCTACCTGGCCGGCGTCGTCTGGGCGCTCCGGGAAGCCGGCCACGAAGTGGGCGGCGCCGATCTAGTGCTCTCCTCCGACGTTCCCATCGGCGCTGGGCTGTCCTCGTCCGCGGCGATCGAGTGTGTGACGATCACGGCGCTGTGCGACCTGTACGGCATCGAACTCGACGCCATGGAGCGGGCCCGGCTCGCCCAGATCGCCGAGAACGCCTACGTGGGTGCTCCCACCGGGTTGATGGACCAGGCGGCCTCGACCCTGTGCACCGCCGATCATGCCCTGTTCATGGATTGCCGAAGCCTGGCCACCGAACAGGTCCCCCTGGAGGTCACCGAGGCTGGGCTCGAGATCCTCGTCATCGACACCAAGACTCGACACAGCCACGTCGACGGAGAATATGCCGCTCGTCGGGCCGCCTGCACCGAAGCCTGTCGGCTCCTCGGCATTGAGTCGCTGCGCGATGTGACCGATCTGGACGCAGCTCTGGCCGCGCTGCCGGACCTCGAGGCCCGCCGAGTCCGTCACGTCGTCACCGAGAATCGGCGGGTGCTGGCAGCGGTCGAGGCTCTCACCGCAGGCGATTTCGGGCGGCTGGGCGAACTGATGACCAGCTCCCACGTCTCGATGCGCGACGATTATGAGATCACCGCTGAGACGGTCGACCTCGCCGTTGACGTGGTGCTCGCCCACGGCGCGCTGGGTGCGCGGATGACCGGCGGGGGCTTCGGCGGCTGCGTCCTGGCGTTGGTCGCCGCAGCCGACGTGGCGGCCATCACGAAGGCCGTCACGCTGGCCTTCGCTCAGGCCCGGTTCGACGCACCCGTCACCTTCTTGGGTCGTCCGTCGTCGGGGGCACGTCGCCTGGCGTGAGCGGTATCCGTGCGCGAGGCCAGCGAAGCCACCCGGAGGTTGCGGGCAGCGCCGTCGCCAGGACGGTCACGCCCGCGACCGCTGCGATCAGCCAGGCTTCGGGGGCTGATCCGGCCATCGAGATCGCCACGATCAGGTTGATCACGCCGGTCGCGAGGACTGGGCCTCGAGCCAGCAGGCTCCCCCGCCACAGACCCCAGCCGGCAACGGCGATGAGCAGTCCGTAGGCGCCGAGGAACATCCCCACGGCCCCGCTGAAGCCACCGTGTCCGGAGGTGATCGACCCCACCCCCAGGGCGATCAGCAACAGTGCCATCAGCACGGTCCCGACGCTCGCGACGACCACGCTGACGGGTCGTTGGCTGCTGCGCCGGGTGCTCTCCACCTCGGCAGCGTAGCCGCTCACCACCCTCCCGAGCCGAGCCCTGAGCCGTGGCAACTGGCCGAGAATTGCCGCGGCCCCTTGTGTCAGCGCCCGGTATGGTCCACTCTTGACCGGGGCGCAGGCTAGCTTGCGCCCCGAATTCTGCGCTGGCGAAGCATGTTCACGTCGACGCTGTGAATCCATTTAAGGAGTTGTGTACTTCATGGACTGGCGCCATCGAGCCGCCTGCCTGACCGAGGACCCGGAGCTGTTCTTCCCCGTCGGCAACACCGGACCCGCCCTGATGCAGATTGCGGAGGCCAAGAAGGTCTGCCGCCGCTGTGAGGTTCGTGAGGCCTGCCTGCAGTGGGCGTTGGACGCCGGCCAGGACCATGGAGTCTGGGGGGGACTCAGCGAGGACGAACGTCGCGCCATGAAGCGTCGCGCCGCCCGGATGCGCGTCCGGACGAACTAGGTAGCCAGCCTCAGATCAGAGGGACCCGGACGCGGGCCACGGTACCCAGATCATCCTCGCCCGGGAGTAG
>CAYUWV010000165.1:0-5695 GCA_964448385.1 uncultured Propionibacteriaceae bacterium | reverse complement strand
GGCGGAGCCATCTTCGACGGCAAGCTGCCCGGGGACGGAATCGCCGGCCAGGTACAGACCGCGCTGGATTGGGCCGGACGGGTCTGACATGCTTAGGGCGCGGGCCGGCGAAGTACGGTCGGGCTGCCGGACACATCGGCGAGGATCGTGCTGAACCGAGGAGGCGACGTGCCGCGGTCACCACTTGCGGACACTGTTCGCGAGCGCATCGTGGCGATGATCGCCAACGGCGCCTACTCGGCCGGCTCCCAGCTCCCCAGCGAGCAGGAGATGGCACGTCAACTCGAGGTCAGCCGGACAACGGTCCGTGAGGCCTACCGCACCCTGATCGAGTCCGGCCTGCTCCTGCGCCGCCATGGGCGTGGAACCTACGTCAAGGGCATCCAGAACCAGCACTCACTCGAGTCGACGCTGAGCTACACCAAGATGATCGAGGATGCCGGCCACAAGCCCGGCATCACGATCCTCTCGGCGGAAGTCCGCGCGGCCCAGCCCAACGAGAGCGAGCTACTGCACCTGGAGCCCGGCGAGTTGCTGTGGGAAGTCATGCGCGTCCGCACCGCGGACGGGCGTCCCATCGTGTACAGCGCCGACCGGATCCCCGCCTCCTTCGTTCCCGCATCGCTGCGCAACACACGCGTGCGTTCACTCTTCCGTCTGCTCGCTGACCTCGGCTACGCGCCGAGCGCGGGACGGGCACAGCTCAAGCCGGTGGTGGCCGATGCGGCCCTCGCCCGAGTGCTGGACGTGGAGGTCGGCGCCCCGCTGCTGCACTTCGAGGAAACCGACACTCGATCCGACGGCACGCCCGTCATGCTGTCCAGTGAATGGCACGTGGCCGACATGATCGAGTTCTGGTTGAACCGCAGGGCGAACTCCACCCACCTCTGAACTACTCACTTCACTAGCGCGCAACGTTGCGGGCCCACACATTCCCAGGAGTACCGAAATGCCATTCGCCATTGGCTGCGACGTTGGCTCGCAGTCGCTCAAGGCCGTCGTGCTGTCGCCCGAGGGCACAGTCCTCGCGACCGCAGGCTCTCCCTACCAGATGATCCACAAGCACAGCGGCTGGGCCGACCAGGACCCCGCCGGCTACATCACTGCGCTCGGCCAGGCGGTCCGCGAGGCGATCGCCGCTGCCGGGATCCACCCGGCCGACGTCACCGTCCTCGGACTCGCAAGCCAGGTCGACGGCGTCGTGCCGATCGACCGAGAGCTCAAGCCGCTGCGCGACGCGATCATCTGGCTCGACCGCAGGGCCGTCGAGGAGGCCGAGGAACTGCGCCGGTTGGTCGGCGCGGCCACGGCGTTCTCCCGCACCGGCCTCAACATCGACGCCACGCACACCGGCCCGAAGATCATGTGGCTGAAGCGCCATGAGCGCGAGCTGTACGACCGCGCCGTCTCCATGCCGAGCGTCGGCGGGTACCTACTCGCCTGGATGACCGGCACGGTCGCGCAGGACCATGCCAACGCCTCTTCGACCCTGCTCTACGACATCACCACCCGCGCCTACTCCCCCGACATGCTCGACGCCGCTGGGCTGGACGAGGCGCTGATGCCGCCGATCCGCAACGCCGACGAGGTGGTCGGGACGCTGCTGCCGCACGCGGCAGAAGTGCTCGGACTGACCACGCGGTGCCAGGTGATCGTCGGCACGGGCGACGAGCACGGAGCCTGCGTCGGTGCTGGCGGTGTGACCAGGGACGTCGTGATCGACATCGCCGGCACCGCAGAGCCGGTCTGCGTCGGGAGCGACCGTCCGCTGATCGACGACACCGGGCTCGTCGAGACCCACGCGCACGCCTTGCGCGATTTCTACCTGATCGAGAACCCGGGATTCGTGTCGGGCGGCAACACGCTTTGGCTCGCCGACGTCCTGGCTTGCACCCAGGCGAAGCTCTTCGAACTGGCCGGCAACTCCGAGCCCGGCGCCCGCGGCGTTCGCTTCATCCCCGCCCTCTCGGGAGCCATGGCCCCCCGCTGGAACGATCGGATGCGCGGCGCCTTCTACGGCCTGGGCATGAACCACAGCCCAGAGGATCTCGCGCGAGCGGTCGTCGAGGGCAACGCGTTCGCCTTCACCGACATCGAACGGCGGCTGCGGCAGCTCGGCCTTGGCGGCCGGATCACCATCGTGGGCGGCGGCCGCCGGAGCGAGTTCTCGCTGGTGACCAAGGCCACCCTGGCCGGCTGCCCGATCGATCGCGTCACTACTGAGGAGACCACGGCGGTGGGTGGTGCCATGCTGGCCGCGCTCGGCGCCGGGATGTTCTCGTCCGTGCAGGAGTGCGTGGACACCGTGGTCGAGCTCGCTCCTGACCCCACCGAACCTGATCCTTCGATCGCCGCCGCGATCGAGGACGCGTACAGCGACTACCGCAAGCTGTACGACACCCTCGAGGCCACCTTCGCGGGCGGTGTGGCATGACCAGCAGCGCTCCCGCAGGGCTGGCCGGCGTGTCCTGGGAGGTCTTCGCCGCTCGCGACGCCGCGCCCGGCAAGGTGCTCCTCGGCGCCGGGGCCCGTCACCAGCTGGTCGACCTCGTCCGGCAGCTGACCCCGACCCGGATCGCCGTGCTCACCGACGCCACCCCGATCCTCTCGCCGGAAGGCGACCTCAAGGCTGACCTGGCCGCAGCCCTGTCGGGGCTCGGTGTCCCTCTCGACCGGGTCGTCCTGCCGGCCGGAACGAGCGCCGACGAAGCTGCCGTGGCCGCGGCCACTGAGGGCTGCTCCAGCGCCGATGTCGTCGTCACTGTCGGCTCGGGGACCATCAGTGACCTCGGCAAGGTCGCGGCAGCCGGCCGTCGGCACGTGATTGTCCAGACCGCCGCCTCGGTGAACGGCTACTCCGATGACGAAAGCGTGCTGCTGCGGAACGGTGTGAAGCGGACGGCACACAGCGCCTACGCCGACGTTCTGCTCGCCGACACCGACGTGATCGCCCTCGCCCCGGCGGATCTGAACCGGGCGGGGCTTGGCGACATGATCTCAATGTTCACCGCTCCGGCCGACTGGTACCTCGCGAACCAGCTCGGCATGGATGACCGCTGGTCGGAGGAGGCGGCGCTGCTGGCCCGTCGGCACGGCGGGGAGATGCTGGCGGCCGCCGGAGGCATCGGTTCCTCACAGCCGGCCGACCTTGACCTGCTGACCAGCTTGCTGACCCTCAGCGGGATATCGATGGGCCTGGCCGGACAGACCGCCCCGTCGTCAGGCATGGAACACACCGTTTCACACATGCTCGACATGTGGGCGGCCGGCACGGGTAAGGAACACCACCTCCACGGAGCCCAGGTCGGGGTGACCACGCTGTGGTCGTCACTACTGTGGCGTCGGATGGTCGAGCGGCTGGACGAAGGTGAACTACCTCCGGTGAGTCTGCCAGACGATGCGGCGGCCGAGCGGTTGGTCCGCTCCGTGTTTGCGCGTCTGGATCCGAGCGGCCGGGCAGGAACCGAATGTTGGTCCGACTATTCGCGCAAGCTCGCCCGAATGCGTGGCGCCGAGTTCACCCGTCGGCTGGACTCGTTCCTCTCCCGTTGGACAAGCCACCGAGAGTTCCTCACCGGCCACTGCCTGATAGACCCCGCCGAGATTGCCCGAGCCCTGCGCGCAGCGGGTGCGCCAGTGCAGAGCGCCGACCTTGACGCCGGCGACCGAGAGCCGACCATCTGGGCGCTGACCCACAACCACCTGATGCGAAACCGCTTCAACGTCTGCGACCTGGCTTTCGCCACGGGCGTCTGGGGCGAGGACCTCGCGCGTGAAGTGGTCGCTGAAGCGGACCAACTGGCGTCCGCTCCACCCCTTCGGCACTAAGGGCCGAGAGCCCGGCCTGGTCAGGCGAGCCACCAGCCTCCTGACCAGGCAGTGCTCCCCCTTCGTGCTCATCGACAGCACTGATGACCTGGTGGCTGTTACCAAGACGCCCTTGGACTCCAGGCATGGGCGCCCAAGCGTGGCTCGCGGCATGATCGAGCTCACGCTGGAAGACGTCCTCCAGCGCGGAGTGTGAAATGAGGGGCAGACTGGCGCCCGAAGGGGGCTGGGAGGGCCCGAATTGCCCATTTCTGTGCACTCTCGCGGCTGTTAGCCTCAAACTGTTTGGCCCAGAAAGAACAGCTTCACAGGATCGGCTGGGCACGATGCTTCGCCGCGCCAAAGAGGAGGAGGGTGCCGTGCTGAGCAACAAGAGGATCTCGGCGGTGCTATGCAGCACCGACCTGGAACGCAGCCAGGAGTTCTACGAGCATGCGGTCGGGATGACACTCTCACCAGAGACGATCCCCAACCACCTGCTGTTCGAAGGGGCCGACGGAACGTCGCTCCTCATTTACGGTCGCCCCAGCCCCAACCTGGCCAACCATACGCAGGTCCGCTTCTGGACCGACGATGTCGAGGCCACCGTCGCCGAGCTGCTCGCCCGCGGGATCGTGTTCGAGGACTACGACTTCCCGACCTTGAAGACCGTCAACCACGTGGCAACGACCCCTGGCATTGGCAAGTCCGCGTGGTTCAAAGACCCTGATGGCAACACCCTCGCACTGTTCCAGCCAGCAGCAGTAGCCGGGGGCTGAAACCATCCAGGGCCGATCGGTGGGCAGCCGGGGAAGGAACCGCGGATGGCAAAGCTGGTGTTCGGAATGAACCAGTCGTTGGATGGCTACGTTGACCATGAGGCGTTTGCATCGGACGACCCCGTACTCTTCCGCCACTTCATCGAGGAGGCTCGGACGCAGGCGGGCTGTCTGTACGGCCGCCGAATGTATGAGGTGATGCGCTACTGGGACGACGATCAGCCTGAATGGGACTCTGAGGAACACGCCTTCGCCACGGCGTGGCGCAACCAGCCGAAATGGGTCGTCTCGCGCTCGCTGAGGTCGGTCGGCCCCAACGCCCGGCTCGTCGAGGATGATCTTGAGAGCGCGATCCTACGGTTGAAGGCCGAGCGTGACGGAGAGATCGAAGTCGCCGGCCCGGACCTGGCGAACAGCCTCACCCAACGTGGCCTGATTGACGAATACCGTATCTACCTGCACCCCGTCGTTCTGGGTCACGGCAAGCCCTACTTCGCCGGGCCCCGGCCGCAGCTCCGGCTCGTGGCCCACGAGCGAATTGGCAAGGATGTCATCCGGTTGACCTACGTGCCTGCCTGATCGCGGTTCGCGGAGACGCCCTAATGTCTCCCCCGGGTCACTGCTCGCACGATCGTTGGCAAGACCACGGCAAGCGGGTCGACTTCGTTCGTGCGATCGCCGAGAACGACTACGTCGTGCTGCACTGCGGCCGCGCATCGCTTGCCGCTGTTGGCCAGACGTGGCCGGGCGACCACGACTACGCCGGCATCGACATCTTCCGCCTCGACCCCGACGGCAAGGTTGTCGAACACTGGGACGTGCTTCAGGTTGTGCCCGACCACTCCGAGAACACCAACGGCATGTTCTGAAGGGTGCACACCCCACGACGAACACGGGGGGCCGCCGACGCCCCTCCAGGGCACCCCGCGCTGGCGGCGGCAGCAGCGGTCGGTTCAGGCCACGTGGTCGAGTCGGAGGACCTTGGGTAGTCCGGCGGCTCGCTCCGCGGCCAGGTCGTGCGCGGACTGCATCGCCAGCCAGGAGGTGCTGCCACGGGGTGGTGAGCGCCGGGTGGCAGATGTACGCAAGTACGACCAAACGCATTGACA
>CAYUWV010000164.1:1208-5697 GCA_964448385.1 uncultured Propionibacteriaceae bacterium | reverse complement strand
ACCGGGACGGCCGACAGCAGCGCTTGGGTGTACGGGTGCATCGGACGCTCGTAGAGCGTGTCCCGATCGGTGACCTCCATCGTCCGCCCGAGGTACATCACCATTACCCGGTCAGAGATGTGGCGCACCACGGACAGGTCGTGGGCGATGAAGACGTAGGCCAGGTTCTCTTCCTCCTGGATGTCCTCCAGGAGGTTGATCACCTGCGCTTGGATGGAGACATCCAGCGCCGACACCGGCTCGTCGCAGACCACCAGCTTCGGTTTCAGGGCGATGGCCCTGGCCACCCCGATCCGCTGCCGCTGGCCGCCGGAGAACTCATGGGGATAGCGGTTGTAGTGCTCGGGGTTGAGGCCCACCCGGGCCATGAGGTCCTGAACCGCCTTCTTCACCCCGCCGGACGGCGTGACACCCTGGATCTCGAACGGCGCAGCGATGACCGCACCGACCGGGTGGCGCGGGTTCAGCGATCCGTACGGATCCTGGAAGACCATCTGGACGTCGCGACGCAGTCGGCGGAGCTCAGCCCCCTGCACGGTGGTGACGTCCCTTCCCTCGAACGTGATGGTGCCTCCGGTGGGATCCAGCAAGCGCAGGATGGTCCGTCCTGCGGTCGACTTGCCGCAGCCGGATTCACCCACCAAGCCGAGGGTCTCGCCGCTGTTCAGCGTGAGGCTGAGCCCGTCGACCGCCTTCACCGGCGCCCCCTCCTTGCGGAGGATCTTCTGGCTGTAGGTGGGGAAGTACTTCTGCAGATCGGTTACCTCAAGCAGGCTCACGGCTTCTCCTACAGCCTCGGGGCGATGCGTTCAGCGAAGAGCTGGGCACGCGTGGCGACGGGGATGTGACACCGCGAGTCGTGCTTGGGGTACGACTCGGTCAGGTCGGGGACGACGGCGTCGCAGGCGCTGGCCGCGGACTCCTTGAAGGCGCAGCGGGGATGGAAGGCGCAGCCCGGCGGGATGTTGATCAGCGACGGCGGATTGCCGGCAACCGGGATCAGCCGCTCCTGCGTGAGCCGGTCGAGCCGCGGCATCGAGGTCAGCAGCCCCCACGTGTACGGGTGGTCTGGTTGGTGGAAGAGGTCGTCGACCTCGGCGTATTCGACGGCTTTGCCGCCATACATCACCAGGACGTCGTCGGCGATCTCGGCCACCACCCCCAGATCGTGGGTGATCATGATGATCGCCGAGCCGAACTCCGACTGCAGGTCGCGCATCAGATCGAGGATCTGGGCTTGGACGGTGACGTCGAGCGCAGTGGTGGGCTCATCGGCGATGAGCAACTCGGGGTTGTTGATCAGTGCCATCGCGATCATCGCGCGCTGGCGCATGCCACCGGAGAATTGGTGCGGGTACTGGTCAACGCGCTTGTCCGGGTTGGGGATGCCCACCCGGGCCAGCATTTCGATGACGGTGGTACGCGCCGCCTTCTTCGACACGTCCGCGTGCACCAGCAGGGCCTCGGCGAGCTGTGCCCCGACGGAATAGTAAGGGTGCATGGCCGAGAGCGGATCCTGGAAGATCATCGCCATCTTCCGGCCCCGAAGGCTTTGCAGTTCCGGCTCTGACACAGCCAGCAGGTCCTGGCCGTCCAGCCAGATCTCGCCGCTCAGCTTGGCGTGCGAGCCGCGGTGCAGGCCCATGATCGCGAGCGAGGTGACCGACTTGCCGGAACCGGATTCGCCGACGATGCCGAGGGTCTTGCCCTTCTCCATCTCGAAGCTCAAGCCGTCAACGGCCTTGACGAGGCCATCGTCCGTCGGGAAGTGGACCTTGAGGTCCTTGACGCGTAGGAAAGAGCTCATCAGGCCAGCTTCACTCTCGGGTCAATGAAGCCGTAGGCGATGTCGACGACCATGTTGGCGATCACGATGAACGCCGAGACGATCAGCACCAGGGCGACGATCGTGGGCAGGTCCATGTTGGTGACCGAGTGGACCGCCAGATACCCCAGCCCGTGCATCGAGAAGACGCTCTCGGTGATGATTGCTCCGCCGAGCAGCGTCCCCAGGTCGAGTCCGGCGGCGGTGACGATCGGGGTGAGGGACGAGCGCAGCCCATGCCGGAAGATCACCGGCCACTTGCCGACGCCTTTGGCGCGGGCCGTACGAATGTAGTCCTCGCTCATGGTCTCGATCATGTACGCGCGAGTCAGCCGGACGTAGCTGGCCGCGAAGAAGACGGCCAAGGTGATCCAGGGAAGCACTAGGTTGAGCGCCCAGTTGACCGGGTCCTCAAGGAAGGGCACGTAGCTGGGAATGGGGACCCAGCCCCACTTGATGGCGGGGAACGTCAGCAGGATCAGACCGACGAAGAAGGTGGGCAGGGAGAAGCCGATCAGCGCCGCGCCAACGATGCCGCGGTCCTGCCATCGGCCCTTGTTCAGTGCCGCTATTACGCCGCCACCGACACCGACCAGCATCCAGAGGGTGAAGGCGCCGATGGCGATCGACAGTGAAATCGGCCAGGCCTCAGCGACCATCTCGTTGATGGTGCGGTGTTGGCTGGGTGAATACCCGAGGCAGGGGGCTGGGCACTCCACGATCTGCTCGGGGTACTGGGCCCGCAGTTCCTCGTTGTCGGGAAACTCCCGGCCGACGAACAGGCCCTTGACGAACTTGCCGTACTGGACGATGACCGGCTGGTCGTAGCCGAGCGCCTTCCGGTTGCCCTCGAGGATGGTCGGCGTGCAGTTCTTGCCGCAGGTGTATCTGGCCGGATCAATCGGCGAGGCGAAGAACAACGCAAAGGTCGTGGCGGTGATGAGGAAGAGCATCGCCACGACTGTGAAAAGCCGCCTGAGGACGTAGTAGAACACGCGATCTCCTTTGGGGAGGAACGGGGGGTGCGCCGGGCGCACCCCCCGTTCTCAATCAGTGCTTGACCGAGATGGTCGCGACGTCGTAGTACCCGGTGAAGGTGCCGTTGACGAAGGCACCCTGGACGTTGCTGCCGTGGACGAAGACGAACTTGTCAACGATCAGCGGGATGACCGCGAAGTACTTGGTTACCGCGTCGGTGTCGAGCGCTCCCCAGGCCTTCTCACGCGCGGTCTGGTCGGCGATCTTGTAGGCAGCGTCGATTCCGGCGTTGAAGTCCGCGTTGTCGAAGTAGCCGTAGTCCTGACCAGGCCCACCGGCGGAGATGTTGACTCGGGAATCCAGCAGCGCCGGGATCACCGTCGAAGCCGACGGGTAGTCCGCGCCCCAGCCGGCCCAGTAGGCGTCGTACTTGGTGGCCGCATCAGGAGACTGCAGGGTGCTGTAGTACTGCTCGGCGGGGATGCCGATCAGGTTGGTCTCGAAGCCAGCCGCATCCCACCCGGACTTCAGGCCCGAGAACACCTTGTCAAGGGTGTCGTTCTTGCGGTAGGTGACGGTGATCTTCACGGGAAGGGTGAGCCCGGACGCCTCAAGCAGCGCCTTTGCCTTGGCCGGGTCGCCCTTGTCGGTCGCCGGCAGCGGGGTGTTCGGGAAGGCCGGGAGAGCCGGGTTGATCAGCGAGTTCACGCCCTCGGCCACCGAGGGGCCACCGGCTGCGGTCACGTACGCGCTGCGATCCGTGGACAGCGCCAGCGCTTCGCGGGCCTTGTCGTTGCTGAACACCTTGGACTTGAAGTTCGGCACCAGGTAGCGGGTGTACGGCGAGGCAACTGCCACGTACCGGCCCTTCGCTCCGCCCTCGACGTTCGCCAGGGCCGTTACCGGGGCCTGGTCGAAGGTGATGGCGTTCTGGTCAGCACCCTGGTTGGCGATCAGCCGCTCGTACAGGGTCTCCTGGGTCAGCGACTCGTCCCAGACGATCTTGTCCGGGTACGCCTTGCGGATGGTGTCCGTGGCCACGTCCCAGTTCTCGTTGCGCACGAAGGTGCCGCCCTTGTTGGACGTCCAGGCGCTTTCGAGCTTGTAAGGACCATTGGAGAAGATCTGGAAGTTGGACTTGTCGCCTTGGTCCTTGTCCTTGCGGAACGCGCCGAAGGCGGTCATGGTGACAGTGTTGTTGAAGTCCATCACCGGCTGGTTCAGCTTGACGGTGAGGGTGTTGCCGGAGCAGCTGACCGCCTTGTCGAACAGATCCTGGCCGGTCTTCTTGTAGGGGCCGGCGTACTTCGAGGTGCCGTCGCTGTTCTTCGGGATGTCCAGGAACGAGATCGCGTAGTTCGGGCCGCCGGTGATCACGTCAACGGCGAAAGTGCGGGAGATGCCGTAGGCGACGTCCTCGCACATGACGGCCTTGCCGTCTTCCCACTTGATGCCGTCCTTGAGGGTGAACTTCCACGTCTTGCCGTCGTCGCTCACCGTGCCGGTGTCGGTGGCCATGTCAGCCACCAGCTTGGCCTGTTCGGTGTCGGACGTGACCGTGGACCACGTGGTCAGGGTGCGGGCGAAGAGGCGGTTTCCGGCCTCGATGTTCACGCCCACGTAGGTGCGCTGGGGATCCCAGTGCTCGGTGGCGGTGCCCGACAGGATGTTCAGCGTGCCGCCGGC
>CAYUWV010000164.1:0-1108 GCA_964448385.1 uncultured Propionibacteriaceae bacterium | reverse complement strand
TTGGGTGGTGAGTGGGTGGGGATGTCTGGGGCCGGCGTCACTGCCGGTCGGCCTTGGGATCCAGCGCGTCTCGCAGTCCGTCGCCCAGCAGGTTGAACGACAAGACCACGAGGAACAGGGTGAGGCCGGGGAAGATGAAGTAGGCCGGGTCGGAGGTCGCGTAGTGCACCGAGTCGTTCAGGATCGACCCGAAGGAGGGCGTGGGCGCCTGGATGCCTACTCCCAGGAAGCCGAGGGCAGCCTCGGTGGCGATGTTCTGGGGCATGATCAGCGTCGTGTAGACCAGGATCGGGGCCCACAGATGGGGGAGCAGTTCCTGGAAGTAGATCCGGAACGGCTTGGCTCCCAGCGACCGCGCAGCCTCGATGAACTCGCGCTCCTTGAGCGAGAGCACCTGCCCGCGGATGATGCGGGCGAAGAACGGCCACCCGAACAGGCCCATCACCAGGATCATGAACAGCATGGACGCCGGCGTCCGTCCGGTGCCGAGCGCGGCCTGAAGCACGTCGATGACGATGGTCGACAAGGCGATGAGCATCAGCGTCTGGGGGAAGCTCAGGAAGAAGTCGGTGACACGGGAGAAGAACCAGTCGACCCGTCCGCCGGCGCTCCCCGAGACGATGCCGATGATCGTGCCGAGCACCACCGACACGAGGACGGCCAGGGTCGCGACCACCAGGGAAACCGTGAGCCCCGAGATGACCCGCGCGAACAGGTCGCGACCGGTGCCCGGCTCGACGCCCATCCAGTGTTCGGCGGACACCCCTCCCAGCGGTCCGATCGGCATGGAGCCGAGACCGCCGACCAGATCGGTGTTCGCCCGGTACGGGTCGATCAGCCCGAAGTAGGTCAGCACGGGGGCGCTGAGGGCCAGCAGGATGAAGAAGATCGAGGCGCCAAGGGCGATCAGGGTGACCTTGTCCCGGCGGATCCTCGCCCGGGTGATTTGCCATGGCGTGCGGCCGACAACGTCGCCCGCGACATCGCGAGTTTCGGTCGTGCTGCTCTCTGCCACCGGGCCCCTCTCCCAGGATCAACGAACTGGGACAGTACCCGTTCCCATCGCGTCGAAATCTAGCACGGCGCTTCAATCGCTCCCGATGAGCGT
>CAYUWV010000163.1:0-5719 GCA_964448385.1 uncultured Propionibacteriaceae bacterium | reverse complement strand
GGTTTCGGACTTCCGCTTCGGGGGCGACGGCAGGCCAGTAGCCTGCTGGACGGAGCACGGTCGGGCCTTGGAGGAAGTGTGCACAGAGCTATGCGGGCCGTGGTCGCGTGCGTCCTGGGGATCGCGCTGCTCTGGGCGGGTCCGTCGCCCTTCGCCGTCGCCAAGGATCCCAAGCCGCCCAAGGAGCTCACCACGAGCAGCGTCCCGCTGGACGCGCACCTGGGGTACCAGCCGCAGACCACCTGCTCCCCTTCAGCCAAGCCCGGCACCAAGGCCCTGCTGAAGCTGCTGATCGCCAGCTGGGGAGGGTCCTCCTCGGGCATCTCGCGCAGTTGCTCTCTCGTGGGACGGTCGGAGCACAAGGAAGGCCGCGCGCTGGACTGGCGGATGAGCATGAAGTCCAAGAAGCAGCGCAAGCGGGTTGACCAGGCGCTGAAGTGGCTCACCGCCGACAACGGCGAGGTCGCCTACCGGCTCGGCGTCATGTACATCATCTGGAACCAGAAGATCTGGTCCATCTACTACCCCGAGCTGGGTTGGCGGAAGATGGCCAGCCGCGGCTCCTGGACCGCGAACCACAAGGACCACGTGCACATCTCGCTCTCCTGGGACGGTGCGATGAAGCGGACCTCATGGTGGACGGGGGTTCCGGTCACCCACCCGCTCAACTCGAAATGCTCCGGCAGCGGCGTGGCCGCCTGCCTGCCGACCGCACCCCGGGCTTCGGGACGCAAGTGGCTGCGGGTGAAGGCGCCGGCGTCCTTCCTGCCGTCGCCGTGGAAGGTGCCGAACATCGGCGGCAGTCCGCGGGTCGGGCTGACGCTGACCGCCGTCCCCGGCACCTGGGTTCCCGAGGGCGCCGAGGTGAGCTACCGATGGCTGATCGGCGCCAATCCGATCCCCGGCGCCACCGGGCCGACCTTCGTCCCGACCGCCGACCAGGTGGGCAAGAAGATCACCCTGGAGGTCACCGCGGACGGCCAGACCAAGAAGAACCGGGATCTGGCGTCGGTCTACAAGGGGGTCTTCTCCGCGTCGAAGCCGACCCTGACCGGCGTCGTGGCGGTCGGGCAGCAGGTCGGCGTCGACGTAGGCGGCTGGGCGGTGCCGCAGGCCACCTTCAGCTACGTGTGGAAGCGCAACGGCAAGACGATCAAGAAGGCGACCTCGGCGACCTACCAGCCCACGGCGTCCGACTTGGGCAAGAAGCTCACCGTGACGGTGACGGCCCGGGCGCGCGGCTACGTGACGAAGTCACTGACCTCCGCGGCGGTGAAGGTGGGCAAGGCGCTGCCCGCCCCGACTCCGACTCCCACGCCGTCCGTCACCCCCACGCCGCCGCCCTCGACACCGCCGCCGGATCCCACGCCCACCGCCGAGCCTGCACCCGAGCCCGGTCCGGATCCGACGGACGCCCCCTGATTCCCGTTTCCGCCCATCCTCAGGAGTGACTCTGTGAGCAGCTACGCCGTCTTCCTCGACATCGACGGCACCTACCTGGATTCGTCCCGGCAGGTTCCGCCGAGCGCCGCGGACGCCGTCCGTGCGGCCCGCGCCAACGGGCACCAGGTGTTCCTGTGCACGGGACGGTCACTCGCGGAGATCTGGCCGCACTTCCTGGAGGCCGGGTTCGACGGCGTGATCAGCTCCGGCGGCGGTCACGTCGGCTACGGCGACGAGGTGCTGCTGCACCACACGATCCCCACCGAGGCGCTCGAGCACGCCCGGAGCTTCCTGGAGGAAGGCGGGTTCGACTACATCCTGGAGTCGAACACCGGCCTCTACCCCAGTAGAGGGGTGCGGCGTCGGATGGCGGAGATCGTCCACCCAGACCTGTCGGCGGCCGAACTGGACGACCTGGCGGCGTCGGACGCCGTCATCCTCAAGCCGCTGGCCGAGACCCCCGACGTGCTGCCGCCGGTCAACAAGATCGTGGTGATGGGCTCCGACACTCCCGTGGACGTGATCCGCGCGGAGTTCGAGGGCGAGTTCGACGTGATCGCCGGGACCATCCCGCCCTACGGCCCGAACATGTTCGAACTGGCTCTGCCCGGCATTCACAAGGCCTCGGCTATCGCCGCCCTGCTGGAGCACGCCGGCATCGACCGCGAGCACAGCATCGCCTTCGGCGACGCCTCGAACGATCTGGAGATGATCGAGTACGTGGCCATAGGTGTCGCCATGGGCGACGCCCAGCCCGAGGTGATCGCCGTCGCCGACCTGGTCACCGACTCAGCCGACGAGGACGGCATCGCACGCGGCTTCGCCCGACTGGGCCTGGTCTAGGGAACGGCCTCCCCGGCGGCCACCTTCGCGGTCTTTGCCGACGTCTTCGTCGCCGTCTTGTAGCCGGACTTCTTCCCGGTCACCTTCACCGTGATCTGCTTGCCCGAGTCGGAGGCCGTCAAGGTGTAGGACGCCTGCGTGGCCTTGCTGATCTTCTTCCCCGACCGGTACCACTGGTATGTGACGGTGACCGGCCCCGGACCCCACGCTCCAGCGGAGGCGGTGAGCGTCTCACCAACCCTCGGCGCGAGGTTGTCGATCGTCGGGGCCACTGCCTTCAACGTTCCGGCAGCCACCTTCTTCGACTTCTTCGAGGTCTTGGACGACTTCGCATAGCCCGGCTTCGAGCCGCTCACCTTGACCGTGATCTTCTTGCCCTTGTCCTTGCCGACCAGCTCATAGGCAGGCCCCGTCGCGCCCGCGATCGCCTTGCCCGACCGGTACCACTGGTAGGTCAGCTCCACCGGCGCCGGCTTCCAGCCACCGGCCTTCGCCGACAACGTCGAACCCACTTTCACGGAGCCGGTGATCTTCGGGGTCGGTGCGCTCAACGTCCCGGCGCTGACCTTCTTGGTCGCCTTCGACACTTTCGACACCGGCACGTAGCCGGACTTCGAACCGGTGATCTCCACCGAGATCGCCTTCCCCGCGTCCTCACCCACCAGGACGTAGGAGGACGAGGTTGCACCGTCGATGACGGACCCGCCCCGCAGCCACCGATAGCCGAACACGACCCCGGCAGGCTTCCACTTCCCCGGCTTCGCTGTCAGCCTCGAGCCGACCTTCGCCGTCCCGGAGATGGTCGGCGTGGGCGCCTTCGCCAGCGTGCGTGTTTGCGGCGAGGATTGGGGCGGCACGACTTCGCTGACGACGAACTCGCCGTCGAAGAGCTGCCCCGGCTGACTCCAACGCGCCGCCGAGTATCCCGGTCGGGTAAAGGTGAAGAGCATCCCGGTCGCCGGATCGCCGGTGAGCGTGCCGGTTGCGTCGTCATCCAGCTTCGGGGTGAGCACACGGCCGTCGCGTCCGCGGATGACCGGCAACCTGACGCTGTCGCCTACTGTCGCCGAGTCGCGCGTCACTAGCTGCATCTGTGCGCTGAGGTAGGTCACCGTGTTGCCTGCGAACATCGAGAGATCCGTGATCCGGTTGGTCCAAGCCCAAAGACTGGTCAGGTGAGGGAGCTTGCTGACCGGCGTCAGATCGCTGATCCGGTTCGCGCCGACGTCGAGATGGGTCAGTGAGGTCAGGCTGGCGAGCGGTTCGAGGCTCTCGATGGCGTTCCCCTGGAGGGTGACGCGGTCGAGTTCAGACAGGCGCCGCAGCGCGGAGAGCGAGACGATGTCGTTGCGTCGAGCGGTGAGGCTCTCCAACCAAGCCAGGTTCTCCAGCCCGTCGAGGCTGGTCAGGCCATTCTCGGAGAGGTCCAGGTGCCGCACCTTCGTGAGCGAGGCGAGCGGGGCCACACTTGTCAGGCGAGGGCTTCCCGCAACGGTCAACGTCGTCAGTTCCGCCATGCCCGCGAGCGGGCCGACGTCCTGAAGCCGGCCGTTGTCCTGCAGGGACAGGTACATCACCTCGGGCATGCCCGCAAGCGGGGTGAAGTCGGACGCGTTCGTGTCGCTGATGCTCAGGTTGGTGATCCTCGTCATTCCGGCCAGTGGAGCGAGGTCTGTGATCCCCTGCCCACCGATCGTGAGTTGCGCCATGGACACGTGGCCGGCGAGGGGCGACAGGTCGGTGACCAGGTTGGAGCTGATCCCGAACTCCCGGAGGTTGTCTATCGCCGCGAGCGGGCTGAGCTCCGTCCCCCGGAAGTCGTCCAGATCCAGCAAGCTCAACTGGCTCGCCCACTGCAGACCTTCAAGGCTTGTCAGGCGGGGACAGGTCAGCCAGCGCACCTGGGCCACATCCGCGGGCATCAGCGGCTGATCGGCAGCGGGCGCCACGTAGCTGGGGAGGTCCGTGTTCGCCTGCCTGACTAGAAGCCCAGCCCTAACGCAGGCCTCCAGCGCCGGATCCTCGAAGGCGACCGGCTGCCACTGCGCACCCGCTCGGATAGTCAGCGTGACTTCGCGGGCGTGATCCTCGAACTCACCGACGACCTCGAGGCGCACGGTGTACCGGCCTTCAGGCACTTGGACGAGGAAGCTGCCGTCCGTGCCCATCAGCAGCCCGTTCTGCGTGACGGCGCCGGGGGGCAGTTGCGAGCCGGGCTTGACCCGCCAGGTCGCTGAGGCACCCTCGCGGAGCGGCTTGGTCTCCAGGGTGCCGATGTACTCTTCGCCCGGTTCGACGTCGACCTCGTAAGCATCCCTCACCGGGACCGCCATTCCCATGAGCTGCTGGACGATCTGCTGGGAGTCGAGCTTCAACTTCGCCGGCTGGTAGCTCTCATGGACGTGGATGCCGTCTGTCACGGCCTGCTCCCGGGTGCGATCCCCGGCGAGAAAGCTCTGGATGAGGTTGCCGGTGTCGCAGATGGCGTCGTAGGCGTCGCATTCGGAAACCACCACGCCGGCGAGTTCGGTCGGTACCTCGATGTCGCGCCAGACGAGTGTCCCGACGCCCCACCCGTCATCCGGTGCGGTCCCCTGGTTGCGCACCGGATCACCGGCGTGACGGCCTGGGTTCGCCAGCAGAAAAACGCCCCCGAAGCGGGAGTAGTCCGCGAAGTGGGCAAGCGCGAGATTGATCACCAGCGCGCCCTGCGAATAGCCGGCGAGAACCCACTTCTCATCCGGGCAGCGGGCGCCTTCCTCGGCCAGGAGACCACGCAGGCGAACAACGCCAGCGTCGATCGACTCCAAGTAATGCCAAGTCCATTGCTCTTCCGGAACGCCGAAGAAGGCGTTCTCCAGGTTGCGATGAAGATCGCTCCCGATCGCTGAGACGGCCGCAGCCGGGTAGTCGAGGTAGACCTCGCGAACTGAGCGTGCCTCACCCACCCCGGGATGGATGCCGAAGCCCTCTTTGACGCCGTCACGGACCGGGTCGAGCCGACCGCCCCAGCCGCTGTCCTCACCTGAGCCACGCACACCGAGGAACATGACATCCGCGCAGGCCTGCTGGCCGGCCGCCCAGTGTTCGGTTGGCTCCTCGTCCCAAGCCTGAGCGGGCAGGACGAGGATCGAACCCGCCAACGCAAGCGCAGTCGCGAGCACCGCTGTCGCGCGGACAAACCCGCGGGTGAACAACGCAGATCGTGCCATGGCATCTCCCCCCAAATGCAGCAAGGGGCGACTCATGTCGGTCGCTTCCCCCAAGCGGCCTTTCGGTTCCATGTCTAGCGGAGGTTGCCCGGCAGTGCCAATCCTCCTTGCTCGGCGCCTGGCTCTCGGCGGTGGAGATAGGCTCGGGCCATGATCCTGGGAGCCCATGTCGATGCCGCCGATCCGATCGCCGAGGCCCGTGCGCGGGGGGCGAACGCCAG
>CAYUWV010000162.1:2463-5747 GCA_964448385.1 uncultured Propionibacteriaceae bacterium | reverse complement strand
TCTGGTCGGACATGATCTCCCTCACTGGTATTGGGCTCTGATCCTAGGGCTCAGGGGCCCCACTCAGACATGGCGTCATAATGGCGGAATGGTGTCACTACCGCTGCGATCCCACACCGTGGCCCGCCATGGGCTGCTCACGGTCGCGCTCGCGGCAGCGACCGGTTCGGCACTCAGCGGTCTCTATCTGGCCACCGGCCAGGGGCTCCCCTGCCTGTGGCGCGCTCTCACCCACACCCTGTGTCCCTTCTGCGGTTCGACCCGCCTGGGCGCTTTCCTGCTGCGGGGCGACCTGACCAGCGCTTGGGCCGCGAACCAGTTCGTCTTCCTGCTCGGGCTGGGATTGGCCGTCGTCAGCCTGTTCTGGATCGTCGAACTGCTCGGCGGACCCGCGATCCGCCTGCACGGCTGGCTGGCCGACCAGCGGGTCTGGTACGCAGTTCTCGGGATCGCCGGGGTGGCCTTCGCGGTGGCCCGCAACTTGAATTAGACATTCCTGAGGAACGCGCCCGCAAGGACACCGTCGGCGTACTTGTACTGATCGCGCTGGATCGCCGGTCACAGTGTTGTCCGCGGTGACACGCTTGACTGCGTAGCCCGCCTTCCCCGGCAGTCGCGCGAACGGTGGCGCGGCTGGACAGGCGAATGGGGGTTGGCGATGGCGAGGCTCGGCGATGAACCCGTTGGGGCCTGGGTGCTGTGGTGTGATCCGAACCAATGGGATGTGGCGGCATTTCGGGCTGCCGGCAGCAATGAACTGGAGAACTGGCCGGTTCCGGAGAACCGGCGTTCGGCCGCGATGGCCGCGGGTGATCCGGTGGTGCTGCTGCTGACCGGTGACCAGAGCGAACCCGCCCCAGGCCTGTGGGGGGTCGGACGCGTCACCGGCCGGGCAAGGACGGGCCGACCGGACCAGTACTGGCGGGAACCCGCCGACCGCCAGCCCCTGATTGGCGTCGACCTGGTGGTGGAGCGCGTGTTGATCGCACGCTCCGACCTGGCGCGAGTTGAAGCGCTCGCCGGCTCAGAACTCTTCGAGCGGTCACCGGGCAGCGACCCGGGATTGCTCACCACGACGCAGTGGGCGGTCCTGCGAGAGATGCTCCAGGGCTTGGCGGTCGCATCCGCCGGTGCGGGCAGGATCCGGAATCGGCCGCCGATCAGCCTTCCGATGCGGAGGTTGCTGCGCACGTACGCCTTCGACCCGACCTCGACGCGGCTGTCCGGCGATTACCTGGTTGTGGACGTTCCGTTCGAGCCAGCGCTGCGGCCGGGGCCGGTCGGGGAGCTGGTCCAGGTCGTGGATTTCGACGCGGCCCGGAACCGGTGGTACACCCCGGTCGACCTCGACGATCCGGCGATCCTGGCCCAGCGTGGCCTGCGCCCGGCGGAGCACGACCCGCGGACCCACCAGCAGGTGGTGTACGCGGTGTCGATGAGCGTGCTGGAGCGTTTCGAGCGGTTCGCCGGTCGTCGCTTCCGTTGGCGAGGGACCGAACGGCTGACGCTGGTGCCCCACGCGTTCGACGGCCGCAACGCTTACTTCGACCCTGCCAGCAATGCGGTGATGTTCGGCTACTACCAGGCGACCCGCGGCGACATCGGCGAGCACCTACCCGGTCAGCGGATCTTCACCTGCTTGTCGAGCGACATCATTGCCCACGAGGTCACCCATGCGATCATGCACCGCTGGCGTCCGTGCTTCTCCGAAGCCACCAATCCCGACGTGTTCGCCTGGCATGAGGCGTTCGCCGATCTGGTGGCCCTCTTCCAGCACTTCGTGCACTTCGACGTCGTGCGAGCTGCGGTGACGTCCTCCTCGGGCGATCTTCGCAAGAGCAACGGGCTCTTCGACTTGGCCCGCGAGTTCGGGTCGTCGACGGGACGCGGCGCAGCCCTGCGCAGCGCGCTGGCTGCCGAAAGGTCCCCCGCGGCGTTTCGGGCCGCGACCGAACCGCACCAGCGGGGCGCGTTCTTCGTTGCCGCGGTGTTCGAGGCGTTTGTCACCGTGCACCAGCGCGCGATCTCCGACCTCGTGCGGATCGCCACCGGGGGCTCCGGCGTGTTGCCGGCCGGACAGCTCCAGTCCGACCTGGTCAACCGCGTCACGAAGGAGGCGGTCATGGTCGCCGACACCCTGTTGGGAGTGGTGGTCCGGGCCTTCGACTACCTTCCCGACGTGGACGTCACGTTCGGCGACGTGGTGCGCGCCATCGTGACCGCCGATCACCTGCTCTATCCCGATGACGGCGCTCGAATCCGCGGCACCCTGGTGGAAGCCATGCGGGCCCGCGGGATCTATCCCGACGGTGTGACCTCGCTGGCCGACGATGCCTTGTTGTGGCCGGCTCCTTCGCGTCCGCTGTCACTGCGTGACGCTGACCCAGCGATCGACCTCAGCCGCCTGATCGTCTCAGCGACCCTGAACCTGGACGCCACCGGACGGGCCGCGTGGGCCATGGGAGTTGATGGAGCGGCCACAACCGGCGACCGCAGCGAGGACCGCGCGGATGAGGACGATCGCTACAGCGCGCTCAACCGGTGGGCGAAACGCCATGCTGTCGAACTCGGCTTGGAGCCCAGCCAGCCGGTGGCTGTCGCCGGCGTGCACGTTGCCTACCGGCAAGCCCAGGACCGGCAACCCCATCCCGAGATCGTCATTCAGTTCCGCCAGCGGCGCCTCGACCTGGAGGATGGCCGCCTGCCCCGGGACCGTCGCATGCAGGTCAAGGCCGGAACCACCGTGATCGCCGGGGTCGACGGGGAGGTCCTGCACGTGGTCGCCAAACCACTCCCGTTCACTGCGGCGACCCTCGCCGCCCTGGCGCACAACCCGCTCGCCCTGGCCCACCACAAGGCCGGCAGCCAACGCCTGTCGGCCATGCGGACGTGGCTTGGCCAGCTCGACGTCGACGATGCCCTGACGGCCTGGACCGGCGAGCCGGCCGCCCTGCGCCTCGACTTCGCCGCCCTGCACGCCGATCCCTCCGCGTGGGAGGTGGCCCGATGACCGCCACTGTCACCGTCCGGATGTACAACGTCGGCTTCGGCGACTCCTTCGTGGTCACCGTCACCCGCGAGGAGCAGGTTTGGCGGATGCTGGTCGACTGCGGCGTGCACTGGCAGGGTCAAGCCAGGCCGATCGCAGAGACGGTGCGTGCGATCATCGCCGACCTGAAGGCTGCCAGTACGGACGGAATCCCCAGGCTCGACGTGGTGGCCGCCACCCATCACCACGCCGACCACATCGCCGGCTTCGCCCGCGACGAGTGGGAACAGGTCGA
>CAYUWV010000162.1:0-2363 GCA_964448385.1 uncultured Propionibacteriaceae bacterium | reverse complement strand
GTACTCGGTCCGTCCCGCGACCCGGCCGAGCTGAAACTGATGGATCCACCGGCCAGCGTGGCGTGGCTGCGGCTCGACGGCGGCCCCGACGAGCCCGACCAGGACGCCATGGGCCCGCTGTTCGGCGACGAATACATCGTGTGGGATCCGCGCCGCTTGTCCCCGGACCTGAAACGGGCCCGCGGCACCCTCCGCTTCACCCTCGACGAGCAGTTGCTGGCCGCCTCCTCAGTCCTGGAGCGGGCGGTGAACAACACGAGTCTGTTCTTCGTGCTCGAGGTGTTCGGGACCCGGTTCATCTTCCCCGGCGACGCCCAGTACGGCGCGTGGCAGCACGTCCTGGCCGATCCGCAACACCGGGCGCTCCTCGCCGACGCGGCGTTCTACAAGGTCGGGCACCACGGTTCCCACAACGCCACCCCCAAGCCGTTCATCGAGGATGTGTGGCACGACGGCGGCTTCGCCATGCTGCCCTTCGGCAAGGTGGAGCGCTGGAAGAAGACGATCCCCAAGCAGGAACTCCTCGATGCGCTGACGGCGCACGAGCATCCGCTGGTGCGGGCCGACCAGCCCCAGGCTGTCACCCCGGAGGTGACCGTCCACGACGACCTGTGGACCGAGATCCGCTTCGACATCCCCGAGCCGCGCACAGCGTCCGAGGTCGTGACGACCGGCTCAGCTGCCCCGTTCCTCAGCGATGCAGCGCCTACTGGCGCATCACCGTCCTGACCTGGGGTCGCGGTCGGGGCAGCGGGCCGTCGGTGGCGGGATAGCCGGCGTCAGCCCACGCCTGCGCCGTGTCGAGCAGCCTCGTCGTGGCCGTCACGTCAGCCTGGCGAGCCCCCTGCGAACCGAAGGCGTAGCTGGCGTCGTACCCCTCAT
The DNA here is from genome assembly GCA_964448385.1 of uncultured Propionibacteriaceae bacterium. GTDB lineage: Bacteria > Actinomycetota > Actinomycetes > Propionibacteriales > Propionibacteriaceae > Propionicimonas. The sequence goes on along the minus strand of CAYUWV010000162.1, from coordinate 1,481 downwards.
CGATGAACGGGGCGTAGAGGGGCCTCGCGCCCAACATCCCAGCGAGGGTCTCCGACAAGCCACCCATCGCGGTGCGGTAGCGCACCCACTGATGGTTGTCGAAGTCGAAATCCTCGAGTTCCATGGCCGCCTGGTCACCTCGCGTGCCGAGGGCCTCGATGGTCTCGCTCGTCATCTTCAGGTTCAACCCGCCCTCGCCCTCCCCGGTTCGAACGTCGACGATCCGGTCCCGGAAGCCTGGTGCGGGCAACGCCATGCCGTCGACCCAGTCATGCATGGTGGCATACAGCGCGCCCAGGAAGCCGCCGACCGAGGTGAATCCGTTCGCCCGCGGGGTCAGCCCGGACGCGTTGCCGCGGGGGCGATACACGCGCTTCTCCGGGTGGTCAGGATGCGGGTCGGTCAGGTTGATCCCGAACGTCGGCCTGGTCGGCAGGAGCGCGTCGAAGAAGTGGATCGGGAAGTTGCTCGCCAGCCCACCATCGGAGAACCAGACCTCGATCAGACCCCGCTTGCCCGCGGCCCGGTTGAAGTCGACCGCCTGGAACGGGACGGCGCTGAGCAGGATCGGGAAGCTCAGGCTCATCCGCACTCCGAGCACCACGGGGATGTCGGGGACGCTGGGAAGCATTCGGACCGGTGAATCGCGGTGATGGACGCAATGCAGGTCGATCGGCACCTGCTGCCCCCCGACGTTCTGGGTGACCGGCGGTGGCTCAACCGACGTGTCGTTGAGCTGCTTCAGGACCCGGGACGGGAAGTAGTCCTGCCAGCACTGCGGGCAGTAGAAGAACACCTTCGTCCGGAACGGAAAGACGTACGGACGCGTGAACGTCAGGCAGGTGGTCATCATCTGCAGGTCGAGCTCCGGCCTGAACTGCCCACGGACCAGGGGGGACGCCGGCGCGCCGGCCTCGTCCAGCCCCAGTTCCCGAAACACCGCCGACGCCTTCTCGCCGTACAGGTGGCCGAACGTCAACGGACCGTCCTCGGGGGCGAGACCGGCCACCTGGTCCAACCAGTCGGTCAGCCACACTGTCAGCGGCGGATCGGCCGTGGTGGCTCCGCGGTCGGCCAGGCCCCGGCAGAAGCCGTAGCCATTGCCCGGCAACTCGGCCAGCGTCCGGCGGATCATGACGACCGTGCCCACGACCAGTCCCGTTAGCCAAGCTGCCGGGAGCCACACCGGCAGCGACCACAGCGCGCGACTCCACCCTGCGGCGTCCACCGACCAGCCCTGCACGCCCAGCGCGACGAGCAGCCCGGGAACCAGGAGCAGCATCGTGACGCCCACCACGATCACGGGCGCACCGAGAACCACGTGAGTGATCGTGGCCCACAGCTTCCTGGCCTTGCCCCAGCCCGGTTCGACCCAGGCGGTGAGGGCCTCGTAGACCCGCCGCAGCCGCGCGGAGGGCACGAAGAGAGTCGAGAGCTTGGCACCCAGCACCTGCGGGATCGTGACGAGCTGCGTGAAGCCG
>CAYUWV010000161.1:0-5800 GCA_964448385.1 uncultured Propionibacteriaceae bacterium | reverse complement strand
GCGGCGAGCATCTGCGGGTAGTCCTGGGTCTTCAGGCCCAGGAACAGGAAGCGCCCCAGCCCCCCCGCCCCCACGTAGGCGGCCAGGGTGGCGGTCGCGACCACCTGCAGCAGGGCCGAGCGGATGCCTCCGATCAGCAGCGGCAGCCCCAGGGGGATCTCGACCCGCGTCAGGACCTGCCATTCCGACAGCCCCAGGCCGCGGGCGGAATCGACGGTGACCGGGTCGATCGCCTCCACCCCGGCGTAGGCGCCGGCCAGGATGGACGGGAAGGCCAGCAGCACCAGGGCGAGCATCGGCGCGGCAGGCCCGATCCCGAGTGCCAAGCCGGCCAGGGTCACCACGCCGAGGGTGGGCAGCGCTCGCGCGGCTCCGGAACTGGCGACCACCAGGCCCCGGCCGCGGCGGGTATGGCCGACCAGGTAGCCCAGCGGGATCGCGACGATGGCCGCCATCGCCACCGAGACGACGGTGTACAGGACGTGTTCGGTCAGGCGGGCCCACACCCCCTGGGGGCCGGACGCGTTGGCGGGGTCGGCGATCCAAGCGAACGCCTCGGCGAAGTAGTTCATCGCGGCCGCCTCGTCCAGGGCATCAGCAGCCGTCCGCCGATCACCAGCAGTCCGTCCACGGCGAGCGCGAGCCCGACGGTGGCGACGATCCCGGCAACCACCTCGGCGACGATGCCGCGCTGGAAGCCGTCGGTGAACAACATGCCGAGGCTGCTCACCCCCAGCAGGGCGCTCACCGTCACCAGGCTGATCGTGCTCACCGCCACCACCCGCAGCCCTGCCAGCAGGACCGGTCCGGCCAGGGGTAGCTCAACGCTGAGGAACCGTCGCCAGGAGGGGTATCCCAACGCGGTCGCCGCGCCGACGACGTCCGTCCCCACCGCGTCGAGCGCGTCCGCGACGAAGCGCACCATGAGGGCGATGCCGTACAGCGAGAGCGCCGCGATGACGTTCAGCCGGTCCCTGACCCCCGTCCCGATGAGCGTGGGGAGCAGGATGAACAGCGGCAGCGACGGAATCGCGTAGAGCAGTCCGGCGAGACTCAACACCGCCGCGCGTGACCAGCGAAAGCGCTGGGCGAACCAGCCGATCGGCACCGACAGCACGAACGCCGCCACGATCGCCGGGACGGCCAGCCCCAGGTGAGACCAGGCCCGTTCGGCGATCAGGCCGAGGTTCGCCAGAACCCAGGTCACGACCGGGCCGTCAGCTGGCCGAGGGGACGGCCCGAGCCGTCCAGCACCACCTCGACGTCGCCCACGCGCTTGACGGCGAGCTGCCGCTCGCCGCCGAGGCCGACGAACTCAGCCACGAACTCGTCCGCGGGCTCGGCGATGATCTGCAACCCGGTGCCGACCTGGGCGATGGCGGCGCCTCGTCGCAGGATCGCGATCTGGTCGCCGAGCAGCAGCGCCTCGGAGATGTCGTGGGTGATGAAGAGGATGGTCTTGTGGAGCTCGCGCTGCACCCGCAGGAGTTCCTGCTGCAGTTCGGCGCGAACGATCGGGTCGACCGCCCCGAAGGGTTCGTCCATCAACAGGATGTTCGGGTTGGCGGCCAGGCCGCGGGCGACCCCGACGCGTTGCTGTTGCCCACCTGACAGCTGCCCGGGGTAACGCCCGGCCATCGTGCGGTCGAGGCCGACCAGGTCCATCAACTCCAGCGCCCGGTCGTGGGCCTCAGCCTTGGGAACTCCCGTCAGCCGAGGGACGGTCGCGATGTTGTCGATCACCCGGCGGTGCGGCAGCAGGCCTGCGTTCTGCATCACGTAGCCGATTCGGCGCCGCAGCGCGACGGGGTCGGTGGTGGCGAGATCGAGGTCGTCGATCCACACCGAGCCAGAGGTGGGCGACACCATCCGGTTCACCATCCGCAGCAGGGTGGTCTTGCCGCAGCCGCTGCTGCCCACCAACACCGTGGTCTTGCCGCTGGGGGCCGTCAACGAGAAGTCGTCGACCGCGACCGTGCCATCGGGATAGGTCTTGCCGACCGAGCGGAACTCGATCATGGTCGGTGCTCCATGCGGCAACGGTAGCCGAGGCCCCCGCCGGCGCCGCGGGGGAATGGACAGCTCCGATTTCCGGTTGTGGCAGGAGACCAGAGGAGGACGCGTGAGCGAGGAATTCCGGCACAACCCTGAAGCCAGCCGCTTCGAGGCCTGGATCGACGGACGACACGTCGGAACGGCCGCCTACACGGTGCGCGGCGACGTGGCCAGCTTCGACCACACGGTCGTCGACCCGGACCTGAACGGCCAGGGGATCGCCGGGCGGCTGGTCGCCCACGCCATGGACGAAGTGCGGGCCGCTGACCAGTGGAAGGTGGCGCCGACGTGCTCCTACATCAGGTTGTGGCTGAGGCGCCATCCCGACTACGCCGATCTGGTCGCCTGAGCGGGCAGCGCTGAGGCTGCGGGCTCAGCCGAGCGGGATGACGTCCACCTCGACGACCAACTCCGAGGACTCGGCTTCGGTGTAGACCACGCCGCGGAGCGGGGACACGTCAGTGAAGTCCCGACCCCACGCCGTCACGATGTAGCGCGAATCGGCGAACTGGTTGTTGGTCGGGTCGAGGTCCACCCAACCCGAGGACGGGGACAGCACCGACACCCAGGCATGGGTCGCGTCCGCCCCCTGCAGCTTCTCCTTGCCCGGCGGCGGGGCGGTCTCGAGGTAGCCGCTCACGTAACGGGCCGGCAGCCCCACCGACCGCAGGCACCCGACGGCGAGGTGGGCGAAGTCCTGGCAGACGCCTTGGCGGAGTTCGAGCAGCTCATCGAGGGTGGTGCGCACCGAGGTGGCCCCATGCCGGTAGGCGAAGTCGGAGTAGATCTTCTCGTACAGCGCAACGAGGGCCTCGCCGAGGGGACGATCGGCGTGCAGGACGTCCGCGGCGTACCGCCGGACCCCGACGTCGAGCGCCACCTGAGGCGAGGGGAGGGTGAAGTCGGCCAGCAACACCGGATCCGTCTGCTCCGCCAGCTCCCGGGCCGCTGCCGACACGGTGTGCTGGTTGAGTGACTCGACGTTGGGGGGCGGCCAGTCCACGTCGACGGTGCTGTGGCAGGCCACGACCAGTTCAGTGTGGAGGCTCCGGGTCTCCAGGTAGGTCGAGTGGTTGCCGAAGTAGTCGAGGTGCTCGCTCGTCGCGTCCGGCTCGGGGGAGACCACCAGCTCGCTGGCGAGCACGATCTGGCTCTCGGTGTCCCGCGGCCGCAGAAAGCCCCGGTTGTACACCGCCTCGACCACATCGTCGTAGGAGTAGCGGGTCACGTGGTGCACGTCGTAGCGACGACGCCCGTACTGCAGCATCACTGCCCCCTCGTCCACGAATCCCACGCACTCTCGGCGGTGTGCCGTGGGGCCTGCCGGACGAAGTGGCGCGCGGCGATCCGGGTCTCCAGGGCCGCCAGCTTCTCGGTGAGCAGCTCCAGCCAGCCCAGCACGTCCTCGGCAGGCTCTGCGAGCCGCTGCAGCAGGCCCTCGGCCTGGGAAGCGAGGGCTTCGTCCCCGACCAGTCGGAGGTCCGCAGCCAGCGCGGTGAGCTGGTGGGCGACCGAACGCGGGTTCGAGACATCCTGGAGCAGCAGGACGAAGACGGACGCTGCCGCCGCTGCCGGGCCGAGACCTGCCGCCGCCCGCCGGCGGTGGGTGATGATGCTTTCGCAGGACCGCAGCACCGCCTCGGCGATGGTCTCGATCACCATGGGGTCGGAGGCCTCGCCGGCCGGCACGATCCGCACCAGCTTGAGGGTGTGCTGAGCACGTTCCAGGCGCCCGCCGGCATCGAGGAAGGCCCAGGAAGAATCCCGCACCATGCTCTGCGCCATGATCCCGGCGTAGGCCAGCAGCGACTCCAGGACGTCGTCGAGGATCGGCTGCAGCTGGTGGTCGGGCGGCGGCGCGGCGGCCAGGGTGCGCTCGAGGCGACCGAAGACGCTCCAGGTGTCGACGCTCATCAGGTCGCGCACCTGCTGGGCGCGGTCCACCAGAATGCGGGCGCTGAAACTCACGCCGCCCGGCGCCAACGGGTCAAGGGTCACCCGGCGCAGGTATTGGTGCCACGACTCGGCAGGCCTGCGGTCGATGCGCGTGATGCGGGTCACCGCCTCGTTGAGGACGCCCACGGCGACGGCGCCGGGGGTCCCGGGGTGGTTGCCGTGGTCCTCGGTGAGGTCGTCGGCCACCTTCAACAACCGCGCGGTGGATTCGGCCCGTTCGGCATGACGTCCGATGGCCAGCAGGGTGCCGGCGACACGCGGCGTGACCTGAGCCGGACGGGCGAAGCTGTTGACCAGGCTGAGCCGCGGGCGACTGGACTGGCCTTGGGCCACGTAGGCGCTCGCGGGCACCCACACGTCCTTGGCGGCCGTCCCGACCCGATTCGAAACGGTGTACTCGGTGACCGAACTGGTGACCCGTCCCAGGCCGCCCGGCAGGAACTCGTACTCACGGTCGGCCGCCACGCCGAAGGCGCGGAGCACGAAGCGACGCGGCTCGAGTCCGCCCTTGGTCACGACCGGGGCGGTGGAGAGCTCCAGTGGTTCCTGACCGCACCACGCCCACGGCTCGTCGGCCATCTGGTCGGCCAGCGCCGCCAGTTCGGCCCGGTCGAGTTCCCAGCCGTAGCGCACCGGGGCCAACCCGCGCCCGGTCGGCTTGATGACCAGCTGCGGCAGGTTCGCCAGGACATGCGAGAGCCCGGACGGATCCCCGCACCACCAGGTCGGGGGGGAATCCAAGAGCGGGGTCTCGCCGAGCAGGGCCTCGGCGATCGGTCCCAGGTGGGCGATCAGCGCCGGGTTGTCCAGGACGCCGGCGCCCACCGGGTTGGCGACGGTGACCAGGCCGTTCCGGGCGGCCTCGATCATGCCGGGCAGCCCGATCTCGGAATTCCCGCGGAATTCCAGCGGGTCGCTCATCTGCGCGTCGACGCGGCGCAGAATCACCTCGACTTGCTCCAGCCGATCGCCGGCGCGCAGCCAGGCCCGCCCTTTGCTGGTGACCAGGTCATCCGCCTCGGCGACCGGGAAGCCCAGCAGGGTGGCCAGGTAGCTCAGGTCGAACGCGCTCTCGCTGGTGCTGCCGGGTGACAAGACGACCACGCGGGGGGTTTCCGCGGTGCCCGGGGCGGCGTCCATCAGCGAGGCGGTCATGGTGTGGAAGAAGCCGCGAAGCCTGGCCAGGTCGCTGCTGCGGTGCAGGCCGGCCATCACCCGACTGACGATGTGACGCGTCACCATCGCGTAGCCGGCCCCGGCCGGCGTCTGGGTGCGGTCGGAGATCACCCGCCAGCGGCCGGTGGCGTCGCGGGCCAGGTCGGTCGCGGTCAACATCAACTGGCGCCCGGGGCCCGGGGCCACCTGGTCCGCCTGGCGCAGGAAACCGGGATGGCTGAGGATGGCCGCCGCCGGCAGAATCCGGCGCCGCAGCAGCGTCCGTTCGGTGTAGAGGTCGCTGAGGATCAGGTCCAGCAGTTGCGCGCGCTGGGCGAGGCCGCGCTCGAGATCCGTCCATTCCTGGCGGTCGATGACCAGCGGAATCGGGTCGATCGCCCACTTCCGGTTCGTGTGGGCTGCCACCGACCCGTAGCTGACGCCCTCGTCGGCGACCAGGTTGCGGGTCTCGGCGCGGGCGGCCAGCAGGCCGGGCAGGCCCAGGGATTCAATCGTGTCAGCGACCTGGGCATAGTGCGGACGGACGCTGGCGGCGTCCACCAGTTCGTCGTAGGCGCCCCTGGCGGGATGCTGTCGGTAGGCGTCCAGCACCCCGGTCGAGACGCTGGAGACC
>CAYUWV010000160.1:0-5824 GCA_964448385.1 uncultured Propionibacteriaceae bacterium | reverse complement strand
ACCTTCGGTGGCCATCCGCGGAAAAGGCGTTCCAAAGGTTGGTGCCAGAGGTGTGGGTGGCGTAGGAGTCCAGAGAACTGAGAGTGGGGGTGTCCTCGGAACGCTCAGGTGTGAGTGAGTCGTGGAGGTGTCTTGCGCGGGCCTGTTCGGGCGCTGCTGGACGGCTGCTTCGATCGACCCCTGAAGCGGGCCCGGTGCGCGCTGGTCATGATCACCGGTATTGGTGGCGACATGCCGGGGCGGTCTCGACCACGCGCGTTACGCTGCTGTTGCAGGACACCTAGGATGTGAATCGCGTCGGCAGCCGACGTCAGCGGCCTTTGTGTACCAAGTGACTGCGCCAGGGACGTCGCCCTGCTGGTCATGCAGGAGGCCGAGGCCATACATTGCGGTGGCGTGGCCGGCTTCGGCAACCTTGGTGTACCAGGTCATTGCGACGGGGAGGTCGCCTGCTGGTCGTGCAGGACGCCGAGGTTAAACATGGCGTCGGTGTGGCCGGCGTCAGCAGCCTTGGTGTACCAGGTGATCGCGGTGGGAATGTCGCCCTGTTGCTGGTACAGGGAGCCGAGGCCGAACATCGCGTGGGTGTGGCCGGCGTCGGCGGCTTTGGTGAGCCAGGTGATCGCGGCAGCGGCGTCGCCCTGCTCGTGGTTGAGGAGGCCGATGCAGTACATGGCGTTGGTGTGGCCGGCGTCGGCGGCTTTGGCCCACCACGTGATCGCGGCGGCGGCGTCGCTCTGCTCGTAGTGCCGGACGCCGAGGTTGAACATGGCCTCGGTGTGGCCAGAGACAGCGGCTTTGCCATACCAGGTGATCGCGGCGAGGAGGTCGCCTTCCCGTTTATGCAGGAAACCGACGAAGAACATGGCGTCGGTATCGCCGGCGTCGGCGGCTTTGGTGTACCAGGTGATAGCGGTGGGAATGTCGCCCTGTTCCTCGTACAGGGAGCCGAGGCCGAACATCGCGTGGGTGTGGCCGGCGTCGGCGGCTTTGGTGAGCCAGGTGATCGCGGCAGCGGCGTCGCCCTGCTCGAGGTTGAGGACGGCAATGCCGCACATGGCGTCGGTGTGGCCGGCCTCGGCGGCCTTGACCCACCAGGTGGCCGCTCCGCAGGGATCATCGTTCCCGTAGTCGTAGACGCCGGCGAGAAATGCTGGATCTGGGGGCAGTTCTGCAGCGTGGCCTCGGATGTGCTGGAGGTGCGGGCTGGGTGAGGTGAGTCTGCCCGCGAGTGCGTCGAGGAGTCGGTACCCAGTGCGACTGGGGGAGGCAGTAAGAATTGCGTGAGGCGATCCCGGTCCGCCGATCGGTGCCGTCAACCAGTCCAGTGCTGCATGGTGTTCGGGTTCGTCCCACAGTCTTGTTGGTGCGGTGTCGGCGTGGACCCAGCGAGTGAGTTCGGCAAGTTGGGAGAGCGTCGCGCCGTCAGGGTAGAGAATGGTCGCGTCGAGCGCTGCGATGATTGCCGCGGCGCGGTAGCCGCCGGCGGTGAGGCCCTCGTCCGCCCTGTCGCAAAGCACGCCGACCGCGGCGAGGTACTCCGCTAGCCGGGATGCTGTGGCCGGGATCGCCGCGGTGCCGCCGGGCTCGTGCGTGACGTGGTGGCTGTTGGCAAGGGTGTTGATGGCAGCGGCGTACTCATCGGGGTCAAGGTCAGGTATCCAGTCGACGCGGGCCGACTGTATGCGCTTGATGAGCCCGCGAGTCGCTCCGATTCCAGCTAGCTGACCGAGGTCGGCACCTGGAGCGGCATGGTCCGTCACCGCGCGCGTCCAGGTTGCGAGTTGGTGGGCGTGAATGGTGACCACCGTCAGCGCTGCCTTCGTGAGGCGATCGAGAACATGTGCGGTGAGGCCGTCGGCAGGGTTGGTCCCGCAGAGATGCGCGTCATCGAGCACGACCACCAAGGGGCTGTCATCGTCCGTGGTCGAAGCGGTGTTCCCGGCACTCCCGCCGATCTCGCGCTCGAGCGTCGCCACGAGATTTGGCAGGACACGCGGCGCGGCGTTGACCCACCAGACGGTTGCGTCCGGGACGGCTGTCCTGAGGACCTCCAGCAGGGACCTCGTCTTCCCGGCCTTCGGCGGGCCTACGATTGCGGTGAGCCGACGGCCCTTGGCTGTTAGCGCCCCGGCAAGGTTGAGGTCTGTGCTGCGGGGCACATACGGCGGAATGTCGCCGCCGAACGCCCAAGACCCGAGGTCCAGGTCGGACGCCTGCAGGTCTGCCGCTCGGCACGGGGGGGGACTACCAGGATCCCGCCCAGCGTGTCGGCGCGTGCCAGAGCCATGCGTTCCTGGTCGGCTGATGTTCGGCGACGCGCGTCGGCGGCGCGACGTCGTACAAGCTCGTCGATCAGCACGCCGAAGTCGGTCCACGATCCGACATCGTGGGGAGTTGGCACCTGGAGAACCTCGGTGATGACCCTGACCACCGACGCCAGGATGTCCGAATCTGGGCGGCGGGGCAGACCGCTGGTGAACCATCTACGCAGATAGGCATCCTTTGACCAGGACTGCGTGGCGGCCTCCAGGCCACCAGCAACAGCGTCGGCCTTGCGCCTGAGAGCGTCAGGCACTCGTGGGTCGCGCGACTTCGCCTGCTGGCGGAGGACCTCTCGCCTCGAGACCAACTCGGCGAGCGCAGGATAGGCGGCCTTTCTGCCCAGGGCAAGAGCTGCCGCGTCCGCGGCAGCCTGCAGCCAAGACCTGAACGCGTCCTCAGGGTCGGCGACGACCCCGTCGTCGGGCTCGTCGTTCCGGGCCTTCTCCCCCATGGTTGGCACTCAACACCAGTCGGCCCTGCGAGGTCAGCAGATCAACGGCGAGTGGTCCAGCGAACCGAACAGAACAAGAGGTTCCAATGAGCCCTGTTCGGGGTTTTCCTGCGGTTGCCGGGAGGAACCGTCTCCCGGAACCCAGTAAGGGAGGCAGGGCATGAACAAGGACGTAAAGCAACTCCTGGGGGAACTGTCGAGCCAGGCAGGCTTCAAGGTCCGGACGACCCGGCGCGGCCATCACTTGGTGTCGAAGGACGGCATCCCCGTCACGTCGATCGCAGGCACCCCCAGCGACTGGCGTTCGCTGCGCAACAGCATCGCCGCCCTGCGCCGCGTCGGCTTCCGCACCACGCGGATGGCCTGAGTCATCCCTTCACCCAACACGAACAGAAGGAGAATCACGATGTACAAGTTGAGCCACATGGTGGCCGCGGTCGCTCTTACCGCTTCGATGAGTGGCTTGGCTGGGTGCTCGGCGCCGGAGCCGCTGCCCGCGCTGACCATCGCGGTCACCGGGACCAGTCACGAGCCTGCGGTTGACGTCGGTACGGTCACGCCGCAGGTTCAGGATCACGCGATCAACGCCCTTTACCCCGGCGACGGGGCGGTGAAGATTGTTGTGCAGGGCCGGCCTGCCGTCATCGTCGATCTGACCCCGATGCGGGGGGACGACGTCGAGGCTGACACTGGCACCGCCGAGGCGCTTGTCGCCGAGAAGCTCGGCTTCCTGGCCGATGCGATCAGCCAGGGAGCGGCCACCGACGGCAACGACACCCTGGGCGTGCTGGACCAGGCGATCCAGGTAACTCCGGTCGGCGGCACGATTATCCTGCTCTCCTCCGGCATTTCGACGGTCGCGCCGGTCGATCTGAACAAGGCCGGGAGCTGGACTAACGGCCCGGACGCTTTCGTTGGCGGGATCAACCCGGCCGATCTGCCGGACGCGACCGGACGTCGGATCGTCTTCGCCGGCATTGGCTATGGCGACCCTGGTGGGGCCCAGCCGACCGCCGGCCCCGCCCCTCGGAACGCGCTGCGCGCGATCTGGCAGGGCATCTGCAAGGCCATCGGGGCGACCTCGTGCACGATCGTGGACGGCCCGGCCGGGACTGGCCCGTCCACCGCGGCGAACAAGGTGCCCGTCGTCTCCTTCGACCAGGTCGAGACCCACTGCGTCGGCGGCACCACCACCCTCAGCGCCGACATCGCCTTCGGCCCCGACAGCTCGAAGGTCAAGAAGGCCGTCGACAAGATCCTCAAGCCGATCGCCAAGGCCTTGGCCGCGTGCCCCGACGGTGTCCGTGTGGATGCCTACGGCCACGCGGCGACCGTCCCCGGTCAGGGGGACGGTGTCAAGCTCTCCAAGCGCCGTGCGCGCGGAACGCTCGACCGGCTGATCGCCCTCGGTGCGCCCGAGTCGACCATCGGGAAGGCGGTCGGATACGGCAGCAAGTCCCACCAGCCGGTCAACAACATGCCCGGCGGCAAGTACGACGAGCAGTTGGCTCGGCTCAACCGGGTCGTCGAGATCGTGATCACTACCCGCTGACCACCAGGTGCCGCCGGGGCCCGGCAGACGACCCTGTCCCGGCGGCACCGCCGGACGAACAGAACAACGACCTCAGCCGACAACCGTTCGGCGCTCAAATCGAGCAAGCCTCAGGAAGACAACCGAGGTGACACAGAAGGGAAGAAGGACAATGACCACTATCCGCGAGCGCGAGGGCATCCAGGTGCACGCGCACACCACTACCCGCAAGGCCAGGATCCCGATCGGCGCGACTCTCACCTCGCTGATCGGCATGGGTCCCATCCCGCTGACCCAGGTGATCAACGCCCACGCCCTGGTCGCCGAGGCCAACAGCGACCCTCGCGACAAGGAGGAGCTGACCCAGATGGAGACCGTCGTCCGGTCCCGCGCGACCAGGCGCGCCCAGCGCCGGCTCGACAAGTTCGTAACCCGCACCATTGAGCCGCTCATCCGCACGATCAAGGCCGAGCACGCCGAGATCAACCTGATCGACCAGGTTCTCGAGCAGTTGCCCGATGCGAGCATGATGGGCCCGACCGGCGAGCAGCTCGCGCCCGCCGAGGCCTCGCACACCCACAACATGCTCCGTGAGCGGATCGCCGCCGAGACCTGCGACGGCTCCAAGAAGCACCTCATCAGCGGCCGGCATCCCGTCCGCGACATCGTGCTCCTCGCGCTGGACTTCCCGGTGTTCCTGTTCGCGATGCTCGGCCTGCTGAACGTCAAGCTCATCAGCGTCGGGCACGACTTCCCGGCCACCCTCAAGGCCGGGATCGCGACCCTGTTCGCGATCCTCGGCACCGTGCTCCTCGCGGTTGTGATGCGCCGCATGGGTCGCCGCCACCGCACCTACAAGGGTGGCACTGGAGGCATCGACGCTAGCGGCAAGACCATCACGCTGATCGGCGAGTTGGTCGGCGTCATCGCGATCATCACGATCGCCGCGACCGTGATGGCCAGCCGGGTCTACATCGAGGGCCTGGGCGCCCGCGCCCACCCGCTGCTCATCGCGGCCCTCGCCAGCCTGTTCGCCATCCTGATCGGGTTCTCCGCCTACATCAACTACCGCTCCGAGTTCGACAACGGCTCCCCCGAGACCGACCGCGTCCAGCACCTCTCCCTGCAGATCCGCGCCCGCGAGAACCAGATCCACGGCCACCAGAACGCCCGCAAGTTGAAGGTCGAGCAGGCCGGCGTCAACACCGCCAAGCTCAACCGGGCCATCACCACTGCACACAGCACGGCCGCCAAGACGGTCATCTCCGCCACATCGGACCGTGCCATCCACCTGTCGGTTCACGCTCCTACACCGGCAACCCGCACACCGCGCTGCCCAAGCCCGCGCTCAATCACAGCCGTCTGGATCTCGCCAAGGCGCAGGCGACCCAGCTCACCGCCCACCAGAAGCACCTCGAGGCCAACCGGCCGCTCTACGCCGACGACCTGTTCACCTACCTCGACAAGGAGATCTGACCATGAACTGGCGCAACCTGGCCAATGGCCTCGGACGCGGT
>CAYUWV010000159.1:0-5861 GCA_964448385.1 uncultured Propionibacteriaceae bacterium | reverse complement strand
GCGAGCGGCGCTGGCCACCGAACCGGCCGTGAAGGCGGGGTTCGTCGACAAAGCGAATTCGATCCGAGCCTGGAGCCTGTTGTGAGCGAACCTACCGAGCCCTGGCCCCTCCTGGACCAACCCGGGGGCCTGCCCCAGCCGCAGCCGGCAGCCGCCGGACGATGCCCCACCTGCAGCTACCCGGTGACCGCGTATGCGATGTTCTGCGAGGGCTGTGGGGCCCCGCTGCTTCCCAGCGCATCACCGCCGGAGCACACCGGGAGCAGCACGTCCTCGACCCGGACGCAGCGGTTGGCCGGGGCAGCGGTGCAGCCGTGCGGGGAGTGCGGCGGGACGGTCGATGCGGACGGCTACTGCCAGACCTGCGGCGCCAAAGCCCCCAATCCCCGCGACCACCTGGAGTTCTTCCCGGCCGACTGGGTCGCCGGCATCACGGACCGGGGTGTCGCGCGGTCGCGCAACGAAGACGCGGTGGCCGTGTGGGCGGCGGCCACCGGCCAGCGGGCCGTCCTCGTCGTGAGTGACGGGGTGTCCACGAGCATCGACTCCGACGCGGCCTCGCTGGCAGCGGTGAACAGCGCCTGTGAGCTTCTCGCCGCGCTGCCTGATCAGCTCAGCGAAACCGAAGCCGCCGCGGCCCTCGTCGCGGCAGCCGCGGAAGCGAACCGTGCTGTCGTCGCGAGCACACTCGTCGAGTCCGCCAATGCCGCCTCCGCCACGTTCGCCGCGGCCGTGGTGCACGGGGACGACGTCCATCTGGCCAGCCTGGGCGACAGCCGGATCTACTGGATCTCGGCCACGTCCCAACTCGCCCTCACCGTGGACGATTCGATGGCCCAGGCGTTCATCGAGCAAGGGATGCCACGCGACGAGGCAGAGTCGATGCCCCGTGCGCATGCCATCACCAAGTGGCTGGGACGTGACAGCGACGACGTGGCGCCCCGGACCGCGTGCCACCACATCACCGAGGACGGCTGGCTGGTCGTCTGCTCAGACGGGCTGTGGAACTACGCTTCGACTCCGGCCGCGCTCGGCAGCCAGCTGACGGCTGCGCTGGGCGACGATCCCACCCCGCTCGAGGTCTCGCGTCGGCTGGTCGCTTGGGCCAACACCCAAGGTGGCCATGACAACGTCACGGTGGCCGTCGCTTGGTGCCGGGCTACGCTGGGAGCGCCGGTCGCAGCACAAGCCGATGCAGGAAAGGGAGAGCCCAGCAATGGCTGAATTCACCTCTGCCGTCTACCAGAACGAGTACCTGCCGGACGGGGGGACCGACGTCAACGCGATCGTCACCATCACCTGCACCGCGGCGGGATCGGCCGGGCAGACGGGCAGCGGTGCGGCAGGCGAAATCATCATTGTCGACACGTCCGGATCGATGGGCCAAGCCAACATGAACGCGGCCAAGCAAGCCGCCATGGCAGCCCTCGATCACATTCTTGACGGAACCTACTTCGCCGTGGTCGCCGGCAACCACAAGGCCTACCTCGCCTACCCCATGGTGCAGGCCGGGGCCGGGATGGTCAGGATGGACGCGCGGACCCGGGCGGAGGCCCGGCGGGCGATCAGTTTCTTCCGAGCCGATGGCGGCACCGCCATGGGCACGTGGCTGACCCTGGCCAAGGCACTGTTCGCCTCGGTCGGGACCCTGGCCAACAAGCATGCGATCCTGCTCACCGACGGCGAGAACCACAACGAGACTCAGCAGCAGCTCGATCAGGCGATCGCGGCTTGTGTCGGCCAGTTCCAGGTGGATGCCCGCGGCGTCGGCATCGACTGGAAGGTCCCTGAGATCCGCAAGATCTCGGGCGCCCTGTTGGGAACGGTCGACATCATCCCCCACCCGAGCCAACTCGGCCCCGTGTTCGCCGAACTGATGCGCACGGCGATGGCTCGCGGGGTGCCCAACGCCGACCTGCGGGTCTGGATCCCCCAGGGCGCCCAGGTGCAGTTCGTCCGGCAGGTGTCCCCCACCGTCGAAGACCTCACCTTCCGCGGCACCCCGGTGAACCAGCTCACGATGAGCTACCCGACCGGCTCGTGGGGTGACGAGGAACGCGATTACCACATCGCCATTCGGCTCGCTGCCAAGTCGGTCGGCCAAGAGCAACTGGCCGCGCGGGTGCAGCTGGCGATCGGCAACGAACTGCTGACCCAGGGCCTGGTCAAGGCCAAGTGGTCGGCCGACACCAACCTGACCGCCCAGATCAACCCCGAGGTCGCGCATTACACCGGCCAGACCGAACTCGCCCAGGTCATCCAGGAAGGCCTCGCGGCCAAGGATGCCGGGGACGAGGCGACCGCGACCACCAAGCTGGGACGCGCCGTCCAGCTGGCCACCGAGACTGGCAACATCGAGGCGACCTCGAAGCTGCGCAAGGTCCTCGACATCACCGATCCGCGAACCGGTACCGTTCGTCTCAAGAAGACGGTCGACAAAGCCGACGTAATGGCCCTCGACACCGCATCGACCAAGACAACCAGAGTCAGGGGCTGACCAGATGGCAACCTGTCCTTCCGGGCACACCAGTTCGCAATCCGACTTCTGCGACACCTGCGGCCTGCCCATCCCCGCCCAGGCGGCCGCCCCGGTGGTTGACACGCCCGGGAGCGCCGACGGGGTCCCCGCAGCGGTGGCGATCATCTGCCCGGGATGCCAGACCCCGAATGTCGCCGACGCCCTGTTCTGTGAGGCGTGCGGTTACGACTTCGTCAGCGACCAACCCGCGCAACAAACCCCTGGTCCTGTGGCAGCGGCCTCCGCCGCTCCCGCGGGGTTCGAGTCCCCCGCGTCGGTGCCTCCGCCCCCCCGGGCCGTGGAGTGGGTCGCCGAGTTATGGATCGACCCCGACTGGTACGCCTCGCAGGGCTCGACCGATCCGCTTCCCTCTCCCGGCCTGCCGGACATCGTGCCGCTGGTGAAGGAGTCCAACCTGATCGGGCGCATTTCGGTGAGTCGAAACATCTACCCCGACATCGACTGCGAACTCGACACCGGATGCAGCCGCAGGCACGCCCGGCTGACCACGGACGGCACGCGGTGGTGGATCGAAGACCTCGAATCAGCAAACGGCACCTTCGTGGGGTCCTCGGCCGGACCGCTGCCGGCGATGCCAATTCCACGAGGCCGGACGGAGCTGCCCGAGGATCATCGCGTCTACGTCGGTGCGTGGACGCGGATCGTGATCCGGCGAGCCACCCACGACGAGCAGGCGGCTTTCGCCGGCGTCCCGGTTTGAGCCTGTCCCGTCCAGCTCGGGCGGTGGTTGCGCTGTGGGCGGACGCAGCCCGGCCGGGCCGGAAGCCGCGGGTACATTGGCGACACGACGACGCAGGAGGCACGGTGGAGATCAAGGTTGGCATTCAGCACGTGGCACGTGAGGTCACGGTCGAGTCCGAGGCGACGGCCGCCGAGATCCAGGCGGAACTGATCAAGGCCTTGGCCGACGACAGCATCCTGACGCTGGTTGATGCCAAGGGCAGGACCGTGCTGGTCCCTGCCGCCAAGATCGCCTACGTCGACCTCGGCCAGGAGCACGTGCGGGCAGTCGGCTTCGGCGCGATGTGAAGCAGTCGGGGGCACCGCGCTAGACTCAGCATGGTACGCACATCAGCGTGCGTCCTCGCCGTGGCTGCCGATCGCGCCGCTGGCGGGTTGCTCGGTCACCAGCACGCTTGCTGGTCTACGAAAAGGCATGACCCTGAACGACACCACCAACGACCAGCACCTCGAGGCTGACGAACAACACACCTTCGCCGATCTCGGCGTGATTCCCGAAATCTGCGAGGCTCTCGCCCAGGTCGGGATCGAGCATCCCTTCCCCATCCAGTCGTTGGCGATCCCGATCGCCATCACCGGTTCCGACATGATTGGGCAGGCCCGCACCGGAACCGGAAAGACGTTCGCCTTCGGCATCAGCTTGCTGCAGCGGATCACCGTCCCTTCTGATCCGGGCTACGACGACCTGCCAGTGAAGGGATCACCCCAGGCACTGGTGATGTGTCCCACCCGCGAACTCGCGCTGCAGGTGACCCGGGACCTTGCCGTCGCCGCCTCGGTGCGCGTGGCCCGGGTCCTGACCGTCTACGGCGGGGTCGGCTATGACACCCAACTCGACACCCTTTCGGACGGCGTCGACGTCGTCGTCGGAACTCCCGGGCGCCTGCTGGACCTGCTGCAGCGCCGCAACCTCGACCTGTCCCAGGTTCGCGTGCTCGTTCTCGATGAGGCGGACGAGATGCTGGACCTCGGCTTCCTGCCGGACGTCGAACGGCTGATCGCCAAGACCCCGCGCTCGCGGCAGACGCTGCTGTTCTCGGCGACGATGCCCTCGGCCATCGTCGCGTTGGCCCGGATGCACCTGAACCAGCCGGTCAACGTGCGGGCCGAATCGCACGACGCCCAGATGACGGTTCCTGACACCACCCAGTTCATCTACCAGGCGCACGACCTCGACAAGCCTGAGATCGTGGGCAAGGTGCTGCAGGCCGAAGGGTGCACCCGGACGATGATCTTCACCCGCACCAAGCGGGCAGCCCAACGGCTCTCCGACGAACTCGAAGACCGCGGCTTCAAGGCCACCTCGATCCATGGCGACCTCAGCCAGGTGCTGCGTGAGAAGGCACTCAAGAAGTTCCGGGACGGCAAGGTGGACGTCCTGGTCGCCACCGACGTCGCTGCCCGCGGCATTGACATCACGGACGTGTCGCACGTCATCAACTACGAGTGTCCTGATGACGAGAAGACCTACGTCCACCGCATCGGACGGACGGGGCGCGCTGGCGCCACCGGCGTCGCGATTACCCTGGTCGACTGGGCGGACACCACCCGCTGGAAGGTGATCAACAAGGCCCTGGGGCTTCCGTTCACCGAAATCCCGGAGACCTACTCCACGTCGGCGCACCTGCACGAGGACCATGGGATCGCCGAGGGCACCCATGGACGTCTGAAGCCTGCGGCCCCCCGCGAACCGAGGGAAGCCAAGGATGCTCGCGGCGGTCACGCTGAACGCCCGCGCACCGAGCGGTCTCGCG
The DNA here is from genome assembly GCA_964448385.1 of uncultured Propionibacteriaceae bacterium. Lineage (GTDB taxonomy): Bacteria > Actinomycetota > Actinomycetes > Propionibacteriales > Propionibacteriaceae > Propionicimonas. The sequence goes on along the minus strand of CAYUWV010000159.1, from coordinate 827 downwards.
AGGAGCGCCCTGCCCGTGATCGCTCCCGGCGTCGGCTACGCAATGGCGAAGCGGTCCAGGAGCCCACGCTGGTGGCGGCCGGTGTCGCCGACCAGGAAGCCGACGCGACGGCTCCCGCCACCGGCGAGGGGGCTCCGGCACGCCGTCGGCGGCGGCGTCGGCCGTCGGCCAGCAACGACTGAGCCTCCCCGAATCGACAACACGGCCCGGAACCGCTGAGTTCCGGGCCGTCTCCCCGTTGGCCGGCAGCGGCGTCCGGGTGGTCAGTACCGCATGCCCATGGCGGTGCGCACTTCGTCCAGGGTGGCGTCCGCGATCACGTTGGCCTTGGCATTGCCGTCGCGCAGCACCGACATCAGGTAGCCCGGGTCGGCGGCGAGTTCCTTCCGCCGAGCGCGGATCGGGGCGAAGTACTCGTTGACGGCCTCGGTGACAACCTTCTTCAACCCACCTCCACCCCCGTTGCCGATCTCCGCGGCAATCTCGACCGGATCCCGGTCGGTGCACAGCCCCGCCAGCATCAACAGGTTCGACACCTCGGGCCGATTGACCGGATCGTAGGTGATCATGCGCTCGGAATCGGTCACGGCCCGCTTGATCAGCTTCGCCGTCAGGGCAGCGTCCATGCCGAGCTCGATCACGTTGCCTTTGCTCTTGCTCATCTTCGTCCCGTCCAAGCCCAGCACGCTGGCCGCCTTGCTGAGCAGCGCCTCGGCCTGCGGGAACACCGGACGGGTGGGGTCGACCCGTCCGTAGCGCTCGTCGAAGCGACGCGCGACCACCCGGGTCTGTTCCAGGTGCGGCAACTGGTCCTTGCCGACCGGCAC